>JBMDWR010000186.1:0-24609 GCA_048594645.1 Actinomycetota bacterium
CGAGGTATCCCGGACCCGTCGAGGGGACGCCGCTGCCGACGGTGGCACCGTGAGGCCTCACGCCTGCGTGAACTGCGCGAGGTACGTCTCGACGAGTCGCCGAACGGCCTCGCCCTGAGAGCCCGTGAGCAGGTCGGTACCGTGGTCGTTCGCCGGCACGATCTCGACGCGCTTGGGTGGCGGCGAGGTCGCATAGAGCTCCTCCGCCGAAGCCCGGCCGGAGGCGTCGCCCACGCCGGCGACGAACAGCTTGTTGGCGGTCACGCGCTGCAGGACCGCCGCGTCGGCGACGAGGCCCTCGATCGCCGTGGGAGCAGACAGCGTCACGACGACGTCGGCATCGGTCCCCTGTTGAGCCGCGGCGACGAGCGATGCGGTGCCGCCCATGCTGGCCCCGACGAGCGCGACCGTGGTCGCGCCCCGGGAGCGCACGAAGTCGATCGCCCCGAGGACGTCCTGCCAGATCGCGGCGACGGTGAGGTCGCCCCGCGAGCATCCCCCTGCGCCGCCCGGACAGTACCCGCGGAAGTCGTACGTGAGCACCATGTAGCCCTGCCGTGCCAGGCGCTGCGCGAAGTCGAACCACGATCGCTGATCGGCGGGTCGCATGTGCGACAGGACGACCGCCGTGGAACCGTCTCCGAACACGCGACCCTCGAGCGAGACGCCGTCGCGAGCGTCGAACGTCACGGCTCGAGAGCCCGAGAGGTCGGGCGTACCCTCTTGCCCACCGCACGCGCCGAGGACCATCGCCGAGGCGACGAGCAGGACGGTCAGACGGACCCGCGGCGGGACCGCCGGCCTCACCGACGGGCCTCCTAGCGACCCTGTTGGCGCCGCTGCCAGCGCGTCTTCTTCAGCAGCTTCTTGTGCTTCTTCTTCCGCATCTTCTTGCGGCGTTTCTTGACGAGCGACGGCACGCGGCGGTCTCCTATTCCGATCCGAACAATGTCCGCAGGTCCACGCGCTTCGCGCGATAGGACTCGTCGAGGCGAACGGACCCCAGTCTAAGCGCCTTCGGCCCCTCTGCCACTGGCGAGATCAGACGGAGGACGCCTTCGTCCGCCGCATGCTCCAGGTACCCGATGCCGGTGTACGCCCCGGCACCGTCCGACAGACCGACCAGCATGCGGTGGAGCTCGGCCTCCTCGAACAGCGGCGGCAGCGCGGGCATGAACACCGTGGGCTTGACGCGGAACCTGTGCAGCTCCTTGGAGAAGTACCGGCGCATCGCGAGCTCGCGGTTCTCCGCCCGTTGATCGACCGTCGTGGGGACGACGTGGGGATGGACGCCGAGCGGGATCACCTCGGTCGCGAAGAACCGCTGGATCACGCCCAGCAGGGGGAGCAGTTCTTCGCCGCGCTGGAGGCCGACGACGAGGTCGGCCCGGAGCGCCTCGACCTTGTGGTACTTGAGGATCTGGCCGGAGATCCCCGAGACCAAGCCGGAGGAATCAACGACCACGAAGTCGGCCCCCAGCTGCTTGGCGTGCTCGTGGAGCGCCGCGACGCCGGCGACGACGGGAAGGAGATGACCCTGCGCCGACGTCGAGCCGACGAACGACAGGGCGTCGGGCTGGGCGAGCGCGTCGGGTTCGAGGTCTTCGGCACCTCGCACGACCTTCAGCGAGATCGTCGCCGGCGGTCCCACGCTCTTCTGACCGACGTCCGCATCGAGGTAAGCTCCTGGTCGCCCCGCGGCGAGCGCCGCCGCGAGCAGCTGGCGAGACAGCGTGCTCTTGCCCGTGTCCATCCCGCCGATCAGAAGGACGGTGTGCTTCGTCCTCACCGCCTGATCGACGAGCGCCTCGTGCTCGTTCACATCCGCCTCCGGGTCACCCGAAGGCCGTTCGCACGCGTGTGGGGTCTATCCGGTGATCCGAACCTCGGATGCCAGTCTCGCGGTCATGTCGATCGTCGGGATGGGCGCGCGCGCCCCTTCACGCGGGTCGAACCGTGCCTGTCGGATGGATGTCGTGGTCAACGTTCCGCCCATCCTATCCGGCTCGCCGCGCACCGTGGGACCGACGGCAAAGGCTACAGGCGCGCGGCGATCGCCTGGAAGCACGGCCAGTACGCGTCGGGCGCCACGTTGTCGTCCATCACGATGACGACGTCGGTCCGGCCGAGGGCTCGGGCGACCAACAGGGCGGGGTCGTTCACGTCGGCGATCGACAGCGTGTCGATGCCGCGTTCGATCGCCGCGCCCGCGAACCCGTGATCGGCGAAGACGATATCCGGTGTCGCGGCGTCGAGCATGCGGTTCATCGGATCGGCGCTGTGCGTGTGTCGGGCACTCGCCTTGTCGGTCAAGAACGCGACACCTTCCAGGTACCGGATCTGCCACGGGTGGTGGCGGTCGCCGTCGCGCCATGTCTCGCCGTCTGCGGGCTGGAGGATCTCGACGCCGTTGGCTCGGAGGAGCCTGCCGACCTCGATGTACAGGTGCGCGAGGCCGACGGGGTGACCGGTCGCCAGGACGACACTCTCCCCACGCCGCACGGTCTCGGCGAGGCGATCGCCGACGGCTTCACAGGCGGTGAGGACGCGGTCCGGATCGATCGGCACGGGTCCCGTGCGCGCGGAGCGGTCCGGCTCGAAACCGGCCGCCTCGCCCACGAGCGTGAGGACGTCATCCGGCTCGATGGCCTGGAGCCTCGTCATGCCGAACTGCTTGTCGGGATCGCCGTCGTGGAGCAGGCGGATGTTCCGCAAGACGTTGTCGAGCGGATGGCTGGTCTCCGGTCCGGCGACCCAGCCGTCGAGCAGTCCCTGCACCAGCTGGGACCGGTCGTGGTGTCCCGGCACCCAGCGATGGTCGAGCCTCGGGAGGCGAGCGGCGTGCGATCCGATAACGTCCATCGCGCTCATCGTACGAGGGGGGACGGATCGCTCGGCAGAAACGTCACGTGAAGCTCGAGGGCGCGGTCGTGGTCGTCACTGGAGCGTCCTCCGGCTTCGGCGAGCTCGCGGCCCTCCGGTTCGCCCGCGCAGGGTCGTCGGTCGTGCTCGCCGCGCGCCGGATCGAGCGCCTCGAGACACTCGCCGACCGTATCCGCTCCGGCGGCGGGCGTGCGTCGGTCGTCGGGTGCGACGTGGCAGACGTGGGGCAGCTCCAGCACCTCCGCGACCGCGTGGCGTCGGAGTTCGGTCGCTGCGACGTCCTGGTCAACAATGCCGGCATCCGCGGCGGCGGCCGGTTCGCGACGACCGATCTCGACCACCTGCAACGCGTGATCGACGTGAACCTGCGAGCCGTCGTGGTCGGCACCAAGCTGTTCCTGCCGATGATGCTCGAATGTCGACGCGGGCACATCGTCAACATCGCCTCGCTCGCCGGCCGCTTCGCGACGCCGGGCCTGGCCGTGTACGGCGCTACCAAGCACGGCGTCGTCGCGTTCAGCGAGGCGCTGTACCAGGAGCTCGCGCCCGACGGCGTGCTGGTCACCAGCGTGAACCCGGGGTTCTCGCCGACCGAAGGGCTCCCCGACGTCGGCCGGTCCATCGTCCGGCTACAACCGGACCGCGTGGCGAAGCTGATCGTCGACGTGGTCCGCAAGGGCATCGCGCCCGAGATCTCGATCCCGCGGACGCTCGGCGCGCTTCAGGCGTTCCGCGTCCTCACACCGCCCCTGTACCGATGGGGCGTGGGCACGATCTCGCGGATGTCACGGTCCGAACGTCACGATCCGGGGTCCTGAACGCGAGCCCCTGGAGCGCCATGGCGCGGCCGCGTCCAGGCCCGGTCGCCGCTGCCTGATGCGTCCACGGCAGGTCCGGACGGTCATGGCGCGAGACCGAAGAACGGGAAGCACGTCCGCTTCACCTCCTCGATCGTCGCCTCGGTCCCCGGATCGAGCTCGTCGTGCGGCGAAGGCGGCTCCGAGAACGTGACCGGGACGGCGGCCCGGATGTCGAACTCGACCTCCTCGATCCACCGCTCGGGGAGCGCATCGGGAAGGTCGACGCCGCACATCTGCGCGAAGTAGAGCGTCCATGCGCGCGGGACGACGGTCGCCCACTGGTATCCGCCGCCGCCGGTCGCGATCCACCGGCCACCGGAAACGTCGTGCGCGAGGTCGTGGAGGATCCGCGCGGTCTCGCGGTAGGCACGCGTGGACAGCCGCAGTTGTGCCAACGGATCCGTCCGGTGCGTGTCGCAACCGAGCTGCGTGACGAGGACCTTGGGCGCGAAGGCACGGACGACCGGCGGAACGATCTCGCGGAACGCGACCAGCCACGCCTCGTCGCCGACACCGGGCTCGAGCGGGACATTCACCTTGGTGCCTTCGGCGCCGGCCGCGCCGCGTTCGGTGACGAAGCCGCTGCCGGGGAACAGCGTCGCGCCGGATTGGTGGATCGAGACGGTCAGCACGCGTGGGTCGTCGTAGAAGATCGCCTGCACGCCATCGCCGTGATGAACGTCCACGTCCACGTACGCGATCGGATGCACGCCGTCGCGCAGCAGCTGCGCAATAGCGATCGCGGGGTCGTCGTAGACGCAGAAGCCGGACGCGCGAGACGGCATCGCGTGATGCAGGCCTCCCGCCGCGTTGAACGCGTGGAGGGTGACGCCGTCGCGGACCGCTTCGGCCGCCGCGAGCGTCGCGCCGGCCACGAAGGCGGCGGCCTCGTGCATATCCGGGAAGATCGGGTTGTCGCCGGGCCCGTATCCGAACCGCCACCATTCATCCAGCTCGCCGTGTCCGGCACGCCTCGTCGCGTCGATGAACGCGTCGGAGTGAACGAGCCCGATCTCGGCGTCTTCGGCGGTCCGGCACGGGAGCCGCGTCACGTTCGGCAGGTCCGGCAACCCGCACGCCTCGATCAGCGACCAGGTGTACAGGACGCGCTGCGGCCGGAGCGGGTGCTCCGGCCCGTGGTCGTACCCTTTGGCCTCCGGGCAGACGACGAGCGCTGCGGACCCGCCCACCTAGGCGATCGTGATCGTCGAGACCGCCGCCGCGGTGCGCTCGACGACGAGGTCACACTCCTCGTCCGTGATGACGAACGGCGGACCGAGCATCACGAGGTCGCCGTCGTGACCGTCCACGTGCCCGGTGCTCGAGTACAGGAGGAGCCCTCTCTGACGAGCGGCGGCGACGACGTCCTCCGTGACGTGGCGCGCGCGCGGGAAGGCCGCCTTCGTGCGTCGATCCGCGACCAGTTCGATACCGATCATCAGCCCGATGCCGCGGACGTCACCGACGAACGGTGCGTCCGTGAGCGCCGCCGACAGCTCCTTGAGCAGGCGCTCGCCCTGCCGAGCGCTGGCCTCCACCAGGCCATCCGTCGCCAGCCGGCGGAGCGTCGCGTGCGCCACGGCAGCGCCGACGCCGTTGTGCGACCACGTGAAGCCATGGACGAACCCATCGCGCCGCACGGTGTCGTAGACCTCGGCCGAGCACGCCGCGAAGCCGAACGGGAAGTACCCGCTCGTCGAGCCCTTCCCGGCCGTGAGGATGTCCGCCGTGACGTTCCAGTGGTCGAGCCCGAACCACCTGCCCGTCCGCCCGAAGCCCGTCATGACCTCGTCCGCGATAACGAGCACACCGTGCCGCCTGCATACGTCGACGACGGCCGGCCAGTAATCGTCCGTGGGAACGGCTGCTGCGAGCGTTGCCCCGCCGACGGGCTCGGCGATGAACGCGGCGACGGTCGAAGGGCCTGCGTCCGAGATCGCGCGCTCGAGCGCGTCCGCGTGCCACGCGCCGCATCCGGCCGGGTGTTCGGGGTTCGGGCACCGGTACTCGTTCGCGGCGTCGACGTGCCGGAAACGGCCGAGCCACGGCGCGTACGGTCTCCGGAGCGTCTCCTTGCCGCCCGCGTCGAGCGCTCCGAGGGAGTTCCCGTGGTACGAGGCTCGTCGCCCGAACACGAGCGTGCGCTCCTGCTCACCGCGCGCCAGATGGAACGACCGAGCCAGCTTGATCGCCGTCTCGACCGCCTCGCTCCCGCCGGAGACCGGATAGATCCTGGCGTCGGCGACCGGCAACAGCGGCGCGACGTCCTCCGCGTAGCGTTCGAGCGCATCCGTGGTGAACGCCGTCCCATGGACGTACGGCACGCGCGCCGACTGCTCGGCCATCGCGTCAACGAGGGACCGGTCGCCGTGACCGACGTTGACGACGATGGCGCCACCGGCACCGTCCAGGAAGCGGTTCCCGTCGGCGTCCTCGATCCACACGCCGTCCGCCCGCGCGGCTCGGGGCAGCTCCCTGGAGAGCACCCGGCGGAAGACGCGGGTCACGATGGCCGCTCCCGTTCGGGCGCCTCCTCGTCGGCGTCGTCGCCGAGGAGGCGCTTCAGGCGCTCCGCCCGCTCCCTTCGGCCCCGCCTGATGTCCTCAACCCACGTGGGCTCGGGCTCGCCGCGCACGTCTGGGAGGTCTTGCTCGGGATGGGGGTCGTCCGGCGCGCTCATCGCTACGACGTGTGGACCCGCTCGGGATCGAGCTCGGCGCGCATGATCCGGAGCTCGTCGTCGGTGGGTGGCGGCGTCTCGCCGACGTCGTCGGCGACGCGGGGCTCCCAGCCCATGTTGCCCTTCACGTCCTCGAGCGTGACGCGCGGATGCATCGTCAACAGGGTCATCTCGCCCGATCCCTCGTCGAACCCGAACGTCGCGAGGTCCGTGACCACGCTGGTGGGTCCACTCCCGAACCAGCCACGCATCCGGTCGTGCTCGGGGTCGCCGGAGTGACCCGGTGACGTCCGGAAGTGGAGCTTCTCGACGAACGACCGCTGCGCCTGCCGCATGATCACCAGGACCTTGCGGGCGTGGATCGCGATCTCGCACGCGCCTCCCGAGCCCGGCAGGCGCACCTTCGGCGACGCGTAGTCCCCGATGACGGTCGTGTTGAGGTTGCCGAACCGGTCGATCTGCGCCCCGCCCAGGAAGGCGGCGTCGATCAGACCGGCCTGCAGGTAGAACGCGAACAGCTCGAACATCGACGTCACAGCGGTCGAACCCGACACCAGCGTCGGATCGCCGATCGAGAGCGGGAGCCGGGAGGGCCGGGCACCGAACACGCCGGCCTCGTAGACCAGCTGGAGATCGGGCGCGACCGTGCGTTGGGCGAGGTTGCACACGATGTTGGGAAGCCCGACGCCCACGAAGCAGATGCGCTCGCCGGCGAGGGTTCGCGCGCTCGCGGCGATCATCATCTCGTTCTTCGTGTAGCCGTTCTCGCTCACGCGTACTCCCCGTAGTTCACCTCGCCGGACATGCGCGCACCAGGCTTGAGCTCGTCCCATCGGCCTGCCATCCGTTCCGCGTACTCGGCGTGGTTCTGCAGTCCGTACACCCACTCCTTCAGCCACGTCTCGAGCGCATCGGGGTCCTTCGAGATCCGCTCCCACTCGAGGTAGAAGGCGTTGTCCCGGTCGTAGTAGCCCTGCGCGTAGCTCGGATGGCAGGCGAACGGTTCCTCGACCACCGCGTCGACCACGACGCCGGGGATCACCGTACGGTTCGGGTCGCTGCGTACGACGGATTCGTCGACGATCTCCTCACAGACCACGATGACCCGCTCGGCGGCGAACGCGGCTTCCTTCTGGCACCCAAGGAGCCCCCAGATCTGGGTGTCACCCGTGGACGTCGCGCGTTGTGCGTGGACGATCGTGAGGTCCGGCTTCAGCGGCGGCACCACGAACACGTCGGTCCCGTCCTCGAACGGCGAACGCATCGGGCGGATGTTCGGGTTCACGCTGGGGATGTCGCTCTCGTAGTACGAACGGATCGGGAAGAACGGCAGGTTCGATGCGCCGGCGACGTACCTGCAGACCATCCCGAAGTGCGAGTACTCCTCGATCTCGAGCGATTCGGGGTCGGCATGCTCGATCCGCCTCCGCACGGCGTGCAGCGAGCCGACCCCGGGGTTGCCGAGCCAGGAGAAGACGAGCTTGCGCGCCACGCCCGCGCCGATCATCTGATCGTAGATCACGTCCGGCGTCATCCGAGCGAGCGTGAGGTCGCGTCGTCGCTGACGGATGATCTCGTGTCCGGCGGCGAAGCAGATCAGATGGGTGAAGCCCTCGATCGCCACGGTGTCGCCGTCGCGGAGCAGCTCCCGGACCGCGTCGGCCATCGTGGCGACCTTGCTCATCCGGTCCCGCCCTCCGCCGGGCTCCACCCGTCCTGAGGACCGCGCAGGATGCAGAACTCGTTCCCCTCGGGGTCGAGCATCACGGTCCAGAAGCTGCCGCCTTCGGAGACGTATCGGTACTGGGACGCACCGAGCCCCTTCACCCGCTCGATCTCCTCCTCCATCGACGTCGTCGGTCGGAGGTCGAGATGCAGACGGTTCTTGACCGACTTCCCCTCCGGAACCACCTGGAAGAACAACGGCCAGCCCGACCCGGCTGGGTCGCGGATGTTGGCCCCTTCCTCGTCGATCTCGACGATCTCGTAGCCCAGGACCTCGGCCCAGAACGTCGCGACCGTCTGCGGGTCGCGGCAGTCGAGCGTCAGCGTGTCGACGCCGAGCGGGGGCACCTCGTCACCCCGCCGAAGCCGCGACCTCGGCGACGGCGTCTTCGAAGATCTCGAGCGCCACCTGGGCCTGGTCCCGCCGGAACACGAGCGGCGGTGAGACCCGGATCACGTCGTCGCCGCAGCCCAGCACGAGGAGCCCGCGCCTGAAGGCGGCGTGCTCGACCGCATCCCTCGTCGCGTGGTCGGCGAACTCGACCCCGATCATGAGCCCGAGCCCACGGACATCGACGATGGACGGCCGGCGGCCCTGGATCTCGCGGAGACCCTCGAGCAGCAACCCGCCGACCTCACGGGCGTTGTCCATCAGGCCATCCTCGATGAGGTCGAGCGTCGCGAGCGCCGCCGCGCACGACAGCGGGTTGCCTCCGTAGGTCGAGCCGTGCGCCCCAACGTCCCACGTCATCAGGCTCTCGCGGGCGATGATCGCCCCGAGCGGCATCCCGCTCGCGATCCCCTTGCCGGCGAGCACGATGTCGGGCTCGATACCGAAGTGCTGGATCGCCCAGAGCTTGCCGGTCCGTCCCATCCCGGACTGCACCTCGTCCACGACGAGCACGATGCCGTGCCGATCGCACACCTCGCGCAGGAAGCCGAACCATCCATCGGGTGGCAGCACGTACCCACCCTCGCCGAGGATCGGCTCCACGACGATCGCGGCGACCTCCGACGGCGAGACGAGACGCTTGAACAGCATCTCGAGGTGCTCTTCGTCACCGAACGTCGTGTGGTGCACGCCGGGCAGCAGCGGCCCGAACCCGGCGCGGTACTTCGCCTTGCTGGCCGTGAGCGAGACGCTGCCGTACGAACGACCGTGGAACGAGCCGATCATCGCGATGATGTATTGCCGGCCGGTTGCGTAGCGCGCGAGCTTGATCGCGCCCTCCACGGCCTCGGTGCCCGAGTTCGTGAGGAAGCTCTTCGCGTCCTCCTTGAACGGGGCGATGCGGTCGAGCTCCTCGCAGACATCGGAGTAGATCGGCAGGTAGAAGTCGCTCGCCGAGTAGTGCAGCAGCTGATCGGCCTGTTGCTTGATCGCGGCGACGACAGCCGGATGCGCGTGCCCCGTGGACGTCACCGCGATCCCGGCGTTCAGGTCCAGGAAGAGGTTGCCGTCGACGTCCTCCACGACGGAGCCCGCGCCTCGGCGCGGCACCAGAGCGTAGGCGCGCGGGAGCGAGGGGCTCGTCACCTTGTGGTCGCGCTCGATCCGCGCCCTCGCCTCCGGTCCGGGGATCTCGGTGACGAGCTGAGGCGCCGCCGCCTGCGAGAGGTCCTCGAGGGTGGGAGCGGTGCTCACTCCTCGATCACCGTCCTGGACTGCTCCCGCAGGTATTGCTGGAGGTAGTACGGTCCACCGCCGGCCTTCCCACTGGTCCCCGAACCCTTCCAGCCCCCGAACGGCTGGACGCCCGGCCACGCGCCGGTCGTCGCGCCGGCACGCCGGTTCACGTACACGACGCCCGCCTCGATCGAGCTCAGCCAGCGGTCGATCTCTCCTCGATCCTCGCTGTAGAAGCCGGCCGTCAAGCCGTACTCCGTGTCGTTGGCGAGCCGGATCGCCTCGTCGAGGTCGTCGTACGGCGCGACGGCGACGAACGGCACGAACAGCTCCTTCTTCCAGATCCACGAGTCGAGCGGCGCCTCCGCCACCGTCGGCTGCACGAACGTGCCGTTCGCGAACGAGCCCTCGGTCAGCCGCTCCCCGCCCGTGATGAGGTTCCCGTTCTTCTTCACCTCGTTCACCGCCTCCTCGAACGTGGAGACGGCGTTGTCGTCGATCACCGGCCCGAGGTAGACGTCCTTCTCAAGGGGGTTGCCGACCGCGATCTTCTCGGTCTTCTCCTTGAGTAGGCGCACGAACTCGTCGTAGACGCTGCGATGCACGTACACGCGCGAGTTGGCGGAGCACTTCTGGCCGCCGAACCCGAACGCCGAACGCATCACGCCGTCGGTCGCCTTGTCCAGGTCCGCGTTCTGCG
The DNA here is from genome assembly GCA_048594645.1 of Actinomycetota bacterium. Classification (GTDB taxonomy): domain Bacteria; phylum Actinomycetota; class UBA4738; order UBA4738; family HRBIN12; genus DASSJM01. The sequence continues at coordinate 10,476 of JBMDWR010000186.1, forward strand.
TGACGATCGTCGGGTTCTTCCCGCCCATCTCACAGATCACCGGCTTCGGGAAGTCCTTCGCGAAGCCCTTGTAGATCCCCATCCCCACCTCGTACGAGCCCGTGAACGTGATGCCGGCGATGTCCGGGTGGTTGACGATCTCGTCGCCGACGACGCTTCCGGGACCCGAGAGGAAGTGGAAGACGTCCTTCGGCACGCCGGCCGCGATGTAGATCTCGTACAGCTTCAGGCCCGTGAAGACCCCCATGTGCGCGGGCTTGAACACGACGCAGTTGCCAGCGACGAGCGCGCCGGACGACGGACCCGCCGCGAGCGCCATCGGGAAGTTGAAGGGGCTGATCACGGCCCACACGCCGTACGGACGAAGGACGTCGTAGTACTCGCCAGGCGAGCCGAGCGACTGCATCGGCGTCTGAAACCCGTCGTGCTTCTCCATCTCGTTGGCGTTCCAGCGGAGGAGGTCGGCCGACTCCTCCACGTCGCCGAGCGCCTCGAGCCGGTTCTTTCCGACCTCCATCGCCATGAGCGCGGAGAGCTCGTTGCGTTGCTCGGACATGATGTCGGCCGCCTTGCGCACGATCGACACCCGCTCGCGCCACGGACGGTTCGCCCAAGCGGGGAACGCGGCCTTCGCGGCGGCGACGGCATCCCGAACGTCCTCGCGCGTGGCCATCGCGAACTCGCCGATCAGCGTGCCGTCGATCGGGGACAACGCGGGCTTGTGGCCGTCGCCCTCGCGCGCCTCGCCGTTCACGTAGAAGGGATGCTTCTGGCCGAGCCACGATCTCGCGATCTCGATGCCCTTCTCGTAATCGCGGTGCAGATCCTCGTTGTCGGCCGACATCGTCGCGTAGGTGATGCGGAACCCTTCCTCTGCCATGGGTGGCCTCCTGTGGCGAGAAACAACGGCTTGACCTGCTCCAATCGTAGCCGCCGCGACGCATCCCTCCCAATCGGGCCCGGCCGGATCCGGGCGGCGGATACGAGGATCGGGCCCGCGACGGGCGTATCATCGGCTTCCCTTTGAGGCTCGTGACGTTCGACCGGCGGGGGCACCGGCGACTGGGAGCGCTCCTGGAAGGGGACGTCGTGGATCTGCCGAGCCTGCTCGGCCATCCCGCCTTCCCCGACACGATGGAGCGGCTCGTCAGGAGCAACGGGGGCACCGTGCTCGACGCCGCCAGGGCAGCCCTCGAGCGCGACGAGGCGGCCGCCTTCGTCGTCGAGCGACCGCGCCTGCTCGCGGCGCTCCTGCCGGCCGCACTGCGCTCGGCCGACGCGTCGGACGCGGCGCGCCGGGCGTTCGGGCCCGGCGAGGAGATCCCGTGGCCTGCGGATGCCGGGTGGCTGGAGTTCCACCCGAAGATCGCGGCCGTCCTGCGGCGGCCGGTGGAGGACGCGTTGGACGTCGCCGACATCCCCTCGGTCGTGTTCGGCTACACGCTCGTCGCCGATTGGCTGGCACGGCGCGCGAACGGCGACCCGATCGCGACGCCGCAGGACGTGCCGATCTCGATCGGCCCCTGCGTGGTCACGGCGGACGAGCTCGACCCGCAGTCGGCGTTCGTGACCGTGCGGGTGGACGGCGAGGAGTGGGTGAAGGGCAACCTCAACGGGACCGCGCTGAGCCTGCTCCGCGACGTCGCCCGAGCATCGAAGCAGGAACGGCTGGGGCCCGGCGAGGCGTTCGCGTCGGCACCGTTCGAGATCCCCGGGTTCGAGCAGCGCCTGTGGCCGGGCGCCGAGATCGAGCTCGAGACGGAGGGGATCGGGGTGCTTCGGAACCGGCTCGGGCGCCCCGCGACCGGCTGACCTGCCGCCGCGACGCGGAGGGCCTACCTCTTCGCGGCCTTGCGTTCGGCCGCGCGCTCGGCGGCCTTGCGTTTCTGCGACTGCTTCTTCCTGCGTTCCCGGTCGTGCGCCCAGCGCACCTTCGCGCGGTCCCCTCTACCCATCTCGTCCGCCCCTCTCATCCTGGTCTTCGTCCCCACCCTGCGCGAGCTCTGCGCTTCGGTGCCGCGCCGCGTCGATCGCGTTCAGGAACGCGGCACGAACGCCCGCCTCTTCGAGGTGCCGGATGGCGGCGATCGTCGTGCCGCCCGGCGAGGTGACCATCTCGCGCAGCTCCACGGGATGGCGGCCGGTGTCTCGGAGCATCTTCGCGGAGCCCAGCATCGTCTGGATGATCAGCTCGGTCGCGACGTCTCTCGAGAGCCCGAGCAAGATGCAGGCCTCGATCATCGCCTCGGCGAGCAGGAAGAAGTAGGCAGGCCCGCTGCCGCTCGTCGCGGTGACGGCGTCGAGGTGTCCCTCGCTCAGGCGGATGACCCGGCCCACGTAACCGAGGAGCTCCTCGGCGACCTCGAGGTGCCGGTCCTCGGCGTTCGAGCCGGCGGCGACCACCGACATCGCCTCGTCGACCAGCACCGCGACGTTGGACATCACGCGCACGATGGGGACGCCGTCCCGGAGGTGCCGCTGGACGAACGAGGTCCTGATGCCGGCGGCGAACGTCACGACGACGTGCCGAGGCGTCACGTGCTCGCGGATCTGCGACAACAGCGCCTCCATGTCCTGCGGCTTCACCGTCAGGACCAGCACGTCGGAAGCCGCGACGGCGTCCGCGTTCGACAGCGTGGCGGTCACGCCGTACGTCTCGGCCAGCTCCTTCACCCGCTCCTCCCGGCGGCCGGTGACGACGATCTCCTCGGCGCCACGCCCACCCGAGCGGATCAGACCCGACACGAGTGCCTCGCCCATCCGGCCTCCGCCGAGGAACGCGACGCGGCGAGGTGCCGGCCCTGTCACGCGCCCACCTCACCGGCGGTCGTGGCCTCGCGGCGCGCGGCGATGCCGGCTCGCAGCAGCTCGACGAACTCGCTGATGCGTGTCTCCCGTCTCGCCGGGTCGAACGGCCGGCGGTGGACGAGCCCGGGATCCAGCTCCTCGCTCCCGAGGACGTCCTGGAACCGCTCGGCGACCCAGTCGAGCATCGACGCGATCATCTCGACGTCTACGTCGCCCCGGATCTCGCCACGGCGAACGCCGAACTCGATGAACTCGAGCGTCCCGTACGGGTCCTCGCTCCGCATGAGGCGGTCGATCGGCCGCCGGAGGCCCAGCCCGGTGTCGTACCGACCGATCATCGCGACGCGGTTGGGCACCCACTCCTGCGTCACGAACTCTTCGGTGTGGCGCAGCCAGTAGTCGAGCACCGCCCAGAAGCCCTCGGCGACGACGCCCTCGGGGGCGTCGAGCCAGGCCGGCAGCTGGCCCACCGCCTCTCGGTATGCGGCCAGGAACAGGCCCTCCTTGTTTCCGAAGTGCAGGAAGACCGTCCCCTTGGCCACGCCCACCTCCGCGGCGATGTCCTCGACGTGTGCCCCGCGATACCCGTGTTCGGCGAAGTGGCGCATCGCGACGTCCACGATCTGGTCGCGCCGGGCCTTGGACTCCGCCCCCTGCTCGGTCGTCATGACCTGGGAACGGTAGCGGCGGACCGCCGCCCCAACAAGGTCCGGCACACCGCTCACGCGAGCGGACAGCACAGAAAGAAGAACCCGAGGGACCTCCGGCTCGCCGGAAGCCGAAGCCTCCAGCCACCGTTGGCCCCTCGGGCTCAGGTGCTCCGAGCAACCTTGCAGCCGTCTTGGTTTCCTGGCCGTAGCACCCTTTCGTTGGGCTTTGGGGCCTCCCGAGCCTCCCCACCCGCACAGCTAGTTAGCTGTCCCAACCGTACGAGCAGGTGCGCCCAGTTGGCCTTACGGCTTTCCCAGGGGTCCCGGCTTCGGTTCCCTGACTCGGCCGCTCCGACTGCTCGGAGCGAGGCGAAATGTACCGACGGGCATGAGCGGGGTCAACCTGACGAACCCGCAGGTCACGCGGCATATGCGCAGGTAGATCGCGTGTCAGAAAGAGTGACAAGAACATCTCTCGATGAGTGGCATGAAGAACCGCACCCCGGAAATGGTTGCGCCGCAGAGGCTTCAGAGCGTCGCGGTCGACGGTGTGCCGGTCGTGCCCTGACCCGCCGCTCGTCCGTCGACGAGCTCGCGATACACGGAAAGCACGCCGGCCGCAGTCGCGTCCCACGAGAACCGGAGCGACCGAACCACGCCCGCCTGACCCATGCGTCTGCGTTGACGCGGATCGCCCAAGATCTCGAGGATGCGTTCGGCGTGGTCGCCCGGATCGTGCCCCTCGACGAGGTGACCCGTCACCCCGTTCTCGACCACGTACCGCAGACCGCCCACGGCCGAGGCGACGACGGGCGTCGCGCACGCCTGCGCCTCGAGCGCGACGAGACCGAACGACTCCGACCGCGACGGGACCAGGACGACCTCGGCAGCGGCGTAGAAGTTGGCCAGCCGCGTCTGCGGCTGCGGCGGGAACAACATGACGCGTTCGCCGACACCCAGGGCCGACGCCAGATCCATGAGCCTTGCGACCTCGACCCCGTGGTCCGACCCGCTTGGCCCGCCGACGATCCCAAGAACCAGGTCCGGCGTGCCGTTGGGATCGCGGGCGACGGCCTCGGCCAGTGCGCGGACGGCCACGTCGGGTCCCTTGTGCGCCTGCAGACGACCAACGAACAGCAGCAGACGAAGGTCGGCGAGGTGCAACCGAGCCTTCGCGCGGTCTCGGTCGCGCGGGAAGAACAGCTCGTGGTCGACGCCCGGAGGGACGACCCGCACCCGGCCAGGCTCGGCTCGATACAGGCCGACGAGCTGAGCCGCTTCGGCGGGCGTGGCGGCGACCAGCCGGTCGGCCTCCGCGATGACGGCTTCCTCACCCGACAGGCGGGTGGGCGCCTCGGGGACCTCGCCGCGCGAGAGCGAGTAGTTCTTGACCTTCCCGAGCGTGTGGAACGACGCAACGAGCGGAACGCCCCAGACCTCACGAGCGTTTCGGCCGACCCAACCGGACAACCAGTAGTGCGCGTGGACGACGTCGTACCGGGCGCCGTCGGCTCGCGCGGCCTCGAGGACGCCGTCCAGGAACTCGGGAAGGAAGCGAGGCAGCTCCTCCTTGGGAACCGGGGCGAGCGGGCCGGCAGGGACGCGGATCAGCCGAGAGCCTCCGCCAACCTCCCGGACCGCCGGACGAACGTCGTCGCGCGAACGTGTGAACACGTCGACCGCGACGCCGGCCTTCGAGAGGCGTTCGGCGGCCTCCCGGATGAAGACGTTCATCCCTCCCGAGTCGCCCGACCCGGGCTGGTCGAGCGGCGACGTGTGCACACTGACCACGGCGACGCGCGGCCTCCCGTGCTTCGGCGTGGACCCGCTCTGGTTCACCCAAGCATCGTACGAGAGGACCCAGCGAACGCAGTCGGCAGCTCAGGCGCGAACGCGGCGCAGCCGGAAGTCCGCGACGAGCGCCCCCACAGGCTCGCCGCCCCCGAGGATGGGCGGGCGCGCGACCGTGCCCAGGCGCTCGAGGTGCTCCTCGCCGAGGGCGCCGAGCTGGTGGAGGGTCCGAAGCAGAGCCGGCGCCGCCGCCCGATCACCCCCGTCGGCCACTCGGACGGCGACGCCGAGCCCCGAATCGAGGACCGCCGCGCAGTGGAGGCCCTCCGCCCCCACCTTGGTGACGATGCCGGGGACCTCCTCGATGATGCGGGTGTCGGACCGCCCGCCCCCGGCCACGAGGTACGGGTGCGCGCGCATCGCGCGGACCGCTCGCGCGACGGCCTCATCGAGGACGCCGAGGCGGTGTGGCCGCGCAAGCCTGGCGAACAGCGTGGCCATGCCGCGGAGCGGGAGGCCGTGGACGGGGGCGCCGCACCCGTCCACGCCGATCTCCACGCGTTCGACGCCGGTCGCTCGGCGGACCGCGCGCGTGATCTCGCGCTGAAGCGGATGCGCCGGGGCGAGGTACGTCGTCGCCTCCCGTCCCCAGCGTTCGCACGCCAGCAGCATCCCTGCGTGCTTGCCGGAGCAGTTGTGGTACACGCGGCGAGGGTGCGCGACGCGGCGTCGATCGTGCGTGCGCCTCGGCAGGTCGGGTGGGCATCGAAGGAGCCTCTCCGACGCCCCACCGCCGCGTAGCAGCGCGCGGACCGTCCGGACGTGGACCGGTTCGCCGTTGTGCGACGCGCACATGACGGCCACGTGATCGTCGGGCAGCGCGTCTCCGATCCTTCGGAGGCACGCCGCAGCCTGAAGCGGCTTCATCGACGAGCGCGAGAAGATCAGGCGATCGGGGTCGCCGAGCGACCACACGAGCCTGCCGTCCGCGTCGCAGACGGCCACGTGACCCAGATGGACGCTCTCCTCGACGCCGGACCGGAAGACGCGCGCGAGCGGCGCTGCGGACGCCATGGGCGCAAGCCTAGGTGAGGATCGCAGCCGGCGAGGAGTCAGCTCGCGTGCCGGAGGGCGTGCATGAATTCCTCGTCGTCCGCCGGCGGATCGCTCTCGACCATCCTGACGAACTCACGCACGATGTCGGGGTCGAACTGCGAGCCGGCCCCGTCCCGCAGCTCCTCCAGCGCCTGCTCCACACCGATCGCACCGCGGTACGGCCGGTCGCTGGTCATGGCGTCGAACGAGTCGGCGATCGTGAAGATCCTGGCGCCGAGCGGGATCGCCTCCGCCGCCAGCCGGTCCGGGTAGCCGGTGCCGTCGAACCGCTCGTGGTGGTGCCGGATCAGCTCGACCGTGTCCGCCAGGAACGCGATCGGCGCGACGATCTGGGCCCCGATGATCGGGTGGTTCCGCATCACCGTCCACTCGTCGATCGACAGCGGGCCGGCCTTGCACAGGATGTGCTCGGGGATGCCGACCTTCCCGATGTCGTGCAGGAAGAACCCGTACCCCAGCGTGGGGCTCTCCGAAAGCGTGGGGTCGATCCGGCGCGTGAGCGCGAGGCCGAAGACCTGCGTCCGGTCGAGGTGTCCGCGGGTGGTCAGGTCCTTGGCCTCGATGACCATCGCCAGGCTCTTCATCGTCGCCAGGTACGTGTCTTGCAGGCTCTGCAGGACGGCCTCGAGCTCTGCATTCCTGGAACGCTCGAGCCGATAGAGCTCGCCGAGCTCGCGGGCGAACACGATCAGCTGTTCCTGGACCGCCGGCGCCTCGGGGTCTGGTGGACGCCCCTGGCCCGACTCGAGGGGAGCTTGTTCGATCATCTGTAGGAGCCGCACCGTAGCGCACGTCCGTGCGCGGAACGTGGAAGAGCGTGAAGCTTGAAACGAGGGTGGTCCATAGGGCGCGAGGCCCAAAAACCGTTGGGCCGCGCGGTGGGTGGCGTCCTACGGTTCGTCGGCCGAGCCGGGACCAGCCATCCCCCACGGGACGGACACGCGGTGGTTCGGCTGCTCAGGAAAGCACGAGCGACGGGTCGTCGCGGTACCGACGCTTGAGCTCGTCCTGCAGGGCGTCCATGACCTGGAGCACTTCGCCGCGGGCGGCCGAGACGACCCGCTCCTCGTCGGCGAGCAGCTCCACGGCCTCGGCCAGCCGATCGTCGTCCAGCGCGCCGGGATCCGACAGGCCGGCATCGGCGACGAGGCGCTCGACCCGCCTCCGCGCGAGCAACAGCTCCTCTTCCGGCACGCCGACCTTCACCGCTTCGCCGCGCGCCGGGCCCTGCGCCTCGGAGGACAGGATCTGTGAGAGCTGATCGACGAGGCTTCCGCTCTCGCCGCCGCCGCCCCGACGCTCGACCTCCGCTCGGAGGATCTCGGCGCGGCCCTGGACCAAGCGGCGGAGCAACGACAGGTACTCGCGCTCCGCGTAGCACTCGTCGCGTCTGGAACGGAGCTCGTCGAGCGGGAGCTCGCTCAGGCCCTCCACGTACTCCGGTCGCGTGATGCGATCGATCCGGCGGTTGCCGCGCACGTCATCCATCCGCCCGCATCGTAACGTGCCTCGGAGATCGCGAGCGCCGGCTCGCCGAACCGATACGGCTCAGCACACGGCGACGAGCATCGCGTACGGGTTCACCGCCGCCCCTCCACCCGGGTGCCACTCGAAGTGCAGGTGGTTGGTCGACCCCGCGTTGCCGGTGCTGCCCACGTACCCGATCACCGTGCCGGCCCCGACGCTGCCGGTCGCGCCGCTGTAACTCGAGAGGTGCGCGTAGAACGAGTACCCGCCCGAGCCAAGGACGTAGGCCTGGATGCCGCCCGACGAGCTGGACGACTGCGAGACGGTGCCGGGGTGCGCAGCGACGACCGGCGTCCCGTACGGAGCGATCAGGTCGATCCCCTGATGGGAGTGGCCGACCCTCGGCCAGCCGAACGAGTCGACGAACGAGTTCGGTCCCGCGACCGGGCACACTTGGATCGCGCCGCTCGGGTTGGGGGTCTGCCCGATGATCTGGAGCTCCCGCTGGGCCGCGAGCTCCTCCTTGTATTTCGCCGTCAGGGAGGCGACGCGGTCGGAGATCCGTTCGAGCTGCGCGTCGATATCGGCCTCGATGTCCCGCAGCGCCGCCGCCTGTGCCGCCTGCGCCTCCTCGAGCTCCAAGAGGTTGTCGCGGATGCGGCGGAGCTCCTCCTGCGCGACCTCCTTCTCCACGACGAGATCCACGTCGCCCTGTGCCATCGAGCCCAGGAACTCGAGCCGGTCCGAGAAGTCGCTGAACGAGCCCGACGAGAGGAGCAGGTCGATCGTGCTGGCCGGGCCGTGGGTGAACGCCAGGACCGCGCGCCTGCTGAGCCGTGCCTCGATGCCGTCCACCCGGTCCTCGAGCTGCCGGATGCGGAGCCGCGTGTCCGAGATGTCCGAGCGCGTGGCGTACAGGCGCGTCTCCGCCTCGTTCAGCCGCGCGGTCGCGCGGTCGAGCTCGGCCTGCACGTCGGCCAGCTCGGCCTTGGCGGCGTCGAGGTCGTCCTTCGTGCCTGCGAGTGCCGGAATGACGCCGAGCGTCGATCCGACGACGATAAGCGCGAGGAATGTTCGGAGCGTGGTCCTGCGCGCGGTCGTAAGGTCCGCCTCCTCCATCTCGGCCGCCGCCGGGCGCGGGCGAGGCTACCAAAGGCCCTGGCCACGGGGCAAACCTCACCCGGCCGGCTCTTCGTCGCCGGGCCCACCTATGGTTTCGCCCGGCCGGACGCAGGGCAAGGACCCGGCATGGCGACGGTCCCCGAACGGCACGCGCCCGAGGGCGGCACGCGGATCTGGGCGACGTTCTCGGACCCCGGCGTGGCCGCTCGCGCCACGCGAGCGCTGGCCGACGCCGGGGTCGGCCCCGACCAGGTGACGCTCACCGAGGACGCCAGCACGCAGGGTCCGATCGGCCGCGAGCGCGAGCATCGCGAGGGCGAGAGGATCGGCCGCCGCCTGCTAGCCGGGGGGATCGTCGGGGCGTCGCTCGGCGCCCTGCTGGGCGTGGTCATCGGGATCGCGACCGGCGTCGGCTCGACCGGCATCGCGCTGTTCACCCTCGGAGGCGCCCTGTTCTTCGGAGGGGTCGGCGCGTTCATCACCGGACTCAGCTCGTTGCGGGCGGCCACGCTCGACCACAGACCCATGGACATGGACACGCCGGGAGGCTCCGGCGTCGAGGTCCGCGCCGAGGGCGACGCAGGCGAGGACGCGATCCGGATCCTGCAACGCCACGACCCCGAGACCCTCGTCGTGACGGACGCCTACGGCCGCCCGCTCCGTGACATGCGGAGCGGTCCCGCCGCGCCGCCCGAACGGGCCTAGCTCTCGCGCATCGCCTCGATCAGGATGTCGGCCACCTCCGGCCGGCTGAACTCGATCGGTGGGCGCTCGCCGGAGCGGAGCATCTCGCGGACCTTCGTCCCCGAGAGCGAGACGCGCGTCTCTTCGCCGTGCGGGCAGGTCTTCGGCGACGACATGCCCTCGCACGCGTTGCACCAGAACGAGTGCTCGAACCGCAGCGCCGTGATACCCAGCTCGTCCGGGTCGAAGCGCTCGAAGATCTCTTGCGCGTCGTACGTGCCGTAGTACGTGCCCACGCCGGCGTGATCGCGTCCGATGATGAAGTGCGTGCACCCGTAGTTCTTCCGGCAGATCGCGTGCCAGATCGCCTCCTTGGGGCCCGCGTACCGCATCGCCGCAGGGAACACCGCGACCATCGCGCGGTCCTTCGGGTAGTAGCCCTCGAACAGCGCCTCGTAGCAGCGCATCCGAACGTCTGCCGGCACGTCGTCACCCTTGGTCGCCCCGACGAGGGGATGGACCAGGAGCCCGTCCACGATCTCGAGCGCGCACTTCTGGATGTACTCGTGCGCCCGATGGATCGGGTTCCGCGTCTGGAACCCGACGACGGTGTTCCACCCCCGTTCGGCGAACGCCGCCCGCGTCTGCGCCGGGGTGAGGCGATAGTCCACGAAGTCGTCGTGCGGAGGCAGGGCGAGCGCCCGAACGGGTCCCGCGAGGCAGTGGTCGCCGGCCTCGAGCAACGCCGCCACGCCGGGATGCTCCGGATCCCGTGTCCCGAAGACGCCGAGAGCCTCTTTCTCACGATCTCTTTCGAACACCTCGGCGACGTCGACGATCGCGAGCGGCGCGCCCGCGTCCTCCGCAACCAGCGTGACCGCCTCGGCACCGCCGATCCGCCGCACGTCGTCGTCCGTCAGTGACAGCGTCACGGGGATCGACCACGGGAGACCGTTCGGAAGGTGCATCGTCTCGAGCACGGAGACGTAGTCCTCCCTGCCCTCGAAACCCGTGAGCGGGGAGAGCGCTCCGACGGTCAGCATCTCGAGGTCGGACAGTTCGCGTTCGCTCACGGTGAGCCTCGGGAGCCGCTCGGCCTCGTCTCGGGCGGCCTCCCGCTGCCCCTCGGGGAGCAAGAGGTCGACGAGCGTGCCCCCGTGGGGCGCGATCGTCTGGTGCTCGGACATGGATGACATCGGTCGCGCCTTTCCGTCGGAAGGAATCGCCCACCAGGATAGCCGCGGGCCGAGGGCCGCTGACCTGCGCCTATACTCGGATGCCCCCCGCGAGGCGAGTCACGGATGCCCGACACCCTGCTGACGGACGAGGACCTGCACGCGCTGAACGAACGGTTCGAGCGCGCCGATCCGCAGGACGTCGTGCACTGGGCGCTGGTCGAATCCGGGCTGCGGGAGATCGCGCTCGCATCCGCGTTCCAGGCCGAAGGGACGTGCGTGATGCACATGGCCACCCGGATCCGTCCCGACGTCCCCATCCTGTTCCTGGACACCGGCTTCCACTTCGCGCAGACGCTGGAGTTCGAACGGATGCTCACCGAGCGCCTCGGCCTCAACGTCGTCGAGCTGCACGGCGAGCACACCGTCCGGTCGCAGGAAGACGCGTTCGGCCCGAGACTCTACGAGCGCGATCCCGAGCGGTGCTGCGACATCAACAAGGTCCGCCCGATGCTCTCGGCGCTCCGCGGTCGCGAGGCGTGGATCACCGCGTTCCGGCGCGACTCGTCGCCGACGCGAGCCACCGCGCCGATCCTGGACCGGTACGAGCTCGAGCCCGGCACGTGGATCGTGAAGGTGAACCCGGTAGCGATGTGGACCCGCGCGGACACATGGGCGTACCTGCGCGGGCACGACCTGCCGCACAACCCGCTCTACGACCTCGGATACGCCTCGATCGGCTGCGCGCCGTGCACGCGGCTGCCCTTCCCCGGCGAGCACGAGCGCTCGGGACGCTGGGCGGGGCTGTCGAAGTGGGAGTGCGGCATCCAGGAGCGCGAAGCCCGCGGCGCGTCGTCCCCGTAGGCCCTTCGAACCGCGTCAGGCGACGACCCAGAGCACCTCGGGCGCGAGGTCGACCTCGAGGCGCCGATGATCGCCCAGCGAGTCGCCGTCCACCTGAACGGGGAACGCGGTCTCCGACGTCACGAGGACGTGCCCGGCGTCGTGGACGTAGTCGATGTCTCGGCCGTGGACGTGGCGCGCGGAGCCGAAGACCTGCCACGCGATCCTCGGGACGCTCCGGCGCGCCAGCTTCCGGACCGACAGCACGTCGAGGCCCGAGTCGAGGGACGCTTCCGGCGTCATCCGGATGCCCCGGTCCTTGTAGTACGTGTACGGGTCGGTCCGGCCGACCATGACCGACAGCGACGGCAGCGCCGGGCCGTCGTCGATCCGAACCGTCAGATCGGCGGAGCGCCCGGCGTACCCCAGGAGCAGCTCGCGCGCGACGGCGCGGAAGGCCGCCCGGTCGAATTTCGCCTTGGTCTTCGGGAAGCGGCGGTCCAGCCGACGCATCGCCGCGGCATCCACGCCGGCACCGCAGTTCACGGCGAAGTACCGCCCGTCGGCCACGCCGAGCGAGAGCTTGAACGCGTCGTCGTCCAGAGCCTTCGAGATCAGCACGCCCGTCGCCTCGACCGGGTCGAGCGGCAGCCCGAGGGCACGGACCAGGATGTTCGTCGCTCCCCCCGGCAGGACCCCGAGAGCCGTCTCGGTCCCGGCGAGTGCGTTCACGGCCTCGTTGATCGTGCCGTCTCCCGAGAACACGACGACGAGATCGATGCCCTCGTCGGTGGCCTGCGCCGCCAGCTCGGAGGCGTGGCCGCGCTCTTTGGTCTCGGCGACCTCGAGGTCGAAGTCTGCGGACAGCGCCTTCTCGATCACCGCAAGGACGGGCTTGGACATGGTGCGTGCGACCGGGTTGACGACGAGGAGGAGCCGCTGGAAGCGCATGGATACCGCCAAGTATCTCAGGCGGCGGCCGTGGGCCGATAGCCCCCGGAGACCGGGGGCAGGATGGCCACCTCCTGGCCCTCGCGGAGCCGCTTCGAGCCGTCCACGCGTTCGCCGTCGACCACGGCGGAGCCGGCGCGGGCGATCGCCTCGAACCGGTCGCCGTACCGAGCGGAGAGCTCTTCCACGACCTCCCCGACCGTCGCACCTTGCGCATCGACGACGGACGCACCCGCCAGCTCGCGGAGTGCGGCGAACAACCGAACCCGAACGTGCGCCATCGCCGCCAAGGCTATCGCCGGCTCGAGCGCCGCTGTACCCTCGATGAGCCGTGTTCCGCATCGTCCTGCTGACCGATCGCTCGCCCGCGGACGTCCTCCCGGCGGCGACGCCGATGCTGCTCGAGGCGAAGACCGACCACGTGTCGGTCGACGCGATCGCCGGCATCGCGAGCCTCGACATCGAGGCGGTCCTCGTCGACGCGGCCGAGAACGCCGGCCAGGGCCACGCCGTCCTCCGCGCGCTCCGCCAGATGCAGCGGCCCGAACGCCGCCTGCCGGTGGTGGCGGTGGTAGAGCGTGCCGACCTCGACCGCTTCCGGTGGGAGGAGGTGGCCGACGACCTGCTCTACCCGGGCGCGCCCGAGAGCGAGATCAGGGTCCGTCTCGCGATGCTCGCACGCAGGCTCGGCGCCTCCGAGGGAACCACGGTGCGCCTCGGCCCCCTCGTGCTGGACGTGTCCTCCTACCGCGTGAGCGTCGGGGGCATGCCGCTGGATCTCACGTTCAAGGAGTTCGAGCTGCTGCGGTTCCTGGCGGAGCGTCCCGGCCGCGTCTTCACGCGTCCGGCGCTGATGCGGGAGGTCTGGGGCTACGACTTCTACGGCGGGACGCGCACCGTCGACGTCCACATCCGCCGCCTACGGGCCAAGCTGGGTCCGGCACACGAGAACCTGATCCAGACCGTCCGCGGCGTCGGCTACCGCGCGTCGGACGCCTGAACGCTCCGTTTGCGCGCACGCAGGCTGCGGGTATCGTCCGGTCGATGAACGCGTCGGCAGAGGCGACCAGGCTGATCCGAGCCTTCGAACAGGCGATGGCCGAAGGCGTCGACCAGGCGCGCGCGTTCCTCGCCTCACCCTCGGGCCGCAAGCTGCGCTCGATGGCGGCGACCGGGTTGGTCCTGGCGACGCCGATGATCCTGCGTCACCCGTTCTTCCGGACGCCGCTCGGCCGCGTCATCGAGGTCGGGGGTGCGGCGGCGCTCGTCGCCCGGATCGCCGCTGTCATCCGGGACTGGGAACCGGCGCCCCCCGCACGCGTAACGCAGAGTTAACCGGCTCGAAACGGCCGCCCGTGATCACGCCCACTACCCTTTGTCGCGTTCGCCAACGAGACGAGGGGGATGCCGGATCATGGCCGCACCGAAGGAGATCCTTGCCCTTGCCAGGGAATCCGGGACCGAGATCGTGGACCTGCGGTTCTCGGACCTGCCCGGGCTCATGCAGCACTTCTCCATCCCGGTCGC
>JBMDWR010000187.1:0-1216 GCA_048594645.1 Actinomycetota bacterium
GGTGGCTCCACAGTTAACCGTGGTCACGAGCACCATCGCTCGATCAGGCGTTGCAGTGTCCGTGAAGGACGCCCGCGCTGCTTTGGGGGGACCCAGCGAGGCAGCGGCACATGCAACGACAGCAGTGCGTGCATCGTCCAGCAATGGTCCGTGATCCCCGCCGCCATGGCCGGCGTCGTCTGCTGCGTAGGGGACAAACTCTCATGCGGCGTGCAAAAGTTATAGACTGTGCCCACCACGAACATGCCCTCGTGCAGCGTCAGGGTATGACGAGCCAGCGCCCGGCACCGGCGCGCCAGCGGCGCGAGGCGTTCTCGAAACGTCGCGTTCAGCCGCTCCATGGAGGCTGTATTGATCACCCCGCCCTCTTGCGACCGGCGTCTGAGCGTCTCGACGCGGGCCGGCGTGCCATCGACAATGCGGCGTTCCGTCGCGACCACCCGGCGCCGCTCAGAGCGCTTGACGACTTGAGCAATCAAGACATGGCGCCATGGACGCAGCCGGGGCCGCCCGCCCATGCCCGTGTGCACGGGGTCGCGGAAGGTCTCTCGAATGGCGCGGATGTAAGCCACCAAGCCATCGGGACAGATCAACAGGGGACGACGTGCGGCACAGCGCCGCACCCGCTCCAGCAGCCGCCGGAGCAGGGGCAGATCACGCTGCTCGCTGACCTCACCGCCCAGCCACAAGCGCGTCGGGATCATCATCGCCAGCGCCATCCACACGAGGCCACCCTGTTGCTTCACGCGCAGCTCATCGGCTTGTCCCTGTCCCAAGTCCCGGGGTCGTTCGACCAAGTCCTCGTGCACCGCCTGCCCCTGTCGCCCGGAGCGGGCCCACCACTCGGCGACGGTCCGCTCGTCAAACCCCAAGGCCGCCACCATTGCTTGCACGGGACACCCATGGGCGAGCAATGTCACCACGAGGCTCACCGTCTCGGCCGCGGTGCGCAGGCGGTAAAACGCGGTGCCTGTGGTGGCGCTGAACGTCTTATGGCACTCATGGCAGATGCACCGCTGTTCCTTCTGCGAATGGATACCGATATTACCCATGCCTGTTTGACCTCTGGCGGGGCAGGGCCTATTGGGGCAGAATACCGTCGTGGGATCCATGATATGCTCCTCATGGCTGTGCGTGGAAGCGTGCCAAGAGGAGTATGTCGGGATCCCCATTTTCGTTACAAGTGAGATTCACCACGGTTTAGTGCAGAGCTACC
>JBMDWR010000188.1:0-10349 GCA_048594645.1 Actinomycetota bacterium
GGCTTCTGGCAGGCGTTCGCGGGTGACGCGATGGCGCCGCTCACGCGCCAGGCCAACTGGGAACGGGTCCTGTCGTGGCCGTGGGCGACGCTTTGGAACGGGACCGCCGACGCCTTCCGCTACCTGGGCGAGGTGAACGGCGGCTACTGGTTCCTCGACTGGGTCGTCGTCGTGCCGATGCTCGCGGCGTCCGTGTACGCGGCGGCTCGCCTGCGCCCGGCCTACGGCGCCTACCTGTGGGGCGGCCTGCTGATCCCGCTGACGTTCGTCTTCGAAGGACGCCCCCTGATGTCCATGCCGCGGTTCCTGCTGCCGCTGTTCCCGGCGTTCTGGGGCCTGGCGCTCGGTCTGGACCGGCTGCACGTGCCGCGCTCGGTGGCGCTCGTCGCCGGCGTGGCCGGACTGAGCGTGCTGGCGGTGCTCACCGTCAACTGGTACTACATGTTCTGACCCGGTCGCGGCCGACATATAGGATGTCGTCACCTACCGGGCTCCGGAGGGGGGACCGCGTGTCGATTCGGGTTGCGATCGCCGACGACCACTCGCTCGTGCGTCAGGGTCTCCGCAGATACCTGGACATGGCGGAGGGGATCGAGGTCGTCGGCGAGGCCGCCAACGGCCAGGAGCTGATCGACCTGGTCGAGAAGGAAGGACCCGACATCGCCCTGGTGGACATCCGCATGCCCGAGATGGACGGGCTGGAGGCGGCCAGGCGCATCCGCGAGACGCATCCCAAGACCGGTGTCATCATGCTCACCGCCTACGACGACAGGCAGTTCGTCGTGGAGGCCGTCCGGAGCGGTGCCCGCGGATACGTGCTGAAGGCACGCGACGCAGAGCACCTGATCCAGACGGTCCGCCTGGTGGCCGGCGGGAACATGGTGATCGATCCGCAGCTCGTCGTCGCCCTCGCCGAGGAGCTGTCCCAGGCGAAGGAGCGGGACCGCCGAGCCGAGACCCTCACCGCCCGCGAGATCGAGGTCCTGCAGCTGCTCGCGTTCGGGCACACCAACCGGGACATCGCGGAGCGCCTGTACATCTCGCCCGACACCGTCAAGACGCACCTCGAGCACATCTTCGAGAAGCTCGGCGCGTCCGACCGCACGGCGGCGGTCGCCGAGGCGCTCAGGCGGCGGCTCATCGAGTGAGGCTTCGGCCGCCGTAGGCCGAGGAGACGACCCGCCTGCCGGTCATCCGGCCTAGGAAACGGTCCGACACGTGGCCCCGGTCGGGTGATGGAGTCGAGCCGATCGCTGGGCCATCATTGCCCGGCAGAACATGTCCATCCAGACACAGCGTGACGCCTCCCGGATCGCGCCCTTCCTGCTCCTCCTCGCGGGCGGTGGGGTGACGTTCGCATACACGATGGCGAGCGATCGCGCGGGCGCCCTCGACGACATCCGGTTCCCGACGGTGGCCGGCGCCAGTCTGCTGTCGGCCGTCGTGATCCTCGTGCGCTCCCGACGCGAGGACGCGTGGCGGAGTGCGCCGTGGCTGGGCTTCGGCGCCCTCGGCGTTTCGCTGCTGAGCGGAGCCTTCTTGCTGTTCGACGCCCCGGGGCCGAACGAGCCGGGGCTGGGTGCCTATGACCTCGGGTTCGTCGCCGTCGCGGCGATGTTCTTGATCGCCTTCGCGGTCGAGTTCCGAGAGCACGTCGCCCGGGAGGACCGTCGCGAGATCGCCGCCGACGTCGCACTGCTCAGCGCCTCGATCGGGACGATGCTGTTCCTGTACCTCAGCCCTGCCGGCACGGATCCTCGGGCGGCCGCTCCGACGGCCGAGTTCGCGCTGATCGTCGCATCGGGCGTGGCCGCGTTCGGGGCGCTGGCGCTCGCGCGGCCCACCCTCGCGCACCTCGGCCTGATGGCGGCCGTCTGCGGCATGTGCTCGGCCGTGCTGGCATTCGCGCAGGGGTGGCTCGCAGGCTCGTTCGAAGCCGGGGCGCCGGAGATCGATCTCCCGTTCGCGCTCGGGACGTTGCTGATCGCGGCGCTCGTGAGCGTGATACCGCGTCGGACCGATCAACGTCGGAAAGACCCCGCTCGGTACGGTCGCGCCGTCCTCACCACGCTTTCCGTCGCCGCGGCAAGCGGAGCGCTCGGGCTCTCGGCGGTGGCGGAGATCTCCAAGCAGATCGCGCCGGGACAGGGCTTGATGCTGATCGGCGTGCTGGCGGCTGCGGTGGCGCTTCGGATCCTCGTGAACCAGGTTCGTGGGGCTCAGGCACAGCGGGCGGTTCACGACGCGCTCGATCAGAAAGAGATCGCGCTGCGCGAGACGGACAAGGCACTCGCGCGTCTCCAGCGCGCCAACGAGACGCTGCGCGAGTCCGAGGAGCGGCTGCGAACGGTGTTCGAGTCGGCCGTCGACGGCATCATCGAGCTGGACCACAAGGACGTCATCGTTCGTGCCAACTCCGCGTTCTGTCAGATGATCGAGCTTCCGCAGACGCTGGTCGAGGGCCAGCGCTGGACGGCGCTCGCCGCCTCGATCCGCGCGGACGAGCAGTTCGCATCGCTTCCCGTGACGGGGCAAGGAACGCTTCACCGCGAGGGCCACCCGATGTACCTCGAGTCGCGGACGTCGGAGATCCCGGGCGACCCGCCTCGGCGGCTGTTGCTGGTCCGAGACGTGACGGCGGCGCGGGTGGCGGACCAGACGATCCGTTCGCTCTTCAAGTTCCTCCAGGATCGCGACGAGGACCGAACGCGCATCATGCGCCGGACGAACGCGGCCATCGAGAGCGAGCGCAACCGCATCGCGCGGGACCTGCACGACGGCCCCGTGCAGGGCGTCTCTGCCGCGTCGCTCTCGCTGGAGGCGGTGCTGCTCATGCTGAAGGCCGGCGAGCTCGACGAGGGGTTCGGCGTCCTGGCGAAGGTCCGGAGGGAGCTGTCGGAGGAAGCGGACAACCTGCGCCGGCTGATGTCCGGCCTCCGACCGCCGCTGCTCGAGGAGCGCGGGCTGATCCCCGCGCTACGCGAGACGCTGGACCGGTTCGGCAACGACAACCACGTCGACACCGAGTTCTCCGGCCACGCGAACGTCGAGATCCCGCCCGACCTAGAGACGCTCGCGTACCGTGTGGTGCAGGAGGCGCTCGCCAACTCGGCGAAGCACGCGAAGGCGACGTCGATGACGGTGGCCGTCTCCACGAACGGCGGTCAGCTCCGCGTCGAGATCGTGGACGACGGCGTCGGGTTCGACGCAAGCAAGGCGCGCGAATACCTCCAGAGCGGCCGCGTCGGGCTCGCGTCGATGCGCGAACGGGTGGAGCTTGCCAACGGGACGTTCATGGTCCACTCGACGCCCGGCCGAGGCACCACCGTGGTCGCCTCACTGCCGCTCGGTGCCGTCCCCGCTCCGAGAGAGTTCACCGTCAGCGAGGCGACGTCCTCGAGCGCCAACTAGAACGTCCTCGGAGCCCGAGCAGAGACCCCGATCTGCCCGATGACCTGCGGAGATGCACCGGTCGATTGCCCGCCAGCACCGCACGAGCTTTCGATCCACACAGCGCGAGGCGACCCCCGACGCGATCAGTTCCGCCGCGGCAGCAGCAGCCCCTCCGGCGGTATCGCCGGCGTCGGCGTCGGCGTCGGCGGTGGGCTCGGCTCGGGTGATGGTGACGGCTCCGGCGAAGGCGACGGCGAGGGCTCCGGTGACGGCGAGGGCTCCGGCGACGGCGAGGGTTCAGGCTCGGGAGACGGCTTCGGCGACGGCGTGGTCGAGGGGGCCGGCTGCGGCGGAGGGGTCGGCGCGTTCAGCGTGTATCCCTCGAACGACGGTTCCGCGAAGTCCTTGACCGGCATGTCGGCCGTCGCCTGCGCCATGAAGTCGTGCCAGATCAGCGCGGGGATCGTGCCGCCGAAGACGGCCGAGTACCCCTCGATGTTCTCCAGCGGGATCTGTCCTTGCGGGTACCCCACCCACACGCACGTCACCAGCTGCGGGACGTACCCGCAGAACCACGCGTCCCAGTAGTTCTGCGCCGTGCCGGTCTTGCCAGCTGCCGGACGGCCGATGTTGGCGGCCGTACCGGTCCCACTCTGGATCACCGTCTCCAGCGCGTAGGTGACGATGTTGGCGTCGTTCGCGTCCAGCACCTGCTTACCGCGGCCTCCGATCGCGACCTCGGTCTTCCCGTCGGCGGTCCGCACTTCCTCGAGCGGCGTCGCTCGGTGCCTCCATCCGCGCGCCGCGAGCGTCCCGTACGCCGTCGTCATCTCGAGCGGCGTCACGGACTGCGTGCCGAGGGTGATCGAGCACACCGGCTCGAGAGGCGACCTGATGCCCATCCGGTGGCCGACGTCGACGACCGCGTCGGGCGTGACCGCGGCGGCGACCTGCGCATACACGGTGTTCACCGAATGCGTGGTAGCCGACAGCAACGTGAAGGTGCCGCTCTCCGAATCGCTCGCGTTCGAGAGCTCCCACGGCTGACCCTCCGTGTAGCAGGCTCGGTCCGGGATCGTGATCGTCCCCGGCCCGTACCATCGCGAGTTCAGCGAATACCCCTGCTCCATCGCCGCCGCGAGCGTGAACGGCTTGAAGGCCGAGCCGGCCTGCCGGCCGGTCCCGCCGTCACCGGTCGCGAGGTTGACCTTGGACTTCTCGAAGTTCTTGCCGCCGTACATCGCACGCACGGCACCGTTGCGCGGATCGATCGCGACGACCGCGGCAGACGGATCGCCGGGCGTGGGCAGACGGTTGGCCACCGCCTCCTCGGCGAACCGCTGCATGTCCGAGTCCAGCGTGGTGGTGACCTGGAGACCACCGCCGAACACCTGGGCCTCGCCGTACCGATCGATCAGGTCGCGGCGCGTGTAGTCGAGGAAGTAGCCGAGCTTGGCCGGGAAGTTGAGGCCGAGATCGATCGGGTTCACCTTCACCTTGTGCTCGGCGAGCGCCGTGGCACGCTCGGGCGAGAGGTACCCCTCGTCCGCCATCTGCGCCAGGACGTAGTTGCGACGCTCGAACGCCGCCTCCTCCTGCTCGACCGGGTCGTAATACGACGGGTTCTGGATCAGCCCGGCGAGCAGCGCCGACTCCCCGACCTTCAGCTCGGACGCGTCCTTCTGGAAGAACGTCCGCGCCGCGGCCTGGACGCCGTACGCCCCCCGGCCGAAGTACACCGTGTTCAGGTACTTGGCCAGGATCTCGTCCTTGGTGAACTCGCGCTCGACCTTGATGGCCAACAGGCTCTCCCGGACCTTCTGCCCGAACGTCCGGGACGGCACCACGTAGGTCTCGACACCCGTCTTGGGATCCTCGATGTACTCGCCCGCGTAGACGTTCTTGACCAGCTGCTGCGTGATCGTCGAGCCACCCTGGACGATCTCGCGCTGGACGAGGTCCGTCCAGGCCGCCCGAGCGATCCCGAGCACGTCGATGCCGGGGTGCTCGTAGAACCCCTTGTCCTCGACGGCGATCACCGCCTGCCGGAGGTGCTCCGGCACCTCGGACAGCGGGATGATCGTGCGGTCCACCGTGGAGTGCAGCTGCGCGAGCTCGTTGCCGTGCCGGTCGTAGATGTACGTCGTCTGGAGCGGTGGCGGTGTCTGCGGAAGCTCGAGCTGGGAGTAGACGTAGAAGAGCGTCAGCAGGAGACCGATGACGCCGACGAGCGGCACGACCACGAACACCCACCACCAGTGCGCCAGCCACGCCTTGAAGCCCGTCCGCTGCTTCCGGGGGGCGTGCTTGGGTCGCCTGGGCGTCCGTGCCGGGGCGGTCTTTAGGGCCAACTCGTCATCAAGTGTAGTCACGTGTGGCCCGTTTCCCCGCCGTTGACCTGCGGAAACGCCGTGGAGTTCCGGTGGTGATCGGCTCGATCAGCCCGCGCGGGCGACGAACGCCTCGTGCAGGTGGTTCCACTGGCACTCGGTGCACACCTCGACCACGTAGCACCAGGAACCCGGCTGGTCGGCGGCCATGGACAGACCGACGTCGAGCGGCCACACGCGGCCGTTCTCGTTCTTCAGCCCGTCGCCGTAGACGTAGGTCACCAGGCGGAGCTTGGCCTCGTGGCAGACGGGGCATTCACGACGCGTGGTCTCGCCCACGTGCTTGGCGGCGCGCATGAGCTCGGGATGAGCGTCGCAGACGTCGGTCCACGACGTCAGGCCCGTCCGGACCTGCGTGAGGAGAGCACGCTTCGCCAGCGTGTAGTCGACGGTGGCCAGCAGCTCTCGCCGCCCGCGCCTCGCCCGGATCCCCTGCCTGATCGCCATGGTCGAGGCATCGTACACCCCGGCCAGGACGGCGCGGGTGGGGACGCGCCGCGGCCATGCGATCGATCATGGCGCCGGGACGTCGACCTCGGCCCTGGCGCTCGCGACCACGCTCCGGTCGCCCGCGAAGAGGTACAGGCCTCCGACGCGGAGCCGCACGGTCACCGTCGCCTCGAACGACCCGGGCTCGCAGGCGCATGCCTCGAGCGTGGCGTCGTTGCGGACCGCGTACTCCTCGGCGAGCTCGGCCGGCGTCGGCCCGTCCTCCACGATCGCGAGCGCGTGGGCTGCCGCGAGCGCGGACGCATCGGCCGCCATCTGGGCCCGGGCCGCGGCCCCGAACACGCGAGCGACGTCCGCGGCGCCCAAGGTGAGCACCAGCAGGGCGGACAGCACGGCGACGACCACGATCGATACCGAGCCGCGCTCCCTGTGCACGTGCAGGAGCGGCTCCGTCACGCGAACTCCTGACGCATCGTTGCGCTGGCGGTGAGCCTCACCGACTCGGGGAGCAGCCAGCCGGCGATGAGCGGCGCGATCGATGCCTCGTATCCGACCGAGACCGTCACGGGCGTTCCGCGCGCACCGCTCCAGGCGACGTCGACGCGGAGGCGATCTGGTTCGAGACCCGTGGCGGCGGCTCGCACGGCCAGGACGACCGCATCGGTCGAGGGCTGGACCGCGGCTTCGCGCGCCCCGGCGCGTGAAGCCTGCGTGAGGAGCAACGAATCCCTCGCGAGCACGCCGACCTGAACCAGTGCGAGCAAAAGCAGGAACACGATCGGCAGGAGCAGCGCGAACTCGACCGCCGCCGTGCCGCGTTCGCTCGACGAGCGCTCAGCCAGCACTTCCCGCGACCTGATCGATGATCGAGTCGAAGAAGGCGGGCAACTTCCCCGACGAGCGCGCCCACGTGATCAGCACCACGGCGACCGCGGCGGCGGCAAGGATCACGAGCGCGTATTCGGCGGTGGTCTGTCCCGCCTCGTCCGCGAGTCGAGAACGCGTTCGAAGGTGACGTGCCCGGACGTACCAGGACAACAGCATCCCGGTTCACCTCCTCTCAAGAGATCGACCGCACGGTGGTGAGGAGGACCGGCACCACCGTCAGGAGGAGGAACGCGGGGAGGACGAGGAACACGAGCGGGAACAGCATCTTGACCGGTGCGGTCCGAGCCCGCTCAGCGACTGCCGCCCGACGTACCTCTCGAACGTCACCCGCGAGTCGACCGATCTCCTCGCTCAGCGACGAGCCGAGCGCGTTCGAACGCGTGAGCGCGCCGACCAGCCGCCGAACATCCGGGAGATCGGATCGCTCGCCGACCGTCGCCAGCTCATCGCGCCAGCGGCCGCCGAGGTCGGTCGCGTTGACGACGGAGCCGAGCTCGTCGGCAAGCGGTCCGGAGGCGGCCTCGACGGCGCGGCGAAGCGCCAGCTGCGGCGGAAGGCCGGCGGAGGTCGCGATCGCGATGAAGTCGAGCAGCGCGGGGAGGTCCCGATCGACCGCGGCGATCCGTCGGCGTGCGAGCCTCGCGATCACGAGGTCGGGCGCGTGCCACGCGACGACACCGGCCGCCGCGGCCGCCAGCGGGCCGGCCACGAGCGTGGCGGCCGCTGTCAAGCTCGCCGAGACGCTCTTCGCCCCGACCACCGCGCGGGCACCCCACGGCTGCCGGCTGATCTGAAGGCGGTGCGCGGTGCGTTCGGAAAGACGGATCGACCGGAGGGCCGGTAACGTTCCGATGCCCTCGAACGTCGACGAACGCCGGTGCGATCTCGGAACCGTCCCGAGCGCATCGATCAGGGATGGGGAGCAGGTGCTGGAGACGACGGTGCCGATCGCGGATACGACGGCGATCGCGGCGAGCGATGCTGCGACGGCGACCGTCACGGCTCGATGCGGAGCAGCCGTCGGATCCACACGTACGCAGCAGCCTGAAGGCCCAGCCCGATGCACACCGCGATCAAGCCCGCGGACGTCTCGTACGCGGCTTGCAGATCCTGGCGCGCGACGACCGAAAGGAACAGGAAGAACCCGAGCGGAAGGAACCCCAAGATCGCGGCGGACAGCCGCGCCTGCGCGGTGAGCGAGCCGACCTCGCGAGCGGCGGAACGGCGCGCACGCAGCGTCCCCGCGAGGTCCTCGAGCGTCACGGCGAGCGAGCCACCCGTCTGCCGGTGCAGCATGAGGATGCCGGCCGCGAGACGGGCGTCCGACCCTCCGACCACGTTCGCCCATCCCGAGATCGCCGCGTCTGCCGGCTCTCCGAGCTGGATGCGATCCGCGAGCGCCCCGAACGACTGACCGAGCGGAGCCTCGACGTCGCGCGCTGCGAGCTCGATCGATTGCACGAGCGATCGCCCCGAGCGCAGACCGCTCGCGATCACCGAGATCGCGTCGGGCATCCGGTCCTGGATCGCTCGCTCCCGCCGCCGGACACGGCGTCGCCGAAGGACGACGGGCGCCGAGAGCACCAACACGCTCGCCGCGACCGAACCCACGATGCCGGCGGCTCGGTGACCGATGAGTCCTGCTGGGATCACCGCGACACCCAGCAACGGCCGCGTCGGAAGCGCGGGTCGCGCGCGTCGACGTACGGACGGCGGTGCCGGCTCCAACGGCGCGAGGAGGCTCCTGCGGCGCTGCGCTGCGACGGCCGCCGCCGCGAAGACGAACGACAAGCTCGCCAGGGCGGATGCGGAGACGGCTGCGCTCATGCGCGCTCCAGCGCGTCGATGCCGGCCTCGAAGCATCGGGGATCGAGCTCCGCACCCCGCTCGGCCATCGACGAGACGACCCGCGGCGTGATGCCGGTGCATACGAACGCGCCGTGGCGCTCGAGGCGGCGACGGAAGGCGAACAGCTCGATCACGACGGGGTCGCCGGCTCCGTCGATGTCGTCGACGGCGGCGATCTGGAAGACCACGCGCCTGCCGTCCCGGAGGCGCGCGGTGTGCACCACCACGTCGATCGCGGAGGCGACCTGCGCCCGGATGTGCGCGACGGGCAGGTCGACGTCCGACATCAACGCCATGGTCTCCAGCCGCCAGAGCGCGTGCCTCGCGGAGTTGGCGTGTGCGGTCGAGAGCGAGCCGTCGTGACCGCTGTTCATGGCTTGGAGCATGTCGAGAGCCTCGCCGCCTCGGACCTCGCCGACGACGATCCTGTCCGGTCGCATGCGAAGGGCGTTGCGGACGAGGTCCCGGACGGTGACCTCGCCCCTGCCCTCGACGCTCGCGGGTCGGGCCTCGAGCCCGATCACGTGCGGCTGGACGAGTCGGAGCTCCGCGGCGTCCTCGATCGTGATGAGGCGTTCGCCCTCGGGGACGAACGAGGACAGCACGCCGAGCAACGTCGTCTTCCCGGAGCTGGTTCCTCCCGAGATGACGATGTTGGCTCGGCCTCGCACGCACGCCGCAAGGAACGCGAGCATGCGCGGGCCGAGCGTTCCGTTCGCGAGGAGGTCGTTCGGCCCGAGCGGGATGGAGGAGAACTTGCGCACGTTCAGCACGGGACCGCAGAGCGAAAGAGGCGGCACGATCGCATGCACCCGCGAGCCGTCCGGAAGTCGCGCGTCCACCCATGGTGACGTTGCGTCGACCCGAAGACCCAGCGGGGCCACGATGCGTTCGATCACGTGGAGGACCGCCTCCTCCCCCTCAAACAGACGGTCAACCACCTTCTCGAGCCGCCCCTTCCGCTCCACGTACACGTCGTCGGGACCGTTCACCATCACCTCACTTGAGGTACAGTCGGCCCCGTGACGCATAAAGGAGGCGGGGCGATGAGGGCGTTCGGGTACGTGCGGTTGTCGAAGCTCGATCAGGAGACTACGAGCCCGCAGCGGCAACGTGAGGTCGTGGCCGACGTCTGTCGGGCTCGTCGCTGGGAGTTGATCGACGTCTTCGAAGACCTCGACGTTTCGGGTGGTAAGGAATCCCGCCGCGGGCTCGACGCGATGCTCGCGCGGCTCGCCGATGTCGACGCCGTCATCGTCTGGAAGCTCGACCGACTGGCACGATCACTACCGCACCTGCTCAAGCTCGCTGAAAGGTTCGAAGCCGCGGACGTGCAGCTCGTGACCGCCGACGGAGAGGTCGACACGACGAGCGCGGCAG
>JBMDWR010000189.1:0-2855 GCA_048594645.1 Actinomycetota bacterium
TGCTCGTGTTCGCGGCGATGCTGATGTACCTCCAGGCGAGGCAGCGGTCGGAGATCGTCTCCTACGGGCTCTCGCTGCGGATGGGGATGCGGTCCTCGCGACAGCTGCTCGCGATCGCCGCCGAGATCGGCGCGATGCTGCTCGCGGCCTACCTCGTCGGGAGCGTCCTCGCCGTCGTCGCGGCGCGCGTGACGATCCCGCTCCTCGATCCGATCGAGGCCGTGCCGCCGGATCCGATCTCGGTCGTGCCGGTCTTCGTGGCGTCGGTCGCGGCACCGGTGTTGCTGCTCGCCGCGTTCGCCGGTGGATGGCTCACGGAACGCCGCGCCCACCGAGCGGATCTCGGGCAGGTGATGCGCCTTGCGGACTGAGGCGACCGAGGTCGCGAGCAAACCCGCGCTGGCCGCCAGGTGCGAGGACCTGGTCAAGACGTACCGAACCGCGAGCGGCGAGGTCCGGGCGTTGAAGGGCCTCACGGCCGAGGTCCCCGCCGCCGCACTGCTCGCCGTGGTCGGTCCCTCCGGCAGCGGGAAGTCATCGTTGCTGCGGCTGATCGCAGGTCTCGACCGGCCGACGAGCGGTTCGCTCGACGTCGAGGGGACCCGGGTCCATTCGGCGTCGCCTCGCGAGCTGCGGCGCTTCCGCCGGTCGACAGTCGGGTACCTGTTCCAGCGTCCGTCGGACAACTTCCTGCCGCACCTATCGGTCGGCGAGCACCTTCGGCTGGCGCGCGGCCTGACGCATCGCCCACCGCGCATCGATCAGGACGAGCTCCTGTCGACGCTCGGGATCGCCGAACGCGTGGGACACCTGCCCTCCGAGCTCTCCGGAGGGGAGCAGCAGCGAGCCGCGATCGCCGAGGTGCTCGTCGGTGGCGCCGGCATCGTCGTCGCCGACGAGCCGACGGCCGAGCTCGACACCACGTCCGCCCGTCACGTGATGGACACGATCGTGTGGCTCGCGACGCAAGGGGTGACGTTCGTCGTGGCGACCCACGACCGGTCCGTCATGCTGCGGGCCGACACGGCGCTCGAGCTCGACCATGGCGTGCGGCGTTCGGCCCCACGCGCGCCGGCTCGCGCTCCCGATCGTCCGACGACCGCGACCTCGGACACGACCGCCGGCGAAGCGACGAGGACGGAGCGATGGCGGCCGCCCGGAAGCTCGCTCCCGATGCCACGAGGTGGCGAGGCCGTGCTCGAGGCCGTCGATGTCTCGAAGTCGTACCGCCGGGGAGACGAGGTCGTCCACGCCCTGAACGACGTGAGCATGTCGCTCGCCGACGGCGAACTCGTCGGTTTGGTTGGGAGGTCCGGCTCGGGCAAGACGACGCTGCTGAACGTGATCGCGGGATGGGAGCGGCCCGACGCCGGTGTGATCGAACGGAGCGGCGGCGCCGACGGGGTGCCGGCCTGGGACGAGCTCGCCGTCGTGCCGCAGAAACTCGGGCTGTTCGACGAGCTCACCGTCCGGGAGAACATCTCGTACCCGGCCCGGCTGACGGGGCGGCTCGCGGAGCTGAGCGACACCGTCGACCGCCTGATGGAGAGCCTCGGGATCGAGCATCTGGCCGCCCGGTACCCCAAGGAGACCTCGCTCGGCGAGCAGCAGCGCACCGCGGTCGCTCGCGCGCTCGTGCTCTCGCCCACGCTGGTCCTCGCCGACGAGCCGACGGGTCACCAGGACGCCGTGTCCGAACGCCGCGTCCTCGACGCGTTCGGCCGCGCGGCCGCGGACGGTGCGGCATGCCTGATCGCGACCCACAACGAGGCGCTCGCTCCGCGTCTCGACCGCGTGCTCACGATGGCGGACGGCCGACTCACCGTCCGCGAGGAGCGCGACCTCCCGCCGTCCTAGATACCTGTCAGGAGACCTGCCCGCGGATCTCTCCGGCCGGGAAGTCACCAGGACCGGTGTCCGTCGGCGCCACCCCGTCGTTGGTGTGGACGTTCACGTAGGTATCGCCCGACGCCATCGCCTCGATCACGTCACCCAGGCTGGTCCAGCCGCACGTGTTGGCGGCATCCGGAACCGTGACGGTGCCGGTCGCGAGGACGCCGTCGACGCGCCCACCCCCGACGGCATCCATGTACAACGTGACGCCCACGGCGCCGATGTCCTCGGGACCGCCGCAATGGATGTGCGCCGCGAACACGTTCTCGATGTTCGCGACCACGAGACGATACGCCAGCGCGGAATCGTCCGCGTCGACCTGGAACATCGCCACGCCTCTCGCCCGCGTGTCACGCACGGGCACCTCGTCAGCGCCCGAAAGCACGGCGCGGAAGTTCGACGGCTGGGCCTGCGCGGTCGCGGGCAGGACCAGCCCGAGGGCGACGGTCGCGACCATCGCCATCAGCGTCGCTCGCCTCATGCGAAGCCTCCTCTCGCTCGGGGGCATCGGGGCCCCTCCGGCACGTGACCAAGTCATTCGACGCCGCACCCGTGGAGGTTCGGCTTCGACCCGGTCGGCTCAGTCGAGCAAGTCGTACGCGGGAAGCGTCAGGAACTCGACGAACCCGGGATCGAGCGCCACGCGCTCGAACACCGAGCGCGCTTCGTCGAACCGGTAGGCCGAGAACGCCTCGTCGCCGAGCTGCGCCCGCATCCCCTCCATCTCGCGGTCGGTCGTCGAACGCACGAGGTCCGCCGTGACGCGTTCGCCCGTCGCGAGCTCGCTCACGTTGTGGACCCATTGCCAGATCTGCGAGCGAGAGATCTCGGACGTCGCCGCGTCCTCCATCAGGTTGTCGATCGCCGCCGCGCCGACGCCCGAGAGCCACGACGCGAGGTAGCGGATCCCGACGTTGACGTCGGTGCGGAGACCTTCGGCCGTGATCGTCGCGTCGGCCACG
>JBMDWR010000019.1:0-3765 GCA_048594645.1 Actinomycetota bacterium
GAAGGGGTCGCCGTGCACGCCGATCACGACACCGTCGATCGTGCCGCCGGTGAACGCGTATGGCGAGCGGTAGTCGCTCGTAACGGGTGAGCCGCTGTCCCTGCCCACCGAGAGCCCGTCGCCTGCCAGCGAGAACTGGCCTGGTTGCGTCTGGATGTCCAGCTTGCCGGTCAGCTCATCATCGATGTACAGGCTCACCGTGCCCTTGAACCGAGCGTCGCCCTCCTCGCCGAAGGTCCGGTACTCGGCCGAGAAGACGTGCTTACCTGTCGGGATCTCGCGATCGGACGAGACCTTCTGGATCTTGTCGCCGACCCAGTTGTAGACGTAGTGCAGCCTGCGGTCCTGGACGTACAGGGAGTGACCTCCCCCGACCCCACCGGCCGCCAACAGCACGCCCTCCGCATCGGCCGAGTCGACCACGACGCCCGCCGAGATCGTGAACGACCGTCCGATGAAGCTAACCGCCGTGGCGAGCGGGACCTCCGCCGTGTCCGGGTAGTAGACGTACCGGTCGCGTGGCTGCGTCTGCCGCGGGCGTTCGCTCAACCCGATCTCGAGCGCCGTGCGGTCGTCCACCGGGAATCCCTTGTATTGCCCGGCGTGGTACGACCACAGGAACTTCATGCGCTCGAGCAGTTCGGGCTGCTCGTCCGCCACGTTCCGCAGCTGCGAACGATCCGACTCGAGGTGGTACAGCTCCCAGACGTCCCG
Organism: Actinomycetota bacterium; assembly: GCA_048594645.1. Taxonomy (GTDB): domain Bacteria; phylum Actinomycetota; class UBA4738; order UBA4738; family HRBIN12; genus DASSJM01. The sequence goes on from JBMDWR010000019.1 coordinate 715, forward strand.
GTCCAAGTGGCCCCATCCCGAGAGCGGTGGATGGACCGTCGTCGCGAGCCACCCGTCGTGGTACAGCGCACGCGTGCCGAGCATCGAGTAGAACTGCGTCGTCCGACCGGCCGCCGTCGCGTCCGCGAGCGTCCTGGCGAAGCTCTCGCCCTCGATCGAAGCCTGCGTGAACCCCTTCAGAACGTCGGGTGGCTCGACCTTGAGCAGCTCGTAGATCGTCGGCACGATGTCGATCGCGTGGACGTACTGCCCTCTGATCTCGCCCCGCGGCAGATCGCCCTTGGGCCATGACACGATGCAGAGGTCAGACGTTCCGCCCTCGTGCCCCGCGAACCGCTTCCAGTACGGGAACGGCGTGTCGAACGCCCACGCCCACCCCGAGTTGTAGTGGTTGTAGGACCTCGGCCCGCCAAGCTCGTCGAGGTGCTTCAGGTTCTCCTCGATCGAGTCCGGGATGCCGTTGAAGAACTTGCACTCGTTGAACGAGCCGTTGGGCCCACCCTCGGCGCTCGCGCCGTTGTCCGAGACGACCACGACGATCGTGTCCTCGAGCTGACCCGAGTCATCCAGGTAGTCCAGCAGTCGACCGATCTCGTCATCCGTGTAGGAGACGAAGCCGGCGTAGACCTCGGCCATCCGAACGAACAGGCGCTTCTCCTCGTCGGACAGCGAAACCCACGGACGAACGAAGTCGAGCTGTGGCCAGGGCTGCCCTTCGGGACCCGTGGCGTTCGGCTCACCGTGCGGGGTGATCGGGGAGAGCTCGACGTCCTTGGGCAGGAGGCCCAGCTCCTTCTGCCGGGCCAGGATCCCGGCTCGGATCTCCTCGTACCCCTGGTCGAACTTCCCCTTGTACCGGTCCGCCCACTCCGCGAAGACGTGGTGCGGCGCATGCGCGCTCCCCGGGCAGAAGTACATGAACCACGGCTTCTCCGACGTCACCATCTTCGCGTCGCGGATGTACCGGATCGCCTTGTCCACCAGATCGTGCGAGAGGTGGTAGCCGTCTTCGGGCCGTGCCGGCTGGTCCACCGGGTGGTTGTCCTCGATCAGGTCCGGATACCACTGGTTGGTCTCGGCGCCGAGGAACCCGTAGAAGCGCTCGAACCCGCGGCCGAGCGGCCACCGCGCCTTCGAGGCCGACATGTCGCACTCGTCGATCGGCGTGAGGTGCCATTTCCCGACGGCGTACGTGCTCCAACCCCGCTCGAGGAGCACCTCGGCGATCGTGCCGTTCTCGAACGGCACCCGCCCCGACAGGCCCGGGAACCCGAGGGCTCCCTCGGTGATGCAGCCCATGTTGTTGCTCGTCGCGTTCCGACCCGTCAGCAGACAGGCGCGGGTCGGCGAGCAGAGGGCCGTCGTGTGGAAGTTGGCGTACCGGAGGCCGGCCTCCGCGATGCGACGCATCGTCGGGACCTCGATCGGGCCGCCGAAGATGTCCATCGCGCCGAAGCCGACGTCGTCCCACACGATCATGAGCACGTTGGGCGCGCCCGGAGGCGCCTTCGGCTGCAGGAACGGCTCCCAGTCGGGCTCCGAGTCCCGGACGTCGACCCCTATCTTGCCTTCGAACGGTTTGGTCATCTCGTCCTCCTCCCATCCGGTTGTGCTTCGAGCACGCGCTCGGCCGCCGGGGCCGACGTGTCGAGCAACGCCATCACTTCGTCGGCGAACCGGCCGCGTCTGAGCAGATCGGTCATCAGCCGCATCGGTCCGTAGATGTGTCGGAAGAACGCGCGGTAGCCCTCGCAGAGGTAGTTCAGCCCGGGCTCGCCTTCGGGCGTCGTCGCGAACCGGTTCTTCGGACACTCGCCGTGGCACGCGAACCGGACCGAACACTCGCGGCAGTACCGGGGAAGCGCGTCGCGCTTAGCCTCGCCGAACGCTACCTGTTGCGGCAGGTTCACCAGTTCGAGGAGAGGCGCCGTCGTCAGGTTGCCGAGGAGGTACTCGGGCTCGACGAAGTGATCGCACGCGTACACGTCGCCCGTGTGCTCGAGCGCGACGGCGTCACCGCATGTCTCGTTGAAGATGCAGACCGACGGCAGCCCGAGCCATCTCGCGAGCGCCGCATCGAACAGCAAGACGAACACGGTCCCGACATCACGGTGCACCCACTCGTCGAAGATGGCCGTCAGGAACGAGCCCCACGCGACCGGGTCGACCGAGCGTTCGGTGACCTCGGTCCCGCGCTGAGAGCCGGTCCGGCCGAGCTCGTCCACCCGTTCGACGATCGGGATCAACTGGATGTGGCGAGCACCGAGGTCGTCCCGGAAGAACCGGTAGACGTCGAGCGGATGATCCTGGTTCGCGGCGTGGACCGTGCACAGGATGTTCGTGTCGACCTCGTGCCGAACGAGGATCTCCCAGCCGCGCATCACACGCTCGAACGTCGGCCTCCCACCCTTGTCCACGCGGTAGGCGTCGTGCATGTCCGGTGGGCCGTCGAGCGACAGACCCACCAGCCAGCCGTGCCGCTTGAAAAACGCGGCCCACTCGTCGTCCAGCAGCGTCCCGTTCGTCTGGATCGTCTGGCGCACGAGCTGACGAGGTCGCCGACAGCGCTCGGCCAGCTCGACGGCTCGCCGGAAGAAGTCGAGGCCCATCATCGTGGGCTCGCCCCCCTGCCAGGAGAGGGTCACCTCACCGTCGGGTTGCGAGGCGAGGTACTGACGGATGAACGCCTCCTGCACCTCTTCGGACATCCGGAACGGGCTGTCCGGATAGAGCTCGTCCTTGGTGAGGTAGAAGCAGTAGGCACAGGCTAGGTTGCAGATCGCGCCGGTCGGCTTGCCCATGACATGCACCGGCCGCAAAGGCAGCGTCGCGCGCGCGGCGACCATGCACTCACGTCTCCGTCTCGGGGTTCGGGGCCAGCGTCCCGCCCCGCGCACCCGGACGGCAAGGCCGCTGGGCCCGGTCCGGGCTGGGACGGACCGCGCCGGCGGGTGGATCGCGACGACCTCAGAGGGTTACCTGTCGGGAACCGCGGGTAGGCCCACTTTCCCGGAACTTGGAGGCGAGCCATGGCGTCCGAGGTGGAACTCC
>JBMDWR010000190.1:0-23691 GCA_048594645.1 Actinomycetota bacterium
TGAACCGCAGGTACCCGGCGATCAGGCCGACGGCGAGGATCGCGAACACGGGACGGTTGAACCGGCGGACCGCGGCCTGGACCCGGAGCCAGCGGCTCGGTCGCCGGTGAAGGGCGAGGGCGGGCGCTTCCTCGGTGATCGTGGACATCGCGGTCGATGGTACGGCAGGCCCGCGCGCGCGGAGGGAGCGTCTCGAGGCGTCGCCACCGCCTCTTCAGCGTCGCGAGCCGGGCGGGCGATCCTTCAGCCGGTAGACGAACTGCAGTCCCTGGTACACGGCGTCGATCGACGCCGACTTGTTGTCGACCAAACCGGCGTCCAGGCCCGCCCGCTGGACGGCGTCGAACGTGAGGTCGGTGGACACGCCGGATGCCTTCTTCGGCCATGCCACCCACAGACGTCCGGTCGGGTCGAGCGAGCGAACGAGCGCGGGGAACCTTCGCCGGAGGTCGGTCGTCCGCCGGACGAACAAGAGCACGACGTCCAAGGAGCCGCGCGCCGATGTCGCGATCCTGACGCCGTGGGGCAGCGGCTCGAGCGAGAATCCGCTCGGCGCGCTCGCCACCCGCACGCGCGAGCCTTCCCGGACGCCGAGCTTCCGGGCGAGCGGCGTCGCCGAGTGGTCGGTGTGCTGCGCAGACGACATCCGGCCGCACTCTAGCGCCGGTTCGGTCCGGGTTCGGCCCTCGGACGGTTCCCCAACGTGGACCGCCCGTGGGACGATCGTTCGCATGGGTGGCCGCCTGTACGTCGTCGGGACCCCGATCGGCAACCTCGCAGACGTCTCCGAGCGCGCTCGGAAGACGCTCGCCGACGCGGACCTCGTCGCCGCCGAGGACACGCGAAGGACGGGACGGCTGCTCGAGCACCTCGGGATCAGGAACCGGATGCTGTCGCTGTTCGAGGGCAACGAGGTCGAGCGGACCGAGCGGCTGATCGGCGATCTGCGAGACGGGGCCACGGTGGCCCTGGTCTCCGACGCCGGGATGCCCGCCGTCTCGGATCCCGGACACCGGCTGCTGCGGGCGTGCGTGGACGCCGGCATCCCGATCGAGGTGGTTCCGGGCCCGTCGGCGGTCACCGCTGCGCTCGTCGTCTCGGGACTGCCCACGGACCGGTGGGTGTTCGAGGGCTTCCTGCCGCGGCAGGGTGGCCGGCGACGCGAGCGGTTGCGCGCGCTGGCGCACGACCCTCGTACCGTCGTGCTGTTCGAGTCGCCGGTGCGTGTGGCGGCGCTGCTGCGCGACGTGCTCGAGGAGCTCGGCGATCGCCCGGCGGTCGTCGCCCGAGAGCTGACGAAGCTCCACGAGGAGGTCCTGCGCGGCCGGGTCTCGGAGGTCCTGACGGCGATCCTGTCGTCGGAGCCGCGGGGCGAGGTCGTCGTCGTGCTGGGGGGCGCGCCCGAGCCGCAGGAGGCCGATCTCGACGACCTCGTGAACGAGGCGCGCCGGCTGGTGGCCGAGGGGATGCGCAAACGCGAGGCCGCCGCGGCGGTCGCTCGGCGGAGTGGGGGCTCGGCGAACCGCATCTACGAGGCGCTCGTGTCGCCGGCGCCCGGGTGATCGCCTGCCGCAAGCGCAGCGGCCGCTAGGATGACTCGACCATGGGCCGAGACGTCTACTTCATCACGACGCCGATCTACTACCCGAACGACGTCCCGCACATCGGACACGCCTATACGTCGGTCGCCGCGGACTTCATCGCCCGGTACCACCGGCTGCGCGGAGAGGACGTGCTCCACCTCACCGGCACCGATGAACACGGGCTGAAGCTCCAGCGCGCCGCCGAGGGGGCCGGCACGGACGTCCAGAGCTGGGTCGACCGGATGGCTCCGCGGTGGCGCGAGGTCTGGTCCGGTCTGGACATCGCGTACGACGACTACATCCGCACCACGGAACCGCGGCACGAGCGAGCCGTCCAGCGCCTGCTATCGGCGGTCTACGAGAACGGGCGGGACGACATCTACCTCGGCACGTACGAGGGTCTGTACTGCGTCTCGTGCGAGGCCTACTACACGGAGGACGAGCTCGTGGACGGCCTGTGTCCCGTCCACGCTCGGCCGGTCGAGCGGATGGCGGAGGAGAACTACTTCTTCCGGCTCTCGGCGTACGCCGACCGGCTGCTCGAGCACTACGAGCGCAACCCGCGTGCCGTCCAGCCCGACACGCGCCGCAACGAGGTCCTGTCGCTGATCCGCGGCGGGCTCCAGGACTTCTCGATCAGCCGGACGAGCTTCCGCTGGGGCATCCCGCTTCCTTGGGACCCGAACCACGTCTGCTACGTGTGGTTCGACGCGCTGACCAACTACATCACCGCGGCCGGCTACGGGACCGACGAGACGCGCTTCGCGGCCGTGTGGCCCGCGAACGTCCATCTGATCGGAAAGGACATCCTCCGGTTCCACGCCGTCTATTGGCCGGCGATGCTGATGGCCGGGGGCGTCCAGCCGCCCGACCAGGTCTGGGCCCACGGCTTCCTCACGGTCGGCGGGCAGAAGATGTCCAAGACGAACGCGACGGGTATCCACCCCTCGGAGCTCACCTCGCACTTCGGCGTCGACTCCTACCGCTACTGCTTCATGCGCGAGATCCAGTTCGGCCAGGACGGGAGCTTCTCGTGGGAGTCGATGGTGGACCGACACAACGCCGACCTGGCGAACGGGCTCGGCAACCTCGCGAGCCGGATCCTCGCGATGCTCGGATCGTCGTTCGAGGGCCTCGTCCCCGAACGCGAGGACGGGGCCGCCGACGACCTGCCGGCCGTGATCGAGGACGCCGTCAGCCGATACGGGGCGCACATGGCCGAGCTGGGGCTCACGCAGGCGCTGGGCGCCGTGTGGGACGTCGTCGGTCGCGCGAACGGCTACCTCGTCGAGCGCGAGCCGTGGGCGATCGCACGGGACGAGTCGCGGCGTTCGGAGCTCGGCGGCGTCCTGTACGCGGCGGCCGAGACGCTGCGGGTGCTCGCGATCTTGATCCAGCCGATCATGCCGCGAGCGGCCGAACGCCTGTGGGAGCAGCTCGGGGTCGCGGAGCCCCTGGCGGCCCAGCGCCTCCCCGGTGCGACGGCGTGGGGTGGACTGGAGCCTGGGACCAAGACGTCGAAGGGCGAAGCGTTGTTCCCTCGGCTCGAGTCCTGAGTGAGGGTTCCGTCCGTCACGTTTCACGTGCGACTCATCTCCTGAACTTCCGATCGAGACGATCCGGCGACGGCGCGCTCCGTGCGCGGGGCAGATTCGAGCCGGAGTTGAGGATCGTCCGGGACCGGTAAGGTTCCTTCGCCGTGAGCGAGCCGAACCCTGAACCGCCGATGCAGAGCGGCGCCGTCGACTCCCACTGTCACCTTTTCCTCCTCGATGCCGAGCCCGCATCCGCCGTCGAGGACGCCCGGGCCGCGGGCGTCGAGACGATCGTTTGCGTCGGTATCGACCCGGGGTCGAGCCGCCGCTCGGTCGAGCTCGCCACGTCGCTGCCGGGTGTTTTCGCGACGGCCGGCATGCACCCGCACGACGCCTCGGCGTTCGATGCGTCGGCGCGGCGCGAGATCGAAGGGCTGCTCGGGGACCCGCTCGTCGTTGCCGTCGGGGAGTGTGGGCTCGACTTCTACCGGATGCGGTCGCCCAAGGAGGATCAGGTCCGGACGTTGAGTGACCACGTCGCGATGGCTCGTGCCGCGGACCTTCCACTCGTGATCCACGTCCGCGACGCGTGGGACGAGATCCTTGGAGTCCTCGATGAGGGTTCCGCCGAACGCGTCGTCCTCCACTGCTTCAGCGATGGCCCGGGCGTCGCGAAGGCATGCGCCGACCGCGGTTGGCTCATCTCGTTCGCCGGCAACGTGACGTATCCGCGGAACGAGCACCTTCGCGCGGCGGCAGCCTCGGTGCCGCTCGACCGGATCCTCGTCGAGACCGACAGTCCGTTCCTCGCTCCACAACGGGTCCGCGGCCGCGGCAACGTGCCGGCGAACGTCCTCGACGCGATCGCGCAGATCGCAGACGTGCGAGGGGAAACTGTGGAAACCGTGAGGAAAGCGACCGCCGCGAACGCTCGGAGGGCGTTCTCCAGGGTCGGATAGGCCCTTCGGGCGGCCTCGTTTCAAGCTTGCAGTGAAGGTTGAGGGTTTGATACGTTGCGGGCCGCACGTCGTTCGGAGGCTTCGGTCCGGCCCTGCCGCCTTCCCCCCGGAGCCTTCTTCCGACAGGAGGAAGGATGCCGGTTCGTGCGACCCGGGTCCGCCGGTTGCGGATCCGCAAGGCGATGGGGAACGCGGTGCTGGCGGGCACGGTGCTCGCGGCGGCGATGACGTACGTCGCGGTGCAGAAGACCGTGACGCTCGTCGTCGACCAGGAGCGCCCCGAGGCCGTCCGAACGATGAGCGCGAGCGTCGGGGAGCTCCTCGACGCCGAAGGGATCCTCCTCGGGGCGGAGGACCTGGTGGTGCCGCCGGCCACGGCGTCGATCGCCGACGGGATGACCGTCGTCGTCGAGCGCGGGTGGTTCGGCGGGACGATGGGGTCCGACCCTCGGGGCGTGGGAGGGGTCTGGGTGATGGAGGGGGCGACCGCGCCGCATCGGATGCTCGCGTCGCGGTACGCCGAGAACTGGTTCTCCGCGGGTGACGCCGCCGGGTGGTCGCAGGTGGTGTCTGCGAGCGTCGTGGTGAAGGGGAAGGACCACGACGTTCTCACCAACGCAGACACCGTTCGCGAGCTCCTCTCGGCCATGGGGATCGAGCCCGACGGTGACGATCGCGTCCTTCCATCACCCAGGACCTCGCTCGTCGACGACGTCAGCGTGCGGTTCGATGAGATCTCGTTCCGCACACGGGACGTTCGCGTTCCGATCCCGTACACGACGTTCACGAAGTACTCCGACGCGCTGGACCCGGGCGACGTGTACGTGACGAGACAGGGCGTCGACGGCGTCATGGTCGAGCGCACACGCGTCAGGCTCGTGAACGGCGAGCCGGTCGCGACGGTGGTGCTGTCGCGAACCGTCATCCAGGAGGCCGTCGCCGAGCGCCGGGTCGTGGGACGCGCGCAGCCGGCGCAGGGCTCGCAGGTCGGCGAGGCGAGCTGGTACTCGTTCGCACCGGGCGACGGCCTCACGGCGGCCCATCCGTGGCTCCCGTTCGGTACGGTGGTCACCGTCACGAACCTCGCGAACGGCGGGACCGTTCAGGTGGTGATCAACGATCGCGGACCATTCGGCGGACGCATCATCGACCTCTCCGACGAGGCCTTCGCGCGGATCGCGCCGCTCTCCCAAGGCGTCTGTCAGGTCCGCCTCCAATGGTGACGGCGCGGACGGCCTGGGCCGCTCCGCGCTGAAGCGGCTCGCCACCCGGTACGGCATCCGGCCGACGCGCGCGCTCGGCCAGCACCTGCTCGCCGATCCGAACCTCGCCCGCGCGATCGTGGCCGACGCCGGTGTCGGTGAGGGGGACCGGGTGCTCGAGATCGGCGCGGGTCTGGGGTCGCTCACCGTGGCGCTCGCCGAGGCCGGGTGCCGAGTGCTCGCGTTCGAGCTCGACCGTGGCATGGCTCGGGCGCTGCGAGAGGTGGTGTCGGCATACCCCAACGTCGAGATCGAGGTCGCCGACGTGATGGGGATCGACTGGCGCTCGAGGCTCCGCGACGAACGGTGGGCGATGGTCTCGAACCTCCCGTACAACATCTCGGTTCCCCTCCTCGTCCGCCTGCTCGAGGATGCGCCCTCCATCGAGGGGTACCTCGTGATGGTCCAGCGCGAGGTCGGCGAGCGCCTCGCGGCGGGACCCGGGGAGGACGCGTACGGGGCCGCCAGCGTCCGGGTGGCCTACCGAGCGGCCGCGCGGATCGTCCGTGGGGTCCCGGCCGACGTGTTCTGGCCCCGGCCGGCCGTCGACTCGGTGACGGTGCGCCTCACGCCGCATCCGCCACCCGTCGACGTCGACGCCGACGCGCTCTTCAGGGTCGTTGGTGAGGGGTTCGCGGAGCGCCGCAAGACGATGACGAACGCCTTGCGACGCCTCGGCCTGCCGGCCGATGCGGCAGCCGCCGTGATGAGCGAGGCGGGTCTCGACGGCCGGACGCGGGCCGAACGCCTGGGGCTCGACGACTTCGCCCGCGTGACCCAGGCGCTGCTCGCGCGCGGATGGCGCCCGTGAGCGCTCGCGTGATCCGGCGGCAGGCGCACGCGAAGATCAACGTGTTCCTTCGCGTCCTGCGCGGCAGGGAGGATGGGTATCACGAGCTCGAGAGCCTGGTGAGCCCGGTCTCGCTCTCCGACGACGTCACGGTTCGACGGGCCGACACGCTCGAGGTGGAGGTCGACGGCGGCTCCGGCGAGGACGAGGCGACGGACGGCGTGCCGGCCGGTGGGCTGAACCTCGCGCTCGTCGCCGCCCTGGCGCTCGCCGACGCCTGCCCCGATGCGACGGGCGCGACGATCCGGATCCGCAAGCGGATCCCGGTCGCGGCCGGGCTCGGCGGCGGGAGCGCGGACGCCGCCGCGACGCTGCACGCCCTCAACGAGCTCTGGGGTTGCGACGTCGATCCCGCGACGCTCGAGGCGATCGGGGAGCGGATCGGCTCCGACGTCCCCTCGATGCTGGTCGGGCGTCCCGTCCTCATGACGGGGCGCGGCGAGCTCCTGGCGCCCGCCGAGATGGGAACGTTCCATTGGGCGCTCGTCCGCCTGCCGTTCGGCATCAGGTCGCCGGATGCCTACCGCTGGTGGGACCAGGACGGCGGACCGACGGGCCCCGATCCCGAGCCGGTGCTCGGCGCCGCCGCGCGTGGAGACGCCGAGGAGCTGGGGCCGCTGCTGTACAACGACCTCGAGGGCCCCGTGTTCGCTCGCCACGAGGCGATCGGCGCGGCGAAGGCGCGGCTCCTCGAGGCCGGGGCGCTCGGCGCCGTGATGAGCGGGAGCGGCTCCTCCGTGATCGGTCTCGCCCGGGACGCCGAGCACGCGAGGCGTCTCGCGGACGCGGTCGAGGGCCCGGCCGCGACGATCGTGAGCCCGCCGGCGGGCGCGAGATAATCGAGAGCCGGTCCGGGGTCGTCTAACGGCAAGACGCGGGCCTTTGGAGCCCTCGATGGAGGTTCGACTCCTCCCCCCGGAACAGATCGCCCCTCGGCAGTCCACGTGTCACCTGCTCTCGAAGCACCCCGGGTTTCCCTATCCTCCACGGAGCGATCACGATCCGTGATCCGACGAGGAGACCAACGTGGCATCGATCGCATCGATCGCGTGTTCGGCATGCGGAGAGGCGAACCCGACGAGCGCCCGGTTCTGCGGCGCGTGCGGCGCGACGCTCGAGCGCCGGTGCGGGGTATGTGGGAACGCCAACCCGCCGTCGAACCGCTTCTGCAGCGCGTGCGGGTCGCCGCTCGACGCGGGCACCGGTCAGACGCGGCCGCTCGAAGAGCGCAAGGTCGTCTCGATGCTCTTCGCGGATCTCGCGGCGTCGACCGAGATGGCGGCGCGGCTCGATCCGGAAGACCTTCGGGCCGTCCTGAAGCCGTTCTACGACGCGATGGCCGAGGAGATCGCTCGCTACGGCGGCACGGTCGAGAAGTTCATCGGTGACGCGGTCGTCGCGGCGTTCGGCGCGCCGGTCGCGCACGAGGACGATCCCGTCCGGGCGATCCGATGCGCTCTCGGGATGATCGAGCGGATGCACGGCCTGAACGCCTCCCTGGCCGAGCGCGCGGGCGGCGATCTGGCGCTCAGGGTCGGCGTCAACACGGGTGAGGTGCTCGCGCATTCCGTCGAGGAGGGGATCGTCACCGGCGAGGCGGTCAACGTCGCGGCGCGGCTCCAGACCCTCGCCGAACCCGGCCGTGTGCTCGTGACGGAGCGAACGTACCGCGATGCGCGCGGCGTGTTCGTGTTCGAGGACCTGGGCGAGACGGAGGTCAAGGGGCTCGAGCGACCGATGCGCGTGTACGAGGTCCGGGGCGAGCTCGCCGGCGCCGACGCGCGCGCCGCGCGCGAGACGCCGTTCGTCGGCCGCCGCTCCGAGCTCGATCTCCTTCGCCTGATCTTCGCCCGGACGGCCGAGGAGCGGCGCCCGAACCTCGTCACGATCGTCGGCCCGCCGGGCATCGGCAAGAGCCGCCTCTCGCGTGAGGCGGCGCGGGTGCTCGAGGCGGACGGCGCGCGCGTCGTTCGAGGCCGCTGTCTGCCCTACGGCGACGGGCTGACGTACTGGCCGCTGGCCGAGATCCTGCGCGCCGACGCGGACATCCTCGACTCGGACCCGGCGGAGGTGGCCCTCGCGAAGGCGCGTGGCAGGCTCGATCCCCGGTTCGCGGGCGACGAGGGGATGGGGGTCACGAGCACGCTGCTGTCGTCGATCGGCGTCGAGCTCGCCTCAGATCCGCTCGCCGGTGCGGAGCCCGAGGCGGCGCATCAGCTGATCGCCCGCGCCTGGCAGCGCTACGTCGAGGCGCTCGCTGCCGACCGGCCCCTCGTCGCCCTGATCGAGGACGTGCACTGGGCCGACCCGAACCTGCTGGACGTGATCGAGGCCGTCGTCGGCCGAGCCACCGGACCCGCCCTCGTGCTGTGCATGACACGACCCGAGCTGCTCGAGCGGCGCCCGGCGTGGAGCGGTGGACTGTCGAACGCGCTGACGATCTCGCTGTCACCGCTGTCCGCGGACGAGGGTGCCGCGCTCGTTCAGCACCTCCTCGACGAGGCCGCCCCGTCCGAGATCGTGCGGCCGATCCTGCAACGCGCTGAAGGGAACCCCTTCTTTGCCGGGGAACTGCTGCGCATGATGATCGAGGACGGAACGATCGCCAGACATGACGGCGTCTGGACGCTCGTCCGTGAGCTGCCGACGGCGTTGCCCGACACGGTGCAGGGTGTCATCGCCTCGCGCATCGACCTCCTGGAGCCCGACGAGAAGCGCGCGATCCAAGACGCCGCCGTGATCGGTCGCACGTTCTGGCCGGGCGGTCTCGCGCGACTCGGGACGCCGCAAGCGGAGCGGCAGGTCGATGCGCTGCTCGCGAAGGGACTCGTCCGCGAGAACGACGGCTCGTCGGTGGAGGGAGAGCGCGAGATGCTGTTCTCGCACGCGCTGATCCGCGACGTGGCGTACGCGAGCATCCCGCGCGACCGCCGGGTGCAGGCGCACGCGATCGCCGGGGCGTGGATCGAGGAAGGGACGACCGGACGCGCGGAGGAGTTCGCCGAGATCCTCGCGCATCACTTCACGTTCGCCGAGGATGCGGAGCGGACGGCGACGTACGCGCTCCTCGCCGGGCACCGCCGGCTCCGCGTGTTCGACGCGGACGGGGCGATCTCGTGGTTCGATCGGGCGATCGCCGCCGCAACGTCGTCCGGGCCAGAGCTCCGTGCGAAGATCGCGCTCGCGCGGGGCCAGGCGTACGAGCAGCTCGGACGCTTCGACGAGGCGCATGCCGACTACGCGCGTGCGCTCGACGACGCGCGGTCCGTCGGCGCCGACCAGCTGGAGGCGCGCGCGCTCGCCGCGACGGCACACGTCCTGTGGCTGCTCGATCGGTACGACGAGGGCCTGGAGCTGCTGCCCGTCGCGCTCGAACGCGCGCGAGCGGTCGGGCTCGCCGACGTGGAGGCTCGCCTGCTGTACACGGCCGGAACGTCAAGGTTCGGCCGTGGCGAATTCGAGCAGGCGCTGTCGCTCCACGAGCAGGCGCTCTCCGTCGCCGAGTCGAACGGCGACCTCGAGGGCCAGGCGCTCGCGCACCACGGGCTCTGCGAGTCGTACTTCTTCCAGGGACCGTTCGAGCGAGGCCTCAGCCACGGGCGTCGAGCCGACGAGATGCTGCGCTCGCTCGGGCAGCGGTCGATGGTCGCGCACAACGCGTACATGGTGGCGTGGCTCCTCGCCCTCATGGGGGAGTGGGCGGAGGGGCTCGAGGTCGTCGAGGCGTCGATCGCCACGTCGCGCGAGATCGGCAACAGGCGCGAGGAGGCGTTCGCCCTGTACGACCGGGCGGAGCTGATGCTCTCGGCGGGCCGCATCGCCGAGGCGCTCGACGACGCCGATGCGGGGACGGAGATCTTCCGCGACCTGGGGCTCGTGCGCGGCGAGATCATCGGCCTGAACGTCGCGAACGACGTCCTCGACGAGACGTGGGCGGTCGAGATCGTGCGTGAGCGGTCCCAGCGCGCGACCAAGCAGTGCAGCACCCTCGGCGGCACCTTCCAGCGCTCGCTGGTCCTGGCGCACGCCGGATGGCTGGCCCTGGCGGACGGGGACCGACGCGGCGCGGGGGACCTGTTCGCGCAGGCGCGAGGATTCGACTCGGCGATCCTCGACGTCGCGTGGTCCGGACGGACGGAGGTCGTCGCCTGGGAGAGAGCAGCCGACGCGGACTCGCTGACGTCGATCGGGGAGCGCCTCGTCGACCCTCGTCGAGGGCTCGGCGAGTTCTGGCGTGGATGGGGGACGTACGCGCTCGCGCTGTCGGCGCTGCTGTCGGGCGACGCCGAACGCGCGCTGTCCCTCGCCCGCGACGCGCTCGCGGCCGCGGAGGCGTCGAGCGAGCGTCGTCTGTCCTGGCGCGCCGGGCGCATCGCGTGGAGGGCTCTCGCCGACCTCGGTCGACCGCAGGAGGCTGCGCCGTTCCGAGAGGTCGCCGCCGAGCTCGTCTGGGCGCAGGCCGAGAACACGCCGGACGACCTCCGCGGCGGCTTCCTCGCGCGGCCGGATGTGCGCGAGCTCCTGGGCTGAGCGACACCTTGCCACCGTGCATCGCCCGCCGGTACAAAGGATGTCCGTCGACCGAGAGGATCCGGTGCCCAACGCCACATCGCTCGCGGCGGTCGTCCTGGCCGCCGGGAAGGGCAAGCGGCTGCGTTCGGCGACACCCAAGGTGCTCCACCCGATCTGCGGTCGCCCCGCGCTCTGGTGGGTGCTTCGCAACGTCCGTGCGGCGCGTCCGTCGCGCATCGTCATCGTCCTCCACCACGGTGCCGACGAGGTGCGTGAGGCCGTCCGGTCGTGGAACGTCACGCCGGCGCCCGTGTTCGTCGAACAGGGGGAGGCGCTCGGCACCGGCCATGCCGTGATGGCCGCCGAGAAGGCGGTCGGCCGCGCGAACGAGGTCCTGGTCGTCGGCGGCGACTTCGATCCCATCGAGCCCGCGGACGTGCGCGCGCTGCTCCGCACGCATCGACGCACCAAGAGCGCGGCGACGATCCTGACGGCGGACGTGGTGAACCCCGGCGGGTACGCGCGGATCGAGCGCGAGGGGAGCCGCCTGATCCGGATCGTCGAGGGGTTCGACGCGCCTCCCTCGCTCCGAAGACTCAACGAGGTCTCGCTCCTCGTGTTCGCCTTCCGGCGCGCCGACCTGTTCCGAGCGCTCCCACTCGTCGGCCGAGAGAACGCGCAGCGCGAGTACTACCTGAACGGGGTCTTCCCGATCCTGCTCGAAAAGGGGGAACGCGTGTCCGTCGTCAAGGTCGACACGGGCGGGGCCATGGGGATCAACTCGCGTGCCGGCCTGGCAGAGACGACCCGGGTCGTGCAGGAACGGATCAACGCCGCGCATCTGGAGAAGGGGGTGACGATCCTCGATCCGGCGACGACGTACATCGACGTGGACGTTCGGATCGGTCGCGACACGGTGATCCATCCGTCGACGTTCCTGTCGGGCTCGACGTCGATCGGCGCGGCGTGCGAGGTCGGTCCCCTGACGCGGATCGTCGACACGCGCGTTGGCGACGGAGCGGTCGTGCAGCTCTCGGTCGTGCGTGAGGCGCGCATCGGTGCGCGCGCGCAGGTCGGTCCGTACGCGCACCTGCGCCCGCGAACGGTGCTCGGGCCAGGATCGAAGGCGGGCACGTTCGTCGAGGTCAAGGCGTCCGAGATCGGCGAGGGTGGCAAGGTTCCGCATCTCACGTACGTCGGGGACGCGACGATCGGCCGGCGAGCGAACCTGGGAGCCGGCACGGTCATCGTGAACTACGACGGGTACGAGAAGCACCGAACCGTCGTGGGGGACGACGCGCGCGTGGGTTCGGATACGATGCTCGTCGCGCCGGTGAAGGTGGGTCGCGGGGCCGTGACCGGAGCCGGTTCGGTGATCACGAAGGACGTGCCGGGGGGAGCACTCGCCGTGGAACGCTCGGAGCAGCGCGTCGTGAAAGGGTATCGCGCGCGCAAGGACGCCGAGGCAACCGCGCGGAGGCAACGCCGGACGGGCACCCGCTCGAGGGGCAAGGGGGAGCACTGAGGTGGAGATCGTCACCAAGAAGCGGATGATGCTGTTCTCGGGAACGACGCATCCCGCGCTCGCCGGGGAGATCGCGGAGCATCTCGGCATCCCGATATCTCCGTGCGTGATCCGCCGGTTCGGGTCGGGCGAGATCTACGTGCGGCCGGAGGAGTCGGTGCGAGGATCGGATGTGTTCGTGATCCAGACGCACGCCGATCCGGTGAACGAGTCCATCATGGAGCAGCTGGTGCTGATCGACGCTATGAAGCGTGCCTCGGCCAAGCGGATCACGGCCGTCGTGCCGTACTACGGCTACGCCCGGCAGGACAAGAAGGTGCTTGCACGCGAGCCGATCAGCGCGAAGCTGGTCGCGGATCTGCTGACGGCCGCGGGTTCGGACCGCGTCGTGTCGGTCGACCTGCACGCGCAGCAGATCCAGGGCTACTTCGACTTCCCGTTCGACCACCTGACGGCGCTCCCGGTCCTGTCCGGGTACCTCCAGAACGAGCTCGGTCTGCACGGCGACGACCTCGTCGTCGTCTCGCCCGACGCGGGCCGCATCAAGACGGCCGAACGCCTCCGCGAGTACCTGCACGCCGACCTGGCCTTCCTGTACAAGCGCCGGTCGCGCACGGAGGCGCACAAGATCGACGAGATGGCGGTCGTCGGTGAGGTGAACGGGCGGCCGTGCATCCTGGTCGACGACATGATCGACACGGCCGGCACGGTCGCGAAGGGCGCGACGGCCCTCGCCCAGCAGGGAGCGGGTCCGATCTACGCGGCCGCGACGCACCCCGTCCTCTCCGGCAAGGCAGTGCAGAACCTGGAGGAGGCGCCTATCTCGGAGGTAGTCGTCACCAACACGATGCCGATCGCCGAGGAGCGACGGTTCGACAAGCTCAAGGTGCTCTCGGTCGCCCCGCTGATCGCCGATGCTCTCCGCGCGGTGTTCGAGGAGAGTAGCGTCTCGGAGATCTTCCACGGAGAGAACCAGTAGGCGCCGGGGCGCGTTCCCGCAGCGTGTTGGTACCATGCCCGGCCGGAAGTCCTGCTGACCGTCCTGAGAAGGACCCGCTGAGATGGCCGATCTGAAGCTCATCGCCGAGATCCGTGAAGGCACCGGCAAGGGCGTCGCGCGCAAGCTGCGCGCCGCCGGCCGCGTGCCCGCGGTCCTGTATGGCGGCGGCGTCGACCCGGTCGCCGTGTCGGTGGACGCCAAGGACCTGTTCCACGTCCTCCACACCGGCGCCGGCTCTAACGTCGTCGTCGACCTCGTCGTCGACGGCTCCGAGCACTTGATCATCCCGCGCGACGTCCAGCGTGATCACATCCACGGTCGGTTCATCCACGTCGACTTCCTCGCGATCAAGCAGGACGAGGCGATCCACCTGTCGGTCCCGGTCAGGCTGATCGGCGAGTCGGTCGGCGTGAAGGCCGGAGGCGTCGTCGAGCATCACCAGTGGGAGCTCGAGGTCGAGTGCCTGCCCGCCGACGTCCCCGACGCGATCGAGGCGGACATCTCGGCGCTCGAGATCGGTATGTCGCTCCGAGTGAGCGACCTCGTCGCGCCGAAGGGCGTCACGATCCTCACCAACCCCGAGGAGACCGTCGTCGCCGTGGCCCAGCCGCAGATGGCCGTCGAGCTCGAGGAGGCCGAGGCCGCCGAGGGCGAGGAGGTCGAGGGCGAGGCCGCCGAGGGCGCAGAGCCGGAGGCCGGCGAGACCGAAGGCGAAGGCGCGGAAGCTTCCGAAGCGTCCGAGGGCTAGGCGCCCTCGCGGCCATGACCTGGCTCGTCGCTGGGCTCGGCAATCCCGGCGAGCGGTACGCGAGGACCCGTCACAATCTGGGTCACCGCGTCGTCGACGAACTGGCGTCTCGCGCCGGCGAGCGTTTCCGCAAGGTGAGGTTCGTCCCGGCCGAGGCCTGCGAGCTCGCGCACGAGGGGGAGCGGGTGGTGCTCGCGAAGGCTCGTTCGTTCATGAACGAATCGGGGCCGGCGATCGCATCGATGGCGCGCAAGCACGGCGTCGACCCGGCCAACGTGATCGCCGTCCACGACGAGATCGATCTGGCGTTCGGGGCCCTGCGGGTGAAGTTCGGGGGCTCGACGGCGGGGCACAACGGCCTGCGCTCGGTCGAGCGGTCGCTGCGGACGCCTGACTTCTACCGGGTGCGCCTGGGCGTCGGCCGTCCACCCGGTCGCACGGACGCCGCCGACTGGGTCCTGAAGGAGTTCCCCCGGTCGGACGAGGCCGACGTCGCGATCGTGGTGGACGACGCAGCCGACGCCGTGCTCGGCCTGGTGCGGGACGGCCTTCAGGCGACGCAGGACCGGTTCAACCGCAGCGGCCCCAGGGCCTAGGCGATCGGTCACCCCGTCTGGGGGGCGAGCGGCCGGCGGCGCTTCGACGGCTGGGTGCGACGCTGATCGTAGGAGGCGGTCATCATGACGCGGACCCGATACGAGAGCGACGAGGCCTTCACCGTGGCACAGGAGCTCGGCATCGACTTCGCGACCGAGCTCTTCACGTTGGAGGACTTCAGGGAAGGGCTGGATGCGGAGCTCGAGCACTGCCTCGAGCACCCGGACGTGAGCGACGACGACCCCGTTCACCTCGCCAGGATCGTCGTCCAGCACCTGCGGGTGGAGCCGAGCTACTACATCCACCTGCTCGAACGGCACGCCGTGACCGCTCACTGACCCGAGTCGGTCTGCGGGCCCGATGGGTGCTCGACGACGGCGGCGGCTCGACCGGCCCGCCGCCCGGCCGGTCGATGAAGCTGACGCCGCGATCGGTCCGGGACATCACCGTGGGTACACTCGATCGTGAAGGCCCGTCGCCCCGCGACGAGGCCTGTTCGTGCTGTCCGGCGAGGTGACTAGATGCTCGAGCGAGCCCTGGAGGCGTTGATCGGCTCCGAGGCGTTCGAACGCCTCCTGCTCGAGCGTGCCCGTCCGCTCCTCGCACGCGCGGACGCGGGGCAGGATTTCCTGGTGGCGGCGCTCGCCCGGGCTCTCGACGCGCCCGTCCTTGTGGTCGCGCCCGGGCCGCGTGAGGCCGAGCAGATCGCCCGGGGCGCCGAGGCGTGGCTCGGCCCGGACGACGCGTCGCTCCTGCCGGCGTGGGAGGCGCTGCCGTACGAGGGCATCAGCCCGTCGCCGGAGGTCTCGGCCAGACGCGCCGAGGCCGTTCGGCGGCTGCGCGCGTCGAAGGGCGCGTTCGTGCTCGCTGCTCCTGCGCCGGCCGCGATGCAGGGCCTCGTCCCGACGCTGGGCGAGGTCCCGCCGATCCAGCTCGTGAAGGGCATCGAGCTGCCGCCCGACGCGCTCGCCGAACGCCTCGTCGGCCTGGGCTACGTGCGCACCGACGTCGTCGAGCACCGCGGCGAGTTCGCGGCTCGCGGCGGCGTCCTCGACGTCTTCCCCGGGACCGCGAGGCGACCCGTCCGCCTGGAGTACTGGGGTGACGAGATCGAGTCCCTCAGAGAGTTCGTCCCATCGTCTCAGCTCTCGTCGGGGCCCGTCGCGAGCGTCGAGGTCCCTCCGGTGCGCGAGCTGGTCCCGGACGACGCCGTGGCCGAACGCGCCCGCCGGCTCGCCCCACGGCACCTCGACCGGTTCCGCGACGGCCTCGAACGCATCGCCGAGGGCCTGCACGCCGAGGGTCTGGAGACGCTCGCGCCGCTCCTGTTCGACGACATGCCGGTGCCCGCGGAGCTGTTGCCCGAGGGCTCGTGGATCGTCGTGACGGACGCGCGGCGAACGTTCGACCGGGCCCATCGGGCGTACGACGACGCGGCCGCCCTCGCGGAGGCGTCGGGCTGGCCGGGCCCGCCGGCGTTCCGAACGATCGAGGAGGCGCTCGCGGGACGGGTGCAGCTGCACCTGACGTCCTTCACGGAGGGGACCGACCTCGGGCTCCAGGGGTGGGGGACGGCGGAGGGCAACCCCTCCGAACTCGCGGGCCGAGCCGCCGAGCTCGCCGACCGCGGCTACCGGATCGTCCTGGCGGCGCGCGGTCACGGCTCGCTCGAACGCGTCCGCGAGTTCGTCGCACTGCGGGACGTCGAGACCGTCGAGGCGCCTCTCGAGAGCGGTTTCGTCTTCCCGCCCGGCAGGCTCGCCGTCGTGACGGAGGAGGATCTGTTCGGGTCGCGCCGCCACACGAGGGAGGCGCCGAGGTTCACGCGGCGCCGGAGCGATGCGATCGCGGAGGAGCTGGAGGTCGGCGGCTTCGCCGTGCACCGCGTGCACGGCGTCGGGCGGTACGTCGGCGTGCAGCGCCGCGCCGTGGGCGGCTCCGAGCGCGACTACATGGTGCTCGAGTACGCGGCAGGCGACCGCTTGTCGGTCCCGACCGATCAGGTCGGGATGGTGGCCCGGTACGTCGGCGGCGAGACGCCCCGCCTGTCGCGGCTCGGCACGAGCGACTGGGTGCGGACCACCCGGCGCGTGAAGCGTGCGGTGAAGGACATGGCCGGCGAGCTCGTCCGTCTGTACTCGGTGCGCATGTCGGTCGAGCGTCCGCCGTACGGGCCCGACACGCCGTGGCAGATGGAGCTCGAGGATGCGTTCCCGCACGAGGAGACGGGGGATCAGCTCACCGCGATCGAGGAGGTCAAGGCGGACCTGCTTCGGCCGCGGCCGATGGACCGGCTCGTCTGCGGGGACGTCGGGTTCGGCAAGACCGAGATCGCGGTGCGGGCGGCGTTCAAGGTGGTGATGGAGGGCAAGCAGGTCGCCGTGCTGGTGCCGACGACGCTGCTCGCCGAGCAGCACCTGATCACGTTCGGAGAGCGCTACGCGCCGTTCCCGGTGAAGGTGGCGATGCTCTCGCGGTTCGTGCCGAAGCCCGAGCAGGACCGGATCGTGGACGATCTCCGCAAGGGCGCGATCGACGTCGTGATCGGCACGCACCGCCTGCTGTCGAACGACGTCGCGTTCAAGGACCTCGGCCTGGTCGTCGTGGACGAGGAGCAGCGCTTCGGCGTCGCGCACAAGGAGCGCCTGAAGAAGATGCGCGCTCAGGTGGATGTGCTGACGATGTCGGCCACGCCGATCCCTCGCACGCTCGAGATGGCGCTGTCCGGCATCCGCGATATGTCGACCGTCGATACGCCGCCGGAAGACCGCCAGCCGGTGCTCACCTACGTCGGCCAGTACGAAGAGGGCCTCGCGCTCGGCGCCGTTCGCCGCGAGCTGCTCCGTGAGGGGCAGGTCTTCTGGGTCCACAACCGCGTGGCGACGATCGACCGGCAGGCCGCGTGGCTCCAGGAGCAGGTCCCGGACGCACGGATCGCCGTCGCGCACGGCCAGATGGATGAGGACGCGCTCGAGCGCCGGATGATGCGGTTCTGGGACCGCGATGCCGACGTGCTGGTCTGCACCGTGATCATCGAGTCCGGCCTCGACGTGCCGAACGCGAACACGCTCGTCGTCGACGCGGCCAACCTGCTGGGGCTCTCGCAGATGTACCAGCTGCGCGGGCGCGTCGGGCGCAGCCACGAGCGCGCGTTCGCGTACTTCTTCTTCCCGCCGCAGCGCGAGCTGACCGAGGAGGCGCACGAGCGGCTGACGACGATCGCGCGACATCAGGCGCTCGGCAGCGGGTTCCAGATCGCGCTCCGCGACCTGGAGATCCGCGGCGCCGGCAACGTCCTGGGGGCCGAGCAGCACGGGCACATCGCGGCCGTCGGCTTCGACACGTACGCCCGGCTGCTCCAGGAGTCCGTCGCCGAGATGAAGGGGGAGCCGCTCCCCGAGGAGAAGGAGATCCGGATCGACCTGCCGGTACGGGCGTTCGTGCCGCCGGGGTGGCTGGAGCAGGAGGCGCTGCGGCTGGACCTGTACCGGCGGATCTCCTCGGCGGGCGATCACGAGGCGCTCGAACGCGTCCGCTCGGAGACCGTCGACCGGTACGGGCAGCTGCCGGAGGAGGTCGAGACGTTGTTCGCGGTGGCATCGCTCCGGATCACGTGCGGCCGTCTTGGCGTCGAGGAGGTCTCGACGTACCGGCAGGAGGTCAGGATCAAGCCGCTCGCGATGTCCGAGGCGCTCGAGCTCGACCTTCCCGAGCGCGTCCCCGAGGCCCGCTACATGCGGACGACCGCGACGCTGAACCTCGGGTTCGGCCGCGTACGGGGGACCGAGCTGCCCGGATGGGTCGAAGGCCGGCTCCTCCGGACCGTCGAACCGGGCGCCGAGCCGGCCGAGGCCGCCGCGAGCTGAGTCGCAAGGTCTCGCGGGCCCGTTGCTAGCATGCCTGCGTGATCCGTCCCTCCCTCCGCGCGATCCCGGTCGCTCTCGTCGCCCTGATGACGCTGGGTGCGTGCTCGACCTCCGGTTCGACGGCGGCGACCGTCGGCGACGGCGAGATCTCGGTCGATCAGCTCGAGGCCGACGTGGTGCTCTTCCGGTTCCTCACGGACCTGTCGGGCGCGCCGTGCGGCTCTCCGGAGCAGGGTGAGTCCGACGAGGCCGCCTGTACCCGGTACACACTGGCGAACGAGATCCGCGAGGAGCTTGCGAAGGCGTACGCCGTCGAGCATGACGTGTCGGTCGGCGCGTCCGAGGTGGACGAGGCGCTCACGTCGCTCGAGGAGGGGGTCGGCGGCCCGGACACGCTCCGAGAGCAGCTGTCGAAGGCCGGCGTCACGCGGGGACAGATCGAGGCGTTCGCCGGGCGCCTGCTCCTGGTGAACGCCGTGCAGCAGGCCGTCGTCGAGGAGCGGGTGGACGACGAGACGCTGATGGCCGCGTACGACGAGAACCTCGGCACGTTCACGACGATCGAGGTCGAACACATCCTGGTGCAGGACCGCGCGGACGCCAAGCGCATCGCCTCCGAGGTCTCGCCCGAGACGTTCGCGGCGACCGCCACGCGCGAGTCGATCGATCCCGGCTCGAGGGACAACGGCGGCAGCCTGGGGTCGTTCTCGCTGAGCGGGTTCCAAGCGCAGTTCGATCCCGACTTCGTCGAGGCGACGCTCGGGCTGGAGCCCGGCGACATCTCCGGTGCGATCCGGACGCGGTTCGGGTGGCACGTGATCCACCTGGTCCGCGAGGACGTCGCCCCGTTCGAAGACGTCCGCGAGCAGCTCCAGGCGAGCGAGGCGGGCGGCGCCTTCGAGGCGTGGTTCTTCGAGCAGGTCGAGGCCACCGACATCGACGTGAACCCGCGGTTCGGCCGGTTCGACTCGGACACCGGGAACGTCCTGCCGATCCGCAGCACGGCGAACGACCCGACCGGACCGACGGCCGCCGAGGCGCCGTCGCCCACCGGGCCGTGACCGACGACGGCGACCCGCTCTCCCACGTTCCTCCCGGACCCGTTCCGTCGTCGCAGGCTGGGGAGCGCGTCCTCGATCTCGTGAGGGTCATGGCGCGGCTCCGCGGCCCGGGGGGCTGTCCCTGGGACCGCGAGCAGACGCATGCCTCGCTCGCGCGCCATCTCCTGGAGGAGACGCACGAGGTGCTCGACGCGATCGACCGCGAAGACCGCGAGCGTCTGCGCGAGGAACTCGGCGACGTCCTGCTGCAGGTGGCGTTCCACGCGCAGATGGCGGCGGACGACGGGGCCTGGGACGTCGACGATGTGGCGCAGGGCATCGTGGAGAAGCTGATCAGGCGCCACCCCCACGTGTTCGGGGACGTCGAGGTGGAGGGCGCGGCGGAGGTCCTCGTGAACTGGGAGCGCATCAAGACCGAGGAGAAGGGCGAGAAGCCGCTCGAGGACGACATCCCAGAGACGCTCCCGGCGCTCGCGCGCGCCTCGAAGGTGCAGCGCCGCGCGGCGGGGTGGGGATTCGAGTGGCGCTCGACCAGGTCCGCGATCGAGGCGCTCAAGGAGGAGATCGGCGAGCTCGAGGCGAGCACCCACGCCGCGAACGCCGAGGAGGAGATCGGCGACGTGCTGTTCGCGACCGTCTCGGTCGCTCGCAAGCTGGGCGTCGACGCGGAGAGCGCGCTCCGGCGGACGATCCGCGGGTTCGCCGAGCGCTATGAGCGCTTCCGCGCGCTCGCGTCCGAGCGCGGCCTCGACGTCGACGCGATGTCCGAGGAGGACGTCCGCGTGTTGTTCCGCGAAGCGCGTCGATGAGCGACGTCTTCGAGCGAATCGTCGCGTTCGAGCGCGAGCTGGTGCCGCGGATCTCGACGCGGTCCGAGGCGTGCCGGTTCGGCACGGCGTGGTTCCACGAGGGCTTCCCCCGGCGGTGGGACAGCAACTTCGTGTGGGTCGATGCGGCGCTCGAGGGCGTCTCCGCGGAGGACCTCGCGGCCGACGCCGACGACGTGCTGGGACGCGCCGGGCTGGAGCACCGGACGATCTGGGTGGTGGACATCGTCCACGGGGAGCGGCTGGCTCCGGGCTTCGTCGAGCTCGGCTACGGGGTCGATCGCGGCGTCGTGATGGCTCACCTGCGCGAGCCCGACCACTGGAACGACGACGTTGCCGAGGAGGTCGGCCTCGAGGAGATGAAGGGGTTCTACCGAGAGACGAACGCGCTGGCCGACGACGGTCGGTATGCGGATGTGGCAGAGGTGCTCGCGGCCTTCCACGACGTCCTCGCGGAGCATGCGGGCGCTCGCTTCTTCGGCGCCCGCGTGGACGGCCGCGTCGTCGCGGGGTGCGAGCTGTACCGGCTCGGCGACGTCGCGCAGATCGAGGACGTCGCCACGTTCGAGGCGCACCGAGGTCGCGGGCTCGCCCGCGCGGTGGTCCTCGCCGCGGTCCGAGCGGCGCGTGAAGACGGTGCGGACCTCGTGTTTCTCGGCGCCGACGACGAGGACTGGCCGAAGCACCTGTATGCCAAGCTCGGCTTCGACGAGGTCGGGAGGTTCATCGACTTCGTGAAGGAGCCGCCTCAGCGCGTGTAGACGGCGAGGTCCCAGACCACCCGTCGGCGCTCGTGCCGGATGCGCCGGAAGCCGGCCGACCGGATCCGCTCGTCGATCCGGTCCACGTCGTGCACGAACGTCCGGAAACCCTGGTACTTGCGATCCCGCAGGGCGTAGACGACGTTCGACAGCCGCGTCGCGACGCGGTTGTAGAGCCCCGTCGCACCCTTGGAGATGGGTGCCGTGATCGCGTAGACGCTTCCGGCCGCCGCGAGGCTGCGCTCGAGCAGGCCGTCGGCGTTCGCGTAGCAGCAGACGACGCGATTCACGGCGACCACATCGGACCCCGGGAGCTCGAGCTTGGCGCCGTCGCCGATCTCGAACCTCGTCCGGTCGGCGACGCCCCGCTCGGCCGCGAGCTCGCGGGCGCGCTCGATCGCCTTCGGTGACAGGTCGAATCCCGCCGCCCGCGCAGCCCCACGCACCACGGTCTCGATCGCGAGGTCTCCGATCCCGCATCCCACGTCGAGCACGGTGCGGCCCTCGACGCCCACCTCGGTGAGCGCGGCCAGGACCGCGTCGGTGACCGGGTTCCCGGTTCGGTCTGCCCGGGCGCGCTGGTCCCAGCCCTCGACCCAATCGTCGAAGCAGCACCGTTCCGGCTCCGGCTCGGTCACGAGCACCACCGTAACGGACCCGCGAGATGAGCGGGATCGCGAAGGGCCGGCCGTAGGATAGGGCCCATGTCGCTGATCGAAGCCGTCTTCGCCCGCGAGGTCCTCGATTCGCGCGGCAACCCGACGGTCGAGGTGGACGCGATCCTGGTGGACGGCGGGTTCGGCCGCGCGACGGTCCCCAGCGGCGCCTCGACGGGCGAGCACGAGGCGCTGGAGCTGCGCGACGGCGACGGCAAGCGTTTCGGCGGCAAGGGCGTCCTGCAGGCGGTCACCAACGTCAACGAGGTGATCGCGCCGGTGCTCGAGGGCCAGGACGCCTACGACCAGCGCGAGGTCGATCGCGTGCTCCTCGAGCTCGACGGAACCGCGGACGGATCGAACCTCGGCGCCAACGCGATGCTCGGTGTCTCGCTCGCGGTTGCGCACGCCGCGGCGGACTCTCTCGGGCTCCCGCTCTACCGGGCGCTCGGCGGCCCGAACGCGCACGTGCTGCCGGTCCCGTACATGAACGTGATCAACGGCGGAGCGCACGCCGGCAACGCGCTCGAGCTCCAGGAGTTCATGCTCGTGCCGGTGGGCGCGGCGTCGTTCTCGGAAGCCCTCCGCTGGGGCTCCGAGATCTACCACGCCCTGAAGAGCGAGCTGTCCTCGAGAGGCATGGCGACCGACGTCGGCGACGAGGGCGGCTTCGCGCCGAACGTTCGGACGGCGGACGAGGCGCTCGGGTTGCTCGTCGCCGCGATCGGGGCGACGGGGCTCGAGCCGGGTGACGAGGTCGCGCTGGCGATGGACCCTGCATGCTCGGAGCTGTACCGCGACGGCAGCTATCACCTCGAAGGCACGACGCGCAGCGTCGAGGACATGATCGAGTTCTGGAGGGGCGTGCTCGACGCGTTCCCCGTCATCTCGATCGAGGACGGGCTCTCGCAGGACGACTGGGAGGGCTGGGCCGCGCTGACCGCGGCGCTCGGCGAACGCTGCCAACTGGTCGGCGACGACCTGTTCGTCACCAACCCCGACCGCCTCGCACGCGGGATCCGCGAGCGGTCGGCCACCGCGATCCTGATCAAGCCCAACCAGATCGGGATGCTGACGCAGACGCTCGACACGATCGAGCTCGCCGCCCGGAACGGGTTCGGCCTGATCGTGAGCCATCGTTCCGGCGAGACGGAGGACACGACGATCGCCGACCTCGCCGTCGCCACCAACGCCGGCCAGATCAAGACCGGCGCCCCGACCCGTGGCGAGCGGACCGCCAAGTACAACCGGCTCCTGCGGATCGAGGAGGAGCTCGGCGAGCAGGCCCGCTACGCCGGCGGCTCCGCGGTTCGGAAGGCCTCGGCGTGAGCGCGACCACGACGCGGGCTCGACCGCGGCCACGTCTCGAACGCCAGCGGCCGCGGCTGACGGGGCGGGCCGCAGCCCTGCTCATCGCCGTGGCGATCCTCGCGCTGATGGCGGTGGTTCCCGTAGGCCGCCTCCTCGAGCAGCGCGCCGCGATCGCCGAGCTGGTGCGGCGCGCCGAACGGCTCGAGGCCCAGAACGCCGACCTGCGAGCGGAGATCGCGCAACTGCACGATCCCGTCGAGCTCGAGCGGCTCGCTCGCGAGTGCCTCAGCATGGTCGCGAAGGGCGAGGTCGCATTCGTGAACCCCGGCTCGACCGGGGACTGCTGACGCGTTTCAGACCTCGGCGCCGCGCCACGCCTCGCGCACGCGCATCCTCCCGCCGAATCGCAGCACCGCACCCGTGTAGATCCGTGCGGCGAGCCCGATCATGCCGTACACGGTGACGACCATCAACGCGATCGACACCGCGATCTGCCACCACGGCACGCTCCCGTGCGCGATCCGCGCGATCATCACCATCGGCGCGGTTGGCGGGAGGAGCGATGCGACGAGCGACATCGTGCCGTCGGGCGTCTGCGCCGCCTCCATCGAGACGAAGTACGCGACGATCAGCAGCGC
>JBMDWR010000191.1:0-1637 GCA_048594645.1 Actinomycetota bacterium
CAGCAGGATCGGGATGATCGCGACCACGTCCCGGTTGACGATCCACGGGATGAACTGCACGGAGTCGTTCAGCGGGTTGATGAACGCCACCTTGATCGCGAACAGGAACAGGATCGCCGCCGCCGCGCCGATCAAGCTCTCGAACAGCCCTTCGACCAGGAACGGCAGGCGGATCCGCCAGTTGGTCGCCCCGACGAGCTTCATGATCCCGATCTCCTTGCGGCGGGCGAACAGCCCCATGCGCACGGTGTTCGCGATCAGGATCGACGCCGAGATCAACATGACGAACGCCACGAGCAGCACGCCCACGCGGAACACCCGCGTCACCGCGAACAGCCGGTCGAAGAACTCACGCTGGTCGCGGATCTCCTCGATCCCCGGCTGGCCCTGGAGGACGGCCTTGACCTGCGCGTACTTCTCGGGATCGTCCATCTTGACGCGGAGGGACGCCGGCAGCGCATCGCAGTCGACGTTGTTCACCAGCGCCTCCTGATTGGCGAACAGCACCTTGAACCGGTCGCACGCTTCCTGCTTGTCCTCGTAGTGCACGTTCGCCACGGCCTCGAGCTCGCTCAGGGTCGACGTGAGCGACTCGACCGTGTCGGGGTTGACGGGATCCGTGAGGTACACCGCAACCTCGACGTTGCCGGTCGTCGCCTCGATCAGCAGGCTCACCTGTCGGGAGATCAGCAGCGATAGGCCGAACAGGAACAGCGCGATGAACGTCGTCGAGATCGCCGCGAACGCCACGAGCCCGTTCCGCCGCAGTCCCGACGTGGTCTCGCGGAACAGGTACTCGAACCGCGCCACTAGCTGTACACCCCACGTGCCTGGTCGCGCACGACCTTGCCCTTGTCGAGCTCGATCACGCGCCGCCGCATCGCGTCGACGATCGCCTGGTCGTGGGTCGCCATGCAGATCGTGGTTCCGATCCGGTTGACCTTGTCCAGCAGCCGCATGATGTCGACCGACGTCGAGGGATCCAGGTTGCCGGTGGGCTCATCCGCGAGCAGCACGAGCGGCCGGTTGACGCAGGCTCGCGCGATCGAGACCCGCTGCTGCTCGCCTCCGGACAGCTCGTCCGGGAAGTTGTTGAGCTTGTCGCCCAGGCCGACGAGCTCGAGGATCTCGGGCACGCGCTGGTCGATCACGTGCTTGGGCTTGCCGATCACCTCGAGGGCGAAGGCGACGTTCTCGAACACGGTCTTGTCCTGGAGCAGCTTGAAGTCCTGGAAGACGGTTCCGATGTTCCGCCGCAGGTGCGGGACCTTCCACGTGGTGAGCTTCGCGAGGTTCTTCCCGGCCACGTAGATGTCCCCTTTGGTCGCCTCCTCTTCCTTGAGGAGCAACCGGATGAACGTGCTCTTGCCGGAGCCGGACTGCCCCACGATGAAGACGAACTCGCCCTTCTCGACCTCGACGCTCACATCCTCGAGCGCGGTCGTGCCGTTGCGGTAGACCTTCGTGACACGCTGAAGACTGATCATGATGGGGTCCTGAGGGTTCCGAGCGGGCTGAACCGGCGCGGAGTCTAGCAGACGCCCTGGTCAACGGGAACGAACCGCCCTCGATAGCCTGAGGCGGTGGAGACGACGACGCGCGCGACGCGCGCCCTCCCGCCCCCCGAGGACGTCCGC
>JBMDWR010000192.1:0-1489 GCA_048594645.1 Actinomycetota bacterium
CCACGAGGTCGCCCCCAGCCAGCACGAGATCGACCTCCGGTACGCCGACGCGCTCACGATGGCCGACAACGTGATGACGTACCGGTTGACGGTGAAGGAGGTCGCGCAGGAGTTCGGCATCTACGCCACGTTCATGCCGAAACCGGTCCAGGGCGTGAACGGCAGCGGCATGCACACGCACCAGTCGCTGTTCACGGGCGACCGGAACGCCTTCTTCGGCGAGGGCGACGAATACCACCTGTCGCAGATCGGCAAGAGGTACATCGCCGGGATCCTCGAGGCGGCGCCCGAGATCACGCTGGTGACCAACCAGTGGGTCAACTCGTACAAGCGCCTCGTCCCCGGGTACGAGGCGCCCGTGTACGTGTGCTGGGCCAGGCGGAACCGCTCGGCGCTCGTCCGCGTGCCGCAGTACAAGCCTGGCAAGGAAGAGGCGACGAGGATCGAGTACCGTTCGCCCGATCCGGCGTGCAACCCGTACCTCGCGTTCGCGTCGATGCTCGGCGCGGGCGTCGCGGGGATCGAGCAGGAGTTCGAGCTCCCGCCCGAGGCCTCGAACAACATCTACGAGATGACCGAGGACGAACGGCGAGCCGCCGGGATCCGCTCGCTCCCGGCCGACCTGCACGAGGCGATCGGCCTGGCGAGCGAGTCGAAGATCCTGCGCGAGGCGCTCGGCGACCACGTCGTCGAGTTCCTGCTGCGCAACAAGCGAGAGGAATGGGACGCGTACAAGTCGTACGTGACCCCGTACGAGCTCGAGCGATACCTGCCCATCCTGTAGCGCCGCCGTCCGACAGGGCTGTCCCCCCGATGGCCTACGCGGGTTTGCCAAAACGGCCTAAGACCGTGTACCGTTGGCCGATTTCGCTCCCGGCCGAAAGACAGAAAGGTTCCCCGCCATGAGAACGTTCGTCCAGCCCCTCCGTCCCTCCAAGCGTGCGCTCGCCGCAGCCGTCGGCGTGCTGACGCTGGGATTGCTTGCCTGGCTCCTCCCCGCGACACCGGCGACTGCCCAACAGGGCGGAACCGGCGCGTTGGCAGACGGAGGCGTCCTTCAGCTCCATCTCGGCTCGACCGGTGACGCGCCACAGGATTACCTCGCGTTCCGGGCGCCGGATCCGCTCGAATCGAGTGGATATGCCGCGTCCTTCAGCCAACGGCAATCGATCGGGAACGGCGCTGGATGCAGGATCGCGCTGGGTACGGTCGCCGCGGCGGCCGACCCGCTCGTGACCTTATCGGCCGCAACCGCCAGTGGCTCGAACCCACAGGTCGGGTTCGTCAGCGACGGGATCGGGGTCGGTCAGAACGGCGAGGGCAACGGCCAGCCGTGCGGTCGGATCGACAAGCCGCCGGGTCAGATGCTGACGATGAGTCTGGGCACGGCGCTCGGCGGAAAGGTGATCGACTACGCCGAGATCGACGTGGAGCTCAAGTTCGGCGCCACGCTCCGCATCACCGGCCTGCTGAACGGGACGCCCGTCGG
>JBMDWR010000193.1:0-6853 GCA_048594645.1 Actinomycetota bacterium
GCCGAGCAGGCGCTCGACAAGATCGATCTCACCGGCGACGAGGCGACGGGCGCCAAGATCGTCCGCGCGGCCCTTTCGGACCCCGCTCGCCTGATCGCGGACAACGCCGGTGTGGAGGGTGCCGTGATCGTGGAGCGGATCCGCTCCGAGGGCGACTCCCGCGGGTACGACGCGGCCAGGGACGAATGGGTGGACATGTTCAACGCCGGGATCCTCGATCCCGCCAAGGTCACGAGGTCGGCGCTTCAGAACGCCACCTCGATCGCGGCCATCGTTCTCACGGCCGAGAGCGCCGTGGTCGAGAAGCCCGAGGAGGAAGAACCGGCTCCGGCTGGGGCCGGCCACGGCCACATGCACTAGTCGAGCGGGAAGCACATGAAGGGGGGCCGGACGCACCGGCCCCCTTCTTCGTACCGCGGTCGTCGCCTACAGCGGCGTTCGTTCGGTCCCCGTCTTCGCCAGGCCCGTGAGCAGCCCCGCGGTGAACGCCGCGCTCGCCGCGGCGAACAGCCACCACAGCACCGGCGAGGCCCCATCCGGCAGACCGAACAGCGCGTTCAGCGCGGCGACGATCGCGGAGCCGGCGGTCGCGATGACGAACGCCCACACGAACCACCACAGGGACTCGAGCCTCCGCGCGACGAGCACCATGAGCAGCGAGAGGCTGAACGAGAAGATCCCGGCGATCCTCACGTACCCTTCGTCCGGCATCGCCGGGAGATCGAACAGCGTGACGACCACGAACCCCGGGGCCACGGCGATCGCCGCGCCACATACCGCCCAGACGATCGCCTGCAGCATGAGGACGCGTCTCAGGAGATCCACGGCGGCCCATCATCGCAGGTCGGGCTCCGGCGATGTGTTTGCTAGCATGCGCGCGGAGTCCATCGGGCTCGTTCCCCAATCGTAAGGAGCGCATGTGATCGACACACCCCGGGTCGCCGTCATCGGCCTGGACTGCGCCACGCCACAGCTCCTCTTCCGTGATTTCGAAGCCGAGACGCCGAACATCCACTCCCTTATGGAACGAGGGATGTGGGGCGATCTCGCGAGCATCACGCCGCCGATCACCGTGCCGGCGTGGGCCTGTGCCATGACCGGCATGACGCCTGGGCAACTCGGCATCTACGGGTTCCGCAACCGCAAGGATGCGTCGTACGACGGTTTCTCCATCGCCACCTCGAACGCGGTCGATGCGCCCGCTGTGTGGGACACCTTGGGCAGCAAGGGTCTCCGCTCGCTCCTGATCGGTGTCCCCCCGTCGTACCCGCCTCCCCACGACTTCCCCGGGTGGCGGGTCGGGTGTTTCCTCACGCCGCCTTCCGCGAAGTCGTGGGCCTTCCCGGCCGAAGTGGAGACGGAGATCGTCGCCGAGTTGGGGGAGGGAAACGACTACATCTTCGACATCGCCGACTTCCGGCGCGCCGGCTACGACGTGGTTCTCGACCAGGTCTTCCAGATGACCGAGCGCCGGTTCCGCGCCGGTAGGCGTCTCCTTCGGGACAAACCATGGGACTTCTTCATGCTCTGCGAGATCGCCCCCGACCGGCTGCACCACGTCTTCTGGCAGCACTGGGACCCGAACCATCCCCTGCATGAGCCTGGGAACAAGTACGAGACCGCTTTCCAGGACTACTACCGGTTCCTCGACGATCAGGTCGGGTCACTGCTGGAGGATCTTCCCGATGACGCGGTCACGATCGTGATGAGCGACCACGGCGCTCGGCCGATGATGGGCGGCTTCTGCTTCAACGACTGGTTGGCCCGAGAGGGATACCTGGCCCTCGCCGCACAACCGTCGCACGTCATGCCGATCAAGGATGTCGCGATCGACTGGAGTCAGACCCTGGCGTGGGGCGACGGCGGCTACTACGGCCGCCTGTTCCTGAACGTCAAGGGTCGAGAGCCCGAGGGCGTGGTCGAGCCCGCACGGTACGAGGAGGTCCGCGACGAGCTGATCGAGAAGCTCGAGGCGGCCCCGGGGCCCGACGGCGAGTCCCTCGGAACGAGGGTCTTGAAGCCGCAGGACGTGTACCCGGAGGTCCGTGGTGTGGCTCCGGACCTGATCGTGTACTTCGGTGATCTCGCCTGGCGCTCGGTCGGATCGGTCGGCAACCGGAGCATCTACACGTACGAGAACGATACGGGCCCGGACGGAGCCAACCACGATCGGAGCGGCGTGTGGGCGATGGCGGGGCTACCTGGACAGGCGACCGGCGCGGTCACCGGTCTCCAGCTCGTTGATGTCGGCCCATCGATCCTGTCGATGTATGGCCTCGAGCCGCCCGAGGATGCGGTCGGGAGGAGCTTCCTGTGATGGAGCGTCAACACGAGGGGTTCACGGTCTGGTTCACCGGGCTGTCGGGCTCGGGCAAATCGACGATCGCCGAGTTGCTGTACCACGAGCTCCAGGCGCGCGGGCTGAAGACCGAGATCTTGGACGGCGACGTCGTACGACAGAACCTCTCGAAGGGCCTGGGGTTCTCGAAGGAGGATCGCGACACCAACATCAGGCGGATCGGGTTCGTCGCCCACCTGCTCACGCGGAACGGCGTCGCCACGATCTGCTGTCCGATCAGCCCGTACAAGGCGATCCGCGACGAGGTGCGTGAGCAGATCGGCGCCTTCGTCGAGGTGTACGTGCACGCGACGGTCGAGGAGCTCGCCCGGAACCGAGACCCCAAGGGCCTGTACAAGAAGGCCCTGGCCGGTGAGATCACCGGCTTCACGGGGGTGGACGACCCGTACGAGGCTCCCGAGGATCCCGAGCTGGTCCTCGACACGATGGAGGAGACGCCCGAGGAGTCCCTGCAGCGGACGCTCACGCGTCTGAAGGAGCTCGGATACATCGACGACGACACGGTCATGGTCCGGGGGGACCGCATGCACTCCGGGATGACCGATCTGCGCGTCCACGAGACGGGCCACGTGGTCAAGGAGCACTGACCGGACGCGGCACCCGCCCGTGGTACCGTGCCCGCATGGAGTGACGGTGCCCACCCGAGGACGGGTGGGCGCCGCTGCATATCGGGACGCGATCGGATCGGGAGACGGCGATGGAGACCGAGATCGGTAGGGGGAAGGTGGCACGTCGCGCCTACGGGTTCGACGAGGTGGCGATCGTTCCGTCCAGACGGACCCGGGACCCGGACGACGTCGACATCTCATGGCAGATCGACGCGTACGCGTTCCGGCTTCCGATGATGGCCTCGGCGATGGACGCCGCCGTCTCGCCTTCGACCATCGTCGAGATCGGACGGCTCGGCGGGCTCGCGTGCCTGAACCTCGAGGGCCTCTGGACGCGGTACGAGGACCCTGAATCGGTCTACGAGGAGATCGCCCAGCTGCCCGACGAGAAGGCGACCGGGCGCATGCAGGAGCTGTACCGCGAGCCGATCAAGGACGAGCTGATCGAGCGCCGGATCCGGGAGGTCAAGGACGCCGGCGTCGTCGCGTGCGCGTCCCTCACCCCGCAGCGGGTGGAACGGTACGCCGAAGCCGTCGTCCGCGCGGGGCTCGACATCCTGGTGATCCAGGGGACGGTCGTCTCGGCGGAGCACGTCTCCACGCATTCCGAGCCGCTCAACCTGAAGGAGTTCATCGCGCGCTTCGAGCTGCCCGTCATCGTCGGCGGATGCGCCTCGTACACCACGGCGCTGCATCTGATGCGGACGGGCGCCGTCGGCGTCCTCGTCGGGGTCGGGCCCGGGAACGCGTGCACGACGCGCGGGGTCCTGGGTGTCGGCGTCCCGCAGGCGACCGCGATCGCGGACGCGGCGGCCGCGAGGATGGAGCACCTACGCGAGACCGGACGCTACTGCCACGTCATCGCCGACGGCGGCATGCGGACCGGCGGCGACATCGCCAAGGCGATCGCGTGCGGTGCCGATGCCGTCATGATCGGGTCGCCCCTCGCTCGTGCCTACGAGGCGCCCGGTCGCGGATACCACTGGGGGATGGCGACGTTCCACCCCACTCTGCCGAGAGGCGCCAGGGTGCAGACCCAGCAGGTCGGCTCGTTGGAGGAGATCCTCGTGGGGCCGGCGCACGAGAACGACGGCACCTTCAACCTGTTCGGAGCGCTCGCCACCTCGATGGCCACCACGGGCTACGCGTCGATCCGTGACTTCCAGAAGGCCGAGCTCGTGGTCGCCCCGGCCATCAAGACGGAGGGCAAGACGTATCAGACCGCCCAGCGCGTAGGCATGGGCCGCTGACGCCGTGAGCTCGGCACCCGCGCGCCCGGTCCTGGTGGTGGATCTGGGGGCGCAGTACGCGCAGCTGATCGCCCGGCGGATCCGCGAGTGCCACGCGTACTCGGAGATCGTTCCGCACGACCTCGGCGCCTCGGAGCTGGCCGCGCGCCGACCAGCCGGCATCGTGCTCTCGGGGGGCCCCGCGTCCGTCTACGAGGAGGGTGCGCCCTCGGTCGACCCCGCCCTGTTCGGGCTGGGCGTGCCGGTCCTCGGGATCTGCTACGGGCATCAGCTCATGGCGCGAGAGCTCGGCGGCGAGGTGGAGGCCACCGGACAGCGCGAGTACGGCAGGACGCGCCTGCAGGTGCTCGAGCCCGGACTGCTGCTCGGTGACCTCGCGGACGAGGAAGAGGTCTGGATGAGCCACGGCGACGCCGTGACGCGCGCTCCCGACGGGTTCCGCGTCACGTCCCGAACCGACGCGATCCCGATCGCCTCGATGGAGGATCAGCAGCGCGGCCTGTACGCCGTCCAGTTCCATCCGGAGGTCGCCCACACGCCCAGGGGAACCGCGGTCATGAAGCGGTTCCTGTACGACGGGTGCGGCCTGCTTCCCGACTGGACCCCGGCGAACGTGATCGAGCGAAGCGTCGCCCAGATCCGGGCGCAGGTCGGCGACGGCCACGTCCTGTGCGCGCTGTCCGGTGGCGTGGACTCCGCCGTCGCGGCGCTCCTCGTCTACAAGGCCGTCGGGGAACAGCTCACCTGCGTGTTCGTCGACACCGGGTTGCTGCGCGAGGGAGAACCCGAGCAGGTGGAGGAGACGTTCGGCCGGCACTTCCACGTGCCGCTCGTGCACGTGAAGGCCGCGGACCGGTTCCTCGCGGCGCTCGCGGGCGTCCGCGAGCCTGAGGAGAAGCGCCGGCGCATCGGCGAGGAGTTCATCCGCGTGTTCGAGGAGGTCGCGCGCGAGCATCGCGACGCGCGGTTCCTCGTCCAGGGGACGCTGTATCCGGACGTGATCGAGAGCGGCTCGCGCACGGCCGCACGGATCAAGAGCCACCACAACGTCGGCGGCCTTCCCGAGGAGATGGACCTCGAGCTCGTCGAGCCGCTGCGGGACCTGTTCAAGGACGAGGTTCGTACGGTCGGCGCCGAGCTCGGGCTGCCGGAGGAGATCGTCGGCCGACAGCCGTTCCCGGGACCGGGCCTCGCGGTTCGGATCGTCGGCGAGGTGACGGCCGAGAACCTGGCCGTCGTCCGGTCCGCCGACCATATCGTGACGGAGGAGGTCCGCCGGGCCGGGCTGCACGCGGCGACGTGGCAGGCGTTCTGTGTGCTCCTGGCGGACGTCCGGAGCGTCGGGGTGATGGGTGATGGCCGAACGTACGAGCACCCGATCGTGCTGCGCGCCGTCACGAGCGAGGACGCGATGACCGCCGACTGGGCACGGTTGCCGCACGACGTTCTCGACCGCGTCGCCGGCCGCATCGTGCGCGAGGTCCGAGGCGTGAACCGCGTCGTCTACGACGTCACCAGCAAGCCGCCCGGGACGATCGAGTGGGAGTGACCGAGGGCCGGGTGCTCCAGGTGTTCTGCACGATCGACTCTGAGCTGCGGGCGCGCGACCTCGGGCAGACGCTCGTCGGCGCTCGGCTGGCCGCCTGCGTCCAGGTGGTGGGTCCGATCCACAGCACCTACCGCTGGGACGGCGACGTCCGGTCCGCCACGGAGTGGTTGCTGCTGATCAAGACGACCGCCGAGCGCATGGACGCGCTCCAGGAGAGGATCGCCTCGGAACATCCCTACGACGTGCCCGAGATCGTCGGCCTCCCGATCGAGGCGGGGACCCCCGCGTACCTCAGCTGGGTGACCTCGTCGACGACCTGAGCGCTCGCCGACGGCGGTACGCGCGGTTCTTCGTCCGGTTCCCGCAGATCGCCATCGCGCACCAGGCGGCCGAGCGGTTCTTGGAACGGTCGAAGAAGACGTACTCGCACTGCCGGCACGCCTTGAGCCGCGCCCAGGCACCGGCGCGCTCGGCCTCGTGCCAGATCCCGAGCAGCGAAGCGACGACGCCGTCCGCGCCGCGTCGCGCCGGGACGAGGGACGTCCCGCCGTGGGCGTCGATCGCGAAGCGCAACGTCGATGCTCGCCCCTCGCGCCGAACGATCTCGAGCGATCGCGTGTCCGGCTCCCCGACGCCGTTCGCGAAGACGACCCTGCGGAGCGCCTCGCGGACCTCGCGGAGGCGAGCGGCGTCCCGGCCGCTCACTCGCTCCGAGCCGGCGATCAGTCCCGTGGAGCACAGCCACGCGGTCGCTCTGGCGCCCGAGCCGATCCGGTCCCACTCGGTCGGGAACTCATGGTTCCACGTGTTGAGGAAGCGCTGGAGGAGTTGCAGGTCGCCCGGTGCCTTGGGGCGTTCGCCGGGCTCGACCTCCTCGCCGACGCGGCGCTTGTCCCGCTCGTCCACCCGGGGCCTCTCCTCGGCTTGACGGTGGTGCGAGACCAGCATAGCGTCAACGCTGGTCATGGGTCGAGGCAGAGCCGCGACGAAGATCTGGTCCGCGGTCGGCGCGACGGTGGTCGTGGTCGTGCTCGCGGCGACGGCGGCGGAGCCGTCGGGTTCGTTCGAGGCGAGCGGCCCCGAGCCG
>JBMDWR010000194.1:0-7640 GCA_048594645.1 Actinomycetota bacterium
CGCCTTCACGTTGCAGCTCGCTGACGGTATCGACGCGCACGACCTTGGCCTGAAGGGCCAGGATCCGCGGCCAGCCGCTGAGTCGTCGGGCCACCGGTCGATCGAGTGTGGGCGCACACGCGGTGAGGTGGGTAGTGAACACCCGGGCGAGTCTGATTGGATGGACCGCTCGCGGACGCGCCGATCGGGTTGATGATGGACAGCGAGACGAAGGTTCGCCGACTCCTCGAAGCCTATCGTGCGGCGTTCGAGGCCTTGGATGTCTCACGCATCGCCGACCACTTCTCCTACCCCTTCCTCATCGCGAGCGACGGAGATGAGATCGATGTGACGATCGTCGAGTCGCGTGAGGCCTGGATCCCGCAGGTCGAGCGGCTCGTCGCCGTCTATCGAACGATAGGTGTTCGCTCCGCGCGAGCCATCCGGGTCCGCATGACCGAGTTCACACCGCGGCTCGCTCAAGCCATCGTGCGATGGCGTCTGATCGAGGGAGACGGAGCAACGCTGTACGATTTCGATGCCGCTTACACCCTGGCGGATGTCGGTCCCGAGATCCGCATCATCGCCATCGTCCACAACGAGACACCTCGTCTGCGAGCGATGATCGAGCGTCGACGAGACAGGTGACGCCGAGGACGGAAGGCTTCGTCTCCGTGCTCGCAAGAAGATCTTCGCTTGGTAACAGGACCGTCGGCACCGTAGGGTCTTCGGGAACGCAGAGGGCTCAGTTTCCAGGCGGAGACCGAGCCCTTGCGACTACATCAGGTTGTCATCACGGCCAAGCCATACGCATCGACTCCTTCGAAGTCGACGATTGCCTGATTCTCGGACCGCCTCCTGGGCCAGTCAAGGCAGGTCGAACGGATCCTCGCGACTCCTGTGGGCGCACGGATACCGAGCGTTGTCCCGCGGATCGAGAGGGTGGAGCCGGCGACGTCTTGCTGTGATGGATACTCATACTGACCCGCCGTCCCCGTCTACGCGATCCATTCCGGGAACAAGCCGCCCGAGAGTCCTGCGATATCGAGCGAAGCGCGACCGGTGCCATCCGGACGGATCACGTAGAGGTCATATCCTGACACCAGCAAGTAGTCGCCGTCCGGAGACCACGCGACAAACTGACCGAACTCCGGAGTGACCCTTCTCAGCCCGGTCCCGTCGGCGTTCACCACCCATACGTCGTGATGAGGCCCGATATCACCGGTGGTCCGACAGTCCGGGGCGTTGGAGTAAGCGCAGTCGTCCCGGACGGAGGTAAAGGCGATCCGGGTACCGTCCGGTGACCACGCCGGCCATCCATCCGGGCCGGGGGAATCGGTCAGCTGGACGAGGTGTCTCCCATCGAGCCCGACCGTCCAGATGTCGTACTCCGCCGCGCTGTCTCCGCCCATGAAAGCGATGGTCCGGCCGTCAGGGGACCACGCCGGGTACTCGACGTAGGCGTCCGTCGCGATCCGACGGAGGTTCGACCCATCGGGGGCCACGAGGAACCCACCCATGGGCAGCCCATCGCGGTCGGAGTTGAACACGATCGTCCGCCCGTCCGGAGACCAATCCGGCCCCCAGTCGTTTTCCGGATGCTTCGTGAGGTTCCTCGGACGCGTTCCGTCGGCGTTCATCACGAAGATCTCGTCGTCGTGGTTGATGCCACGCCGAGAGTCCCGGTAAACGATCCGGCTCCCATCCGGCGCCCACGCGGGATCGAACTCGGGGCCGGGCTTCCGGGTCACGCGGACCAGTTCGGTTCCGTCGGCGTTCGCCGTGTAGATGTCGTCCTCGGTAGACAGGGCGATTCGGCCGGTCAGCGTCGAGACGTTGATCGGCTCGCCCACCACCACGGGCACGCCCGAATCGACGGGCGAAGCAGTGGCCGAGGCGGTGGGAGAGGGAGTCGAGGGGCTCCCAGGGCCGTCACCCTCACGCGGAGAAGTCTGGGTGCACGCCGTCGAGGCCACGGCCAGCATCGCGCCGATGCCGATCACCTCCCCAACCACATGTCGAACGTTCATGGCGATCCCTCGCCGTCCGGACATCGACGATACGCCTGGGGCGCTCGGCAGGCCCGTAGCCATCGGCAGAGTCGCGCCTTCGCCGACCTTCTGATCGATTGCATCAGAAGAGGGAAGGCGGTACCCGACCAGCACTCGACACGGCGGCGCCATCTCATTTCACTCTCATCGTGAGCGCCCTACGCTGGGCCGAGGAGGCGGAGATGCGCGTGCTCGTCGTGGAGGACGAGGTGAAGATGGCAGGCCTCCTTCGTCGTGCCTTGGAGGAAGAGGGCTACGCTGTGGACGTCGCGTCCGACGGCGCCGATGGCGTCTGGCTCGGTACCGAGAACGACTACGACGCGATCCTGCTCGACCTGATGTTGCCCGACCTCGACGGCTTCGAGGTGTGCCGCAGGATGCGAGGGGCGGGACGGTGGAGCCCGGTCCTGATGCTCACCGCGAGGGATGCCGTCGCCGACCGCGTCGCCGGCCTCGACGCCGGGGCCGACGACTACCTCACGAAGCCTTTCTCGATCGCCGAGCTGCTTGCGCGGGTGCGCGCGCTGATCCGCCGAGGCGCTGTCGAACGGCCCGCGGTCCTTCGCGCCGGCGACCTCACGCTCGATCCGACGACGCGCTCGGTCGAGCGCGACGGCACGGAGATCGATCTGACGGCGAAGGAGTTCGCCCTTCTCGAGTACCTCATGCGTCACTCGGACGAGGTGTTGAGCCGGAGCCGGCTCATCGAGCACGTGTGGGATTTCGCATACGAGGGTGACTCGAACGTCGTCGACGTGTACGTGCGGTACCTGCGGAACAAGATCGACCGGCCCTTCCGGCGCGACTCGATCGAGACCGTCCGGGGGGCCGGCTATCGGTTCCGCTCGGAGCCGCGACGGAGGAAGTGATGGGCCTTCCGATCCGCGCGCGACTCACGCTTGCCTCGGCGGGGGTCGTTGCGGTGATCCTGGTCTTGGCGGGGGTGTTCGTCTACGCGCGTTTCGAGAGCGATCTCCGCGCCACGGTCGACGCCGGGCTTCGCTCGCGGGCCGACGCGTTGCTCTCGTCGAGCGATGGACCGACCTTGCCCACCGCCGGCCTCATCGAGACGGACGAGGCCTTCGCGCAGATCCTGGCGTCCGACGGCGCCGTTCTTGGATCGACGCCGGGGGTGACGGGCCCGGTGATCCGGCCGCGAGACATCACGAGCGCCACGTTCGCAGAGGCGGACGTTGGAACCGTCGAGGAGATCGCTCCCGCCCGGGTGCTGCTCGTCCCGCTCGACGAGGCTCGCGTTCTCCTTGTTGGAGCGTCGCTCGATGACCAACAGGAGGCGCTCGGGCGGCTCGCCGCATCGCTGCTCATCGGCGGTCCGGCGGCGCTCGCGCTCGTCGTGGCCGTCGTATGGTTGATCGTCGGCGCCGCCCTCAGACCCGTCGAGGCGATGCGTTCGGAGGCGGCTGCGATCTCGGCATCCGAGCCTGGTCGGCGACTCCCGGTTACCGGCACCGACGACGAGCTGGCGCGGCTCGGCCGAACGCTCAATGCGATGCTCGGACGTCTGGAGGCCGCGCTTGAACGCGAGCGCCGATTCGTCGACGACGCGAGCCACGAGCTCCGAACGCCGGTCGCGAACCTGAAAGCGGAGCTCGACCTCGCGCTTCGTCGCTCGCGAACCACCGAGGAGCTCGAGGCGGCGCTGCGGAGCGCCTCCGACGAGACCGATCGTCTCGTCCGTCTCGCCGAAGACCTTCTCGTGCTGGCACGCGCGGAGGGCGGCAAGCTCCCGGTCCGCCAAGAGCGGGTCGACGTGGGAGCGCTCGTCCGCGACATCGTCGGTGCGTTCGCCGGGCGGGCGTCCGAGCGCGCGATCTCGCTCGATCACCGGGCAGCCGACGGCGTCGGCGCGAACCTCGACCCGCTGCGTATCCGGCAGGCGGTTGGGAACCTGCTCGACAACGCGCTTCGGCACACACCGCCGGGAGGGCGCGTCAGCGTCGGACTCTCCAAGCGCGACGGGGAGGTCGCCATATCCGTCGCCGACAGCGGCCCGGGCTTCTCGCCGACCCTGCTCGGCTCCGCCTTCGAGCCGTTCAGCC
Source organism: Actinomycetota bacterium (assembly GCA_048594645.1). GTDB lineage: Bacteria > Actinomycetota > UBA4738 > UBA4738 > HRBIN12 > DASSJM01. The sequence goes on from JBMDWR010000194.1 coordinate 4,091, forward strand.
GCGACGACGCGGCCAGGACGCGGGCCGACGGGGGCACCGGCCTGGGGCTGACGATCGTTCGGGCGATCGCGCTCGCGCACGGCGGGTCCGTAGAGGCGCGGAACACCGACAACGGCGCCGAGGTCGTCCTTCGTTTCCCCGCCTGAGGCCGCTGCGTTTCACGGTCTTCTCATCCGCCCTGCGGCATCTTGGGACAGATCGAACGAGGAGGCACGCGCATGAGACGTTCGCTGACGGCGATCGGGGTGACGCTGGTCATCGGTGCCGTGGCGCTGCCGGCGACGTTCGCCGGCGGCGGAACGTGCAACCAACCGCTTCCGAACGAGAGCGAGCCGGTCATGCTCGACCCCGTTGACTTCGTCCCGCGCATCGACAACCCGTACTGGCCGATGGCACCGGGAACCCGGTGGGTCTATCGCGAGTTCGATCTCGAGGGAAGCCAGCGCGTGACCGTGAGCGTCCTCGAACGGACCAGGGACATCCAGGGGATCGCCGCGACGGTCGTGCACGACGTCGTCACCGAGCGTGGCGAGCTGGTCGAGAAGACGTTCGACTGGTACGCGCAGGACGTATGCGGGAACGTCTGGTACCTGGGCGAGAACACCAAGGAGTACGAGGACGGCGAGGTCGTCACGACCGCGGGATCGTGGGAGCACGGGGTGGACGGGGCGATGGCGGGGGTGATCATGCCGGCCGACCCGCGGGTCGGGATGTCCTATCGCCAGGAGTACTACGACGGCGAAGCAGAGGACGCCGGGGAGATCATGAGCCTGGACGAACAGGCGCAGGTCCCGTTCGGGCACTTCCGCAACGTGCTCCTCACGAACGAGTTCACGCCGCTCGAGCCGAAGGTCCTCGAGTACAAGCTGTACGCGGAGGGCGTGGGACCGGTGTTGGCGATCGGCGTGTCGGGCGGCTCCGATCGGGAGGAGCTGCTTCGGTTCCGCACGCCGAGCGCATAGGGAGTTCGTCCGGAATGGAGGAAGGACATGGATCGACGGAAGAGGGTGATCGTCGGAGGCGCGATCGCGCTGACGGTCATCGGTGGGGGGACCGGCATCGCCATCGCGAACGGTCTCGGCGACGACGGCCCGCTCACCGGTTCGACGCTGGAGCAGGCGACCCGGGCCGCGCTCGAGCACACCGGCGGTGGAACGGTGATCGAGACCGAGTCGGGCGACGGGGGCGCCGCGTTCGGCGTGGAGGTCCGGCTCGACGACGGCCGGGTCGTGGAGGTTGAGCTCGATGAGAACTTCGACGTGATCGGCCAGGAGAAGGACGAGGACGGCGCGAACGATCAGGAGGAAGGCAGCGAGGGTGCCGACGGCGATCGAGCCGGGAGCTGATCGCCGAGTCTCCCCACGGGACCGGTGAACGACCACGAGCTGACGAGCAGTCGTCGCCGGTCCGTCACCAACTCTTGCTGGCTGTCGGACGCAGGCAGAGACTTCTCATGTGATACCGGAGACTCGCTACGCGAAGACCTCAGACGGCATCCACATCGCCTACCAAGTGCTGGGCGACGGACCCATCGACCTCGTCTACGTCGGGCCATGGGTAACGCACATCGAGTACCGATGGGAGCTCCCCCAATACGCGTCCTACCTGCGCCGGATGGCGTCGTTCTCGAGGCTCATCATGTTCGACAAGCGCGGCTTCGGGATGTCTGACCCGGTACCCGCAGACGAGCTCCCCAACCTCGAGACCAGGATGGACGATCTCCGCGCCGTCGTGGATGAAGTCGGCTCGGAGCGCGCCGTGATCTACGGCGCCTCCGAGTCCGGGATGCTTGACCTACTCTTCGCGGCCACGTATCCGGAGCGAACGTTGGCGCTGGTGATCCACGGCGCCTACCCGTCCGCCAGATGGGAGCCCGAGGCGCCGTGGGGATGGCGCGAGGACGAGTTCGCCGAGCGACTCGCCGCGATCGAGCGGTCCTGGGGAACCGAGGAGTTCCTCATCCGGTGGGCATATCCAGAGGTGACCCAAGACCCCGAGATCCTGCGGTGGCTCACCACGTATACACGTCGCGGCGCGAGCCCAGGCGCAGTGATCGCGGCGGAGCGGATGGAGCTGGAGACCGATGTGCGCGACATCTTGTCGGCGATCCACGTTCCGACGCTCATCCTTCACCGGGTAGAGGACGATCCGGAGGCGAACCGGTACATGGCCGAGCACATCGCGGGCGCCGAGTACGTCGCCTTGCCCGGTAATGAACACATCCCGTACCTGGGAGACCAGGACAGCGTCCTGAAGGAGATCGAGCGCTTCGTGAAAGGGATCCACGCTGAGCAAGCGTCCCTGGACCGGATACTCGCCACCGTGCTTTTCACCGACGTCGTCGGTTCCACCGAGAAGGCAGCCGAGCTGGGAGACAGCGCCTGGCGCGATCTGCTCGAGCAACATCACGCGACCGTTCGACGCTTGTTGGCTCACTACCGGGGGACAGAGGTGGATACGGCGGGCGATGGATTCTTCGCCACGTTCGATGGTCCGGCTCGAGCGATCCGCTGCGCGCAGGCGATCGTGGAAGCCGTGTCGCGCCTCGGCCTCGAAGTTCGGGCCGGGCTTCATACGGGCGAGTGCGAGACGATCGCGGGGAAGGTTGGGGGCATCGCCGTCAACATCGGTGCGCGGGTCGGATCGATAGCTCGCCCGCCGGAGGTCCTCGTCTCAAGGACCGTGAAGGACCTCGTCGCGGGGTCCGGGCTCTCGTTCGAGGATGCCGGGGAGCACGAGCTGAAGGGCGTCCCCGACCGCTGGCACCTCTACCGTGTCGCGTCGGACTGAGTTGGCGGGAGTCGCTCGCTGGATAAGAGTCGTTTCCTGACGGATCCGATACTGCACGAGGCCTTAGGTGTGTGACTTGTCACGCGGCGCGTGAGTCCTCGTTTGCTAGGTGTACGCAGAAGGAGCGTTGTGGGCCGATCGGGAATGTGACGATCTCGTCAGGTCTCACCGAGGTTGGTTAGTGTTCGGGAAATGTCCCCTGAAGTGTGGTCTCTGCGTGCCGCGGCGCGCTTGTCCCGAGGCACTCGACGTGGGGTGGGTACCTGTGCGGAGGAAAGACTCGTTCATGGCTTCACCGTCTGATCGGCCTGGAGTGCCCGCGCGAGTTCGTCGTTGCGGAACCCCGCCGCGACCAGTTGGTCGAGCAGCTTCTTGTTCCCCTCCCGCAACTCCGCGACCTCAGCCGTGAGCGAGCTGATGGCCTCGCGCGCGTTCGCGTCCTGGTCCCGGAGAAGGTGCTTCAGCTGGATCGGCACCAAGCCTGGGAAATCGCGCTCCGCATCGGGCTTGAGGTCGGGATCGGGCCAAGGGATGCGACCGTCTGCCTTCTCGCCGAAGAACACCTCGATGGTGCACCTTCGATGGATCTGACAGCAGGTGAGGATCAGCTTCACGGGGTCCACTCGTCCCGACTCGGCATCCAACGTGACCTACCTACCTTGTGGATATCGGTCCGATCAACTGCGGGAAGATAGGTCCTTTGACCGAGAAAGATGACGCCCCAAGGAGCCGGTCGAGGCTCGTCGAGCCCAGCGCGAAC
>JBMDWR010000195.1:0-2816 GCA_048594645.1 Actinomycetota bacterium
GCCTGCGGGTCATAACCGACGACGGTGGCTCCGCCTTCCAGGAGTCGCGCTGCCAGATCGAGGGGGGGCGAGAAGCGGACGTCGTCGGTGCCCGGCTTGAACGCGAGTCCGAGGAGCGCCACCCGCTTGTGCTCGAGGTTCCAGAGTCCGGCCCGCACCTTCTCCAGCGTGGCCTCGATCGCTTCATCGTTGATCCGAACGATCTCGCGGAGCAGCGGGAAGTCGTAATGGAGCTTGGCCGCGAGGTGCTCGAACGCTTGGAGGTCCTTCGGGAAGCACGATCCCCCGTAGCCGAGACCCGCCTGCAGGAAGGCGGGCCCGATACGCGGATCGGCCCCCATCACCTCGGCCACCGCCACGACGTCCGCGTCGGCTCGCTCGCAGATCCTCGCGAGCGCGTTGGCATAGGAGATCTTCAGGGCGAGGAACGCATTGCAGGCGTGTTTGGCGAGCTCGGCCGTGTTGATGTCGGTCTCGATCAGTCGGACACCATCCGAGATCAGGGGTGCGTAGAGCTCGCGCATGACCTCGAACGCCCACTCACGCTCGCCGCCGACGAGGATCCGGTCGGGCTCCAAGCTGTCCTTCACCGCGCTGCCCTCTCGGAGGAACTCGGGGTTCGATACGACCTCGAGCTCCTTGCCGACCCCGTTTCCCTCCTGGAGGAGGACCTGGCGGATCCGTTGAGCGGTGCCCGCCGGTACCGTCGACTTCTCCACCACGACCGTTCGGCCGGACGCTTGCCGTCCGACCTGTCGCACCGCCTGCTCCACCGCAACGAGGTTGGCCTCGCCCGAGGACCTCGGCGGCGTGCTTACGCAGATGAAGACGACGTCGGCGTTGGGCGTGGCATCCGATGCGTCGTCCGTGAACCGGAGCCGTCCGCTGCCCATGTGCTCCACCACGAGGGCGTCCAGATCGGGCTCGTGGAACGGCAAGATGCCGCCCTGCAGCCTCGAGATCTTCTCCCCGTCCGCGTCGGTGCCCACGACCTCGTGTCCCAGGGCCGCCAGCGTCCCGCACGTCACGAGCCCCACATGCCCCGTGCCGATCACGACGACCCGCATGATCCCTCCATCTCGTGTCTCACCCGTACAGAAGCTCGTTCGCCGGTGGCTCGACCCGGCCGGCCCGTGGGCTCGAGAGACCCACCAGTTGAAGTCCGAGCCGCCACAGGAACCGAGGGTTCAAGACGGCGTACCGCTTCCAGAGCCTGCGAGGCTCGAGGATCAGCCGATGGAGCCACTCGAATCCCGCCCGCCGCACCAACGGATGAGGCTCCCGGAGCACGCCCGCGAGGTAATCGAACGCGGCGCCCACGGCGAGCGTCGGGATCCCGAGAGCGTCGCGGTATTCGTACGCGAACACCTCTTGACGCGGGCATCCGAGACCGACGAACACGATGGCGGCCCCCGATGCGTGGATCCGGTCGACGAGCTCCCTCTTCTCATCCGGAGAGGTGCGACGGAACTTCGACGGCTCCGACCCCGCGAGCACGAGCGACGGGAACCGTTGCCGAAGGGCGACCTCGAGCCGGTCGAGCACGGTCCGCGTGCTGCCATAGAGGTAGACGGGAAGTTGCTCCTGCGCCGCCCCTTCGCACACGCCCAGCATCAGGCCCGACCCGTGGGTGCTCCGGTCGAGGCCGGCACGGTACAGCCAGTTCAGCGCCCACCGCACGGGCTGTCCGTCGGGGGTGGCGAGATCGAGATGATTCAGCCGGTACCGGTGAACGGGATCGTCCACGCCCGTCATCACGCCGTGCACAGCGAGCGCGGTGCACGACAGCGGCCGATGCTCTCGCGCCGCTTGCAGGACGCGAGCGATGGCACCCTCGTGGTCCGTCGCATCGACCAGCACACCGAGCACGCTTCGCTTCCCGAGATCCTTCACGAGGCCCACCGCTCGCGATTCGCCTCGTGCATCTCCTGCAGGATCATCGGGACGTCGTACTCGAGGGTCCAGCCCGGGTAGTGCTCCTGGAACTTGCCGTTGTCACCGATCCACCAGATGTGGTCACCCGTTCGATTCCGGTCGGAGTACGACCAGTCGAGCCGCCTGCCGGCCGTTTCCTCGGCCAGGTCGATGGCCTCCAGGACCGAGCAGTTGCTGAAGCGCCCCCCGCCGATGTTGTAGACCTCGGCGGTCCGAGGGTGCTCGAAGAACTGTTGGAACGCGCGGATGAGGTCATTGCTGTGGATCGCGTCTCGAACCTGCTTGCCCTTGTAGCCGTGCACGGTGTAGGGCGTCCCGGTCATGGTGCACCGCATGACGTAGGCCAAGAACCCATGCAGCTCGGTCGCCGAGTGTCCCGGCCCGGTCAGGGTCCCGCCGCGGAAGCAGGCGGTTCGCATATCGAAGTAACGACCGTATTCCTGGACCAGGACGTCCGCGGCGAGCTTCGATGCGCCGAAGAGGCTGTGCAGACATGCATCGACCGACATGTCCTCGGCGATCCCGCGCGCGTAGGGATGGGAGGCGTCGATCTCGTACCTGCGATCCACCTCGTGGAGCGGTAGCCGATTCGGCCGGTCGCCGTAGACCTTGTTGGTGGAGCAGAAGATGAAGACGGCGGCCGGCGCGTGACGACGGGTTGCTTCCAACAGGTTCAGCGTCCCGACGGCGTTGATGTCGAAGTCGGTGAACGGATCCCTGGCCGCCCAGTCGTGTGAAGGCTGGGCCGCGGCGTGGATCACCAGAGCGATCTCCTCCCCCAGGCGCGAGAAGAGCCGGAGGATCGTGTCCCGATCCCTCACGTCGACGGCCTCGTGCCGGTACCCTCGACCCAATTCGCGCTGCAGCCGCTCGACGTTCCA
>JBMDWR010000196.1:0-3137 GCA_048594645.1 Actinomycetota bacterium
TCGTCCGACCCGTTCGACGAGATCGAACTTCGTGAGGACGTCCATCGGATGCTGCTCGACCTCTCGCCGCGCCAACGCGCCGCCCTCGTCCTGCTCGACATGTACGGCTACGGCTCCGAGGAGGCCGCGCGGATCATGGGCATCCGTCCGTCGACCGTCCGCGCTCTCGCGACGCAGGGCCGTGCCGTGCTCCGGAAAGGAAGCCCGCATGCCTGAGCTGAGGGAGGTCTTCGAGATGGTCACCAAGCAGGCCGAACCCGAGGTCGACGCCTGGAGGGATCAGGAGCGACGTCAGCGTCGGAACAGCAGGAACCGGAAGTTGGGCGCTCTCGCGGCTGCCGCCGCGATCGGCATCCTGGCCGGGGTGGTGATCGTGACGAACCTCCCCGGAGGGAGCGACATCGTCCCGGTCGACCGGCCTTCCCTGCCCGCCACCACCGAGACGCCCGACAGGTTCTTCCTTGACCTGCGCACCGGCGCGGCGACACCACTTCCCCGGGAGATCCCCGACGGGGTGTTCTATGCGCCGTCACCCGACGGAACGATGCTGGCAACCACCCCGTGCTGCGTCGGCGGTGGCGACCCGGTCTGGGTTTCGAACATCGACGGCACCGGGATTCGCATGCTCACTCCGGAGGATTCGGACGGCTACGGGCCGCACTGGTCGCCCGACGGGTCGATGCTCGTTTACCAGGGCCGGGAAGGCTCGACTACTGAACTCGGAAACCTGTTCGTGGTCGACGTGACGTCCGGTGAGACGACCCAGATCACGAACCTCGAACCCGCTTCCCATACATGGTGGTTCATGACTCCGAGCTTCAGCGCGGATGGTCGAACGGTCATCTTTCACATGCCGCGTGGAAACGGCGCGGACACGCGATGGGACGTCTGGACGGTTCCGGTCGCGGGCGGCGAGCCCACGCTCGTGGTTCCCGACGCCAGCAGTGGGGTGTATGGACCCGACGGTGAGCAACTCGCTTACGTTGACTCGCCTCGAGGGATCTCGCCCCCCTGGTCCTCCCCGAGACTCATGGTCGCCGACGCGGACGGCAGCGCTCCGAGGATCCTCGTCCGAGGTGACGAGATCGCGTTTCCGCGGTGGTCGCCGGGCGGTACGAGCATCGCCTACGTCGACGGCGGCGAGATCTTCATCGTCGACGTCTCGAGCGGGGCGTCTACGAGGGTCGCGGACGGCGGGTGGGTCGAGTGGCTCGATGACTACACGCTCGTGATTAGCCCCCCGTAACGGCAGCGGTCACACCAGGCGGCAATCCCGCCAAGGTTCGGGGAAGGAGTCTGTGATGAGTTCAACCAACGTGTCTGTCAGAAAGCGTACGGCCGGGATCGTTCTGCTCGCGGCGATGGTAGCGGCGATCGGCGTTCCGACGCCGCGTCGTGCCGGAGCCGTCCAGCCGACACCGGCGGACAGCGTCGTCGAGTGGAACAACAACGCGCAGATCGCGATCGTGGGCACCGCGGGTCAAGGACCCACCGTCGCCTACCTGCACTTCGCGATGGTCCAGGCGGCTGTGTACGACGCCGTGAACGCGATCGACGGCGGCCACGAGCCGTACCTCGGCTCACCTGCGATGGCCGATCCGACCGACTCGGCACCGGCCGCGGTCGCCCAGGCGGCCCACGACGTGCTCGTGGCGCTGTTCCCGCTCCAGGCGGCGACGCTCGACGCCAAGCTCGCGACCTCGCTGGCCGCGATCCCCGACGCAGGCAAGGCGGGCGGGATCGAGGTTGGGGCTGCTGCAGCGGCCGCGCTGATCGCCGCACGGACCGGAGACGGTCGGTTCCCCGCCACGCCGTTCACGGTGATCCAGGGAACCCAGCCGGGCGAGTGGCGGTCGACGGTGTTCACGCCGACGGGTCAGCCGATCGTCGAGCCCGCGCCGTGGGTCGGCAACGTGGACCCGTTCATCGTGCCGGACGTTGAGACGCTCCGATCGGATGGCCCGAACCCGCTCACCAGTCCGGCGTACGCGGAGGACTTCAACGAGGTCAAAGCGTACGGCTCGGTCACGAGCGAGCTCCGGACTCACGATCAGACGGAGGCGGCCGTGTTCTGGCAGGCCAACGGGGCGGCGCTGTTCAACGCGCTCTTCCGCCAGCTTGCCGACACGAAGGACCTGGACATCGCCGGGGCGGCCCGCATGTTCGCGATGGCGGACCTGGCGGGGGCGGATGGAGCGATCGCGTGCTGGAACGACAAGTACTACTACCGGTTCTGGCGCCCTATCACGGCGATCCGCCTGGCCGACACCGACGGGAACGCGGCGACGATCGTCGACCCCAACTGGACGCCGCTATTCAGCAGCGCTCCGCCGCTCACGACTCCGGCGTTCCCGGAGCACCCGTCGGGTCACACCTGCATCAGCGGGGCGGTCGTCGAGACGCTGAAGAACTTCTTCGGCACCGACAAGGTCTCGTTCACGATGTTCAGCGGCCTGTCGGGGACGACCCGGGAATTCGACCGGTTCTCGGTGGCGATGAGGGAGATCATCGACGCCAGGGTTTGGGCGGGCATCCACTTCCGGACCGCCGACACGCAAGGCCATACGATGGGACGGAAGATCGCACACATCCTCCAGATGAACTCCTTCCAGCCTTCTGGTTGACACTGGGCACCGCGGACGAGACGACTCCGGACACCGAACGGCCCGGCAGCCGCATGGTTGCCGGGCCATCGGTCTTTCGGGGTCCGGTGCGGTCACACCCGACCCACGCCGCGTCTCTATACCCCTCTACGCCTCCGATGAACCTGCGAGCTCGACCGGCGGGACGTCGGGCGGGACGCCCGCGCCCTCGAACACGATCTCGCCGTCGCGCGCGTCGACGATGATCGTCTGACCCGCCCGGAACTCCTTCCACAGGAGCTTCTCGGACAGCGGATCCTCGACCAGGCGCTGGATCGTCCGCCGCAGCGGCCGGGCGCCGAGCGCAGGGTCGTACCCCTTCTCGGCAAGGACGGTCTTGGCGGCGTCCGTGAGCTCGATCTCGAGGTCCTTGGTCTTCAGCTGCTCGGTCACACGCTTCATCATCAGGTCGACGATCTGCTTCACGTCCTCCTGCGACAGCGAGTGGAAGACGATGACCTCGTCGATCCGGTTCAGGAACTCGGGCCGGAAGGA
>JBMDWR010000197.1:0-1774 GCA_048594645.1 Actinomycetota bacterium
GGCTACTGGCCGGAGAAGGAGACCTTCGACTGGATGCGCGAGCGGGGCTTCCGCTGGCACACGATCGTCGACATCGAGGAGCGCGGCATGGACGCCGTGGTCCAGGACGCGATCACGCAGGCGCTCGACGGCGCGGACCGCATGTACCTCTCGGTGGACATCGACGTCGTCGACCCCGGGATGGCGCCCGGCACCGGCACGCCCGAGCCCGGCGGGGTCCTCGCTCGCGAGCTCCTCCGGGCGGTGCGGCAGATCGTCGGGCGCGTCGACCTGGCCGGGATGGACGTCGTGGAGGTCTCGCCGCCGTACGACCAGAGCGAGGTGACCGCCCTGCTCGCCTACCGTGTGGTCATGGAGGCGTTGTCCGCGCTCGCGGTCAAGAGGAGCTGAGCGCGTGGACCGGGCGAGGTTCGAGGAGCTGGTCGCGGACGCGCTCGACTCGCTGCCGAACTGGGTCCACGAGCGGCTCGAGAACGTCGAGGTGATCGTCGAGGATCGCCCGCCGCGAGACGACCCCGGTCTCCTCGGCCGCTACCACGGCATCCCGCTCACGCAGCGCGGCCAGTTCCACTCCGGCCCCGTCTTCCCGGACACGATCACGCTGTACAAGCGGACGATCGAGCGTGTCGGGCGCGACGACGAGCACATCCGGGAGGTCGTCGCGCACACGGTCGAGCACGAGGTCGCCCACTTCTTCGGCATCAGCGACGACCGGCTGCGCGAGATCGACCGGTACTGAACCGTGGATCTCGACGAGCGGATGATGCGCGTCGCGCTCGAGGACGCGGAGACCGCGGCCGAGGGAGGTGACGTCCCGGTCGGCGCCGTCGTCGCCCGCGGCGACGAGATCCTCGGGCGGGCCGGCAACGCTCGCGAACGCGAGCAGGACCCGACGGCGCACGCCGAGATCATCGCGCTCCGCCACGCCGCGAGCGCGGTCGGCAGCTGGCACCTCGAGGGCTGCACGATCTACGTGACGCTCGAGCCGTGCGCGATGTGCTCGGGCGCCCTGGTGCTGGCGCGACTGGACCGGCTGGTGTTCGGCGCCGTCGATCCGAAGGCTGGGTTCGCCGGCTCGCTCGGCGATCTGGTGCGCGACCCGCGCCTCAACCACGAGGTCGAGGTCGTGGCAGGCGTGCTGTCCGAGGAATGCGGCTCGATCCTGCGCGGGTTCTTCGCCGAGCGCCGCTAGGTCTGGATCCCCTGCTCGGCGGCCTTGGCGCGCCGCTTCTGCATGATGAAGTCGATCCGCTCGGCGACGCGCGGGATCGACTCTTCCATCGCGCGGAAGTCACGCTCGTGCATCACCACGAGCGTGATGTCCGAGGTCGCGGTCACCGTCGCGGTCCTCGGGACGTGGAGCAGGAGCGCGATCTCGCCGAAGAAGTCGCCGGGGCCGAGCGTGGCGAGGTGCTCGCCGCCCTGCGTGACCTCGGCCGTTCCCTGCTCGATCACCATGAACTCGTGCGGGTACGACCCCTGGCTGATCAGCGGCTTGCCGGCCGGGACGTCGATCTCGTCCGTCCACCGTTCGAGCCGCTCGTACTCGTTGTCCGACAGGTTGGCGAACAGCGGGTTCTGCTTGAGGCGCTCCGCCTTCATGGCGATCCTCCGATCCTCGTCTCGCGAGCGGAATCCTCGCACAAGGGCCGGAGACGCCGCTTGCTAGACTCGCCCCGGAGGCGTGCCGGAGCGGACGAACGGGACCGCCTCGAAAGCGGTTAGGGGCCTAATCCGCCTCTCACAGGTTCGAATCCTGTCGCCTCCGCAACCC
>JBMDWR010000198.1:0-6024 GCA_048594645.1 Actinomycetota bacterium
CAAGCTGCGCGCGCGTGTGGGGGGGCGTTAAATTGGGGGGGGCGGTCCGGCGCGCCCCCCACCCCCCGCCCCGCCGGACCGCACGTCAACTCCCTTCTTGGTACCCCGGAAGGCGGTGAGAGGCTATGGACGACACGCTCGGTCGTTCGCAGGTGAAATGGCTCTACTGCTACGCGTGCAACGAGGCGTTCGAGCTGGTCGGGAGCGAGGCGTCGTGCGCGTGTGGCCGCTCGACCGCACGGATCGACGGCGGCGTCGTCGAGATCAAGGGTCCGACGCGCGCTCTCGCGCCCGTGGAGACCGTCGTCCGCGTGGACGGGGGCGAGTGGGCGCCGTTGCCCGAGGACGTCTTCATCAGGCGCGTCCTGCCGGACGCCGCCTAGGCCGACACCCTCACGCCGCGACGTCGACGCGACGACGTTGGAGCAGCTCGATCAGGGTCGTCGCATCCTCGGGAGCCGCTCCGGCCGTGTCGTTGTTGAAGTAGGCGAACACGTCCCTTGCGCTCGCGGCTGCGATCGCCTCGGCGTACGCGCGGAGCTTCGCCCGCCGGTACCCGGGAGCACCGCGGCGCCCCTGATGGAACCGCAGGTACGCCCAGCCGCCGAGGGTGGGCACGTCGACCTGCACGCCGGGCCGGTCGGCATGCACGAGCGCGATACCCCGGGCGTCCAGCGCGTCGAATACCTCCGCCGTGAACCATGAGGCGTGGCGGAACTCGAACGCGGAGCGCATCGACCGCGGCAGGATCTCGAGGAACGCCTTCAGCCGTGGGAGGTCCGCTTCGAGGTTGGGCGGCAGTTGGAACAGCACCGGCCCCAGTTTCGAACCGGCGCCCGCGAACACGTCGCGCATGCGTTCGAGCGGCTCGGCCGCATCGCGCAGGCGCCGGATGTGCGTCAGGTACCTGCTCGCCTTGAACGTGATGACGAAGCCGCCCGGAACCGTCCGAGCCCATCGTTCGACGGTCTCGCGCTCGGGCAGGCGATAGAAGGAAGCGTTCACCTCGACCGTTCCGAAGCGCGACGCGTAGTGCTCGAGCCAGCGGGACGCCGCCAGCCCCTTCGGATAGAAGCCGTCACGCCAATGCTTGTACTGCCAGCCGCTCGTCCCGACGTGAACGGTCACGATGGATGCCTACCCCGATCGACCCGGCCGAAGCACGCCGGGTCGGTCGACACCGTTCGCCTCAGCCCTCGCTGGGAGGCGGGGGCGGTGCCGCCGGCGGCATCGGCGGTGCCGGTGCGGGCGGCGGCATCGGGGAGGCTCCAGGCGGCGGGGTCGCGATCTCGGGCGTCGCCGCAGGCGCGGCCTCGCCGAAGGCGGTGTCCCCACCTCCGCCGCCTCCGCGTCGGCCGCGAAGGACGAGGAACAGGATCACCAGCGCCACGACCACGACGCCGGCGATGACCAGGATCAGCACGAGGTTCGAGCCGTCGTCACCTCCGACGACGTCGCCCGCCTGCCCGTTGTCGATCGCGCTGCCCGTTGCCTCGATCTCGAGGCGCTCGCCGAACCGCGGCGTGTAGGTGACCGTGTTGCCCTCGACCTGCCCGCCGGAGGCCTCGATCACCTCTCCGGGGAACGTGAACGCGAGGCGGATCTCCGCGCTCTCGAGTAGCTGCGCCCCGCCCGTACCGCCGAAGGGCCCGGTCACGCCCGACAACCCACCGGACATGTCGAGGACGCCGGTCACCACGTACGTGTCGCCTTCACGGGTGATGTTGAGCTGATCACCGGGACCGGTCACCCCCGTGATGCCCGTGCCGCCGGAGTTGAACTGCTCGAGCGGGAGGTTCTCGAACGTGAACTCCTGTCCCGCGAACTCACCGTCGTCGAACGGTGCGGTCGTCACGCCCGGAGCGTCGCTCGGGAACGGCGCCGCGGTCCCGAGAAGATCCTCGACGCTCTGTCCCGTCAGCTCGAGCAGTTCCTTCTGGACGCCGAACTGTACGGTCCCGCTCACGGTGTCGTCGGGATTGATGCCGAGGTTCATGTTGAGCTTGATGCAGCCCGTCAGCAGGACGGCCAACGCCGCCAGCACGCCGACCCGGGCCGCGGTTCGCACGCGTCGCCGCATGTCTCTCCCCTTGTCGTCGAAGACCTCGCGGCAGCCTACCCGCTCCGCAGCACCCGGACCGTCCACGGCACGCGGCGGCCGACACGGCGACACACCGTCATGCCGACGACAGCGCCTCGACGACGTCCTCTTCGAGCACCGACAGGTACCGGTACACGGCGTACGCGCGTTCGGCCTCGGGGTCCCCGGCGAAGTCCGCCGCCGTCGCCTCCTCGGTGACGGCTAGCCGAACGCCGAGCACCAGGCGAAGGTCGTTCAACGCCGCCAGCCACGCGACGAGCTCGTCTTCGCTGAGGCGCGTCGCCCGGAGGGTGCGCTCCATCGTGTCGACCGCGGTCAGCCGATCCCTGACGAGATCGTCGCGCACCACGGAATCGAACTCGGCCGACGCCTCATCGTCGTCGAGGAACGCCTTCGGGAAGAGGCGACGGACGGCCGGATCCTCGGCGTGGCCCGACGAGAGCAGATCGCGCAGCACCGCCGGGAGCGTCGCGATGAGCTCACGGTCGCGCGGCGGGATCCGCACGACGAAGCCTCCCATCCGCGAGCGCTGCACGAGCCTGCGCACGGCTACCGATCCCTCTGCATCGTCGCCCACAGCCCGTGCGCATGCAGCCGTGAGACGTCGAACTCACACTTCTCGCGCGGGCCCTCAGAGACGACGGCCTTGCCCTTGTGGTGGACGTCGAGCATGAGCCTCGTCGCCTTCTCCCGCGGGTACCCGAACAGCTTCTGGAAGACGTACACGACGTAGGACATCAGGTTGATCGGGTCGTTCCAGACGATCACGATCCACGGGAGGTCGGGTACGACGTCCTCGTCGCCGGTCGGGCGCTCAACCTCGACCGGAGCGGTCTCGACCGTGGCGGTCCGCATCATCCCCCCAGGGTACGTCCGCCGCGTCGAACCGATCGGACCACCTCACGACCGAGACCCGGCTCCGACGACGTGCCCTCCCGCGTGGAGACGGCTACGTCTCCGGCACCGGGCCGAGCTTGAACGGCGAACGGCCGCTCACGCTGCGGCGGAAGACCTGCGCGGGCGCTCGAAACGACCGACGATCCCCACGATCGCCGCGAGGACGAGCGCCGAGAGCCCGATGAACACGGGTCGTAGCAGCCACCACGTCAGCGTGCTGTCCTGCTCGCGCCCTACGCCCATCGGCCACAGGAACAGCAGCACGACGAAGTAAGCGGTCATGTGCCACAGGAACAGCGTCATGATCACGCTGTTCAGGAAGATCGTGGTCTTCCACGGACCCGGACGTTGCAGCCACCTCGTGAGCGCCGGACGCAGGAGTATCACGGCCCCGATCGACCACACATCCGCGAGGAGGAAGCACACCGTCGGCGGGTACGCGTTCGAGACCGCCTCGACGTCCGTGCCGAGCAGGCTCTTCGGATAGTGTCCGATGCCGGGGAACCAGTCGAACCGCGCATGCCCGAACGGCTCGAACGCCCACGGCGTCGTCAGCACGACGAGCCCGCCCAGGCCGACGAGCACCATGGCCCAGAACGTGCCACGCGTCAGGCGTCCGAACGTTCCGTCCGCGTAGAAGTGGCCCAGCTGATGCGGTAGCAGCAGCACGAACGCGACGTTCAGGTACCGGACGAGGTGCGCGTCCGCGCCGAACCCGACGACGTCGACCGCGATCGCGCCGAACACCATCACGGCCGGCACCCACCACCGGAACCTGCGGTGGAGCCGGATCGTGATCGGGGCGACGCAGACGACCACCATGTAGAAGGCGAGGAACCACAGCGGCCCGAACGGCAGTGTCGCCGCCGGCGGGTACATCCCGCGAAGGAGCCTGGTGTCCCCGCCGATCCGCGGTCCGGCCGCCCCGCCGAGGTCGAACAGATGCAGCGCGACCTGCACGACGAGCCAGAACGCGACGAACACCAGTGACGGCCGCAGCAGGCGCCATAGCCTGCTCCGGATGAACGCAACCGCCGGCTCGCCCCGGCGTTCGAACGACTCGTACGTCACGAGATTGGAGAACCCGCCGACGAAGAAGAAGACCGGCATCACCTGGAACAGCCACGTCCCCAGCCACAGTCCCGACGTGAGGCCGACGGCGCTCGTCGTCGAGAAGATCTCGGCCTCGAGGTGGTTGATCGAGATGAACCAGTGCCCGAACACCACGGCCACGATCGACGCGGCGCGGAGGAAGTCGACGTAGCGGTCGCGCGTCGCAGGCGTCGCCGCCGCGAGCTGATCCAGCCGGCCGCTCATGCGCCGGTGGTACGCCGTCGGATGCCCCGGGTCAAGGGGTCGCTCTGGCATCATGGGCGGCCATGACGGATGGCTTCCGCTCCCCGCTCGCGCCGGACGCGAACGCAGGGATCTCGGCCCTCGTGACGGGTGGCGGCACCGGCCTCGGGCGGGCTGTCGCGCGCGAGTACGCGCGGACGGGAGCTCGCGTCGCGATCGCGGGACGTCGCGCAGAGCCGCTCGAGGCGACACGGGCCGAGCTGGAGGGCTCGGGCGCCGAGGTGCTCGCCGTCCCGGGGACCGATGTGCGCGAACCGGAGCAGGTCTCGGCCCTCGTCGACGCCGTGCTCGACCGGTTCGGCCACATCGACGTCCTGGTGAACAACGCGGGCGGGCAGTTCATCGCCGATGCCCGAGGGATCTCGGCCAAGGGCTGGCGTGCCGTCCAGCGGCTGAACGGCGACGCGGTGTGGGACCTCACGCGAACCGTCGCCGAGCGATCGATGATCCCTCATCGCGGCGGCCTCATCGTGTTCGTCGGCTTCAGCCCGCGCCGAGGGATCCCGATGATGGTGCACGCATCAGCGGCCCGAGCGGCGCTCGAGAACCTCGCGGGCGGGCTCGCGATCGAGTGGAGCAGGCACCGCGTCCGTGCGGTGTGCGTGTCGACTGGCGCGATCGACACGGAGGCGTTCCGGGCGTACGGGGACGCGTTCGTGCAGGAGGCGACGCGGACGACCCCGCTCGGCAGGATCGCCACGCCCGAGGAGGTCGCCGCCGTGATCGCCTTCCTCTCGACGTCCGGAGGTGCGTTCATCACGGGCACGACGATCGTGGTCGACGGGGGCAGCGACGCCTGGGGCCTGGGGTTCCCTCCGCCGCAACCGGCGGATCAGTAGACGATCACCGAGCGGGTCTCCTCGCCCCGCTCGAATCGGTGCAGCGCATCACCGACGCCGTCGAGCGCGATCGTGCGGGCGATCAGCGGCTCGAGCCGCAGCTGGCCGAGCGTCATCAGGTGGGCAAGCAACGGGAAGTCGCGTGGCGGCACCGCGCTCCCGTACCACGAACCCGTCACCGTGAGTTCCTTCGTCGTCATTCGGAGCGCGTCGAGCGGCGCGCGATGCTGCGGAGGCGCCATCCCTATGAGGATCGCCTGGCCGCCGGGCGCGAGCGCGCCCATCGCCTGTTCGATCGTCTCGGCGCGCCCGAGACATTCGAAGACATGGTCGAAACCACTGGGGATCTCGTCCCTCCCGGACAGGACGGTATCGGTCGCACCGAGCTCCGAGGCGAGCTCCAGCTTGCTCTCGACGACGTCGACGGCGACGATCGGTGCGGCACCGGCGATCCGGGCACCTTGGATCGCCGAGAGCCCCACGCCCCCGCATCCGATCACGAGGACCGGCTCGCCCGGGCGGACACGCGCCGTGTTCAGCACGGCGCCGACGCCTGTCATCACGGCGCAGCCCAGCAGGGCGACGTGTTCGAGCGGCAGGGCCGGGTCGACGCGGAACACCGTGTTGGCGGGGACGACCGAGCGTTCGGCGAACGACGACGGCACGTTGTGATGGATCCTTCTCTCGGCGATCGAGAACCGCGTCGTGCCGTCGGAGAGGAAGCCGTCGTCGAAAAGGCTCAGCCTCTCGCAGACGGAGGGACGCCCGGACGCGCACCGGCGGCACGAGCCGCAGTACGGCAGCCACGAGCAGACGACGTGGTCCCCGAGC
>JBMDWR010000199.1:0-1667 GCA_048594645.1 Actinomycetota bacterium
CAGCAATTCCCGGAGACCCGTAAAAGCAAGCATTCATCAGGCATTCCCACTTGTCTTTTCGTAAACCGCCATGCCAAAATGTGGCTCTCGTGACATGAATGGCTCCATTTTTGGTTGGAGGTTGCCATGGGCATCGTAGTTCCCAAAGTGCGAAAACATCTATGTGCCGATGCCCTGTTGCGTTCGGTGCAAGACGTCTTTTGTCACATCCCGGATCACCGAAAAGGCGATCCTGAAATCCCGTTGAGTGATGCCCTGATGTCCGCCTTTGCCATGTTCTCCCTCAAATCGCCCTCGTTGCTCGCCTTTGATAAGGAGCGGACCGAAGACAATTTGCAACGTGTTTACGGCATTGGCCGGGTACCGTGTGATACGTCGATGCGCGAAACACTCGATCCGGTGAAGCCCGAGCACCTGCGATCGGCATTGAAAGGCGGGTTTCGGCAACTGCAACGTGGCAAAGCGCTGGAAGAGATGGTGTTTGTCGATGCCCATTACCTTTTAGCCCTTGATGGCACCGGTTATTTTTCCTCCCAAGAGATCCATTGTGACTCGTGTCTGGAAAAGCACCAGCGCAATGGCACGGTGACCTATGCCCACCAGCTGCTGGGTGCAGCGCTCATCCACCCCGATAAGCGTGCAGTGATTCCCCTGATGCCCGAGCCGATTGTCAAGCAGGATGGCACCGAGAAAAATGACTGTGAACGCAACGCGGCCAAGCGCTTCGTCACCAAGTTTCGTCAGGATCACCCCCATCTCAAAGTGATTGTCACCGAAGACAGCCTGAGTTCCAACGCCCCGCATATCGAGACTTTGCAAGAGCACAACATGCGCTACATTTTAGGGGTCAAAGAGGGCGACCACGCGTTTTTGTTCGAGCAAGTGGCTCAGGCCGAGCGAGCCGGTCGTGTGACCTATTATGAGCGTGAAGACCACAAAAGCGGCATGCACCATCGGTTTCGTTTGGCCTGTAACATGTCGCTCAATGCCTCCAATCCGGGGCTGCGGGTCAATTTCATCGAGTGCTGGGAGACGACGACTGACGGGAAAGTCCAACATTTTAGCTGGATCACCGATTTATGTGTCAACAAAGGCACGGTGTATCGGCTCATGCAGGGGGCACGGGCTCGCTGGCGCATCGAAAATGAGACGTTCAATACGCTGAAAAATCAAGGCTATCATTTCGAGCACAATTTCGGCCACGGCTATCAACACCTCTCAGTGGTGTTTGCCACACTGATGATGTTGGCGTTTTTGGTGGATCAGGTGCAACAACTGTGTTGTCCGCTGTTCCAAGCGGCCTGGGCGAAATGGGGCAGCAAACGCCTGCTGTGGGAAAAGATGAGAGCCTACTTTTACGCTTATGCCCTGGAGTCCATGCAGCACCTCTTGAAGGCCCTGTGTTACGGCCTGAACAAATCGGCTCCGACCTTGGCGACGGATTCTTGTTAAGCAGCTTCTCACCTCCGAGCCTGTTTGCCATTTTGGCCCATATCCGTGGCGGAGCTCCACCCAAGTGGAGGCCAAAAGTTACCAGGGATCATACCTTGCTTCGATTCTCGATGTGCAGGTGGCGTCAAACGCGACTCCTGGGGCATGCAATACGCTCCAAGAGAGTCTGCCGACATAGGTCGTATAGGATCTTTAGGATAAAGCGGGAGTTGCTG
>JBMDWR010000002.1:0-5292 GCA_048594645.1 Actinomycetota bacterium
TCAGCGCAGCTCCTGGATGCGGATCAGGTTCCCGGCGGGATCTCGGAACGAGCAGTCCCGGATCCCGTAGGGCTGGTCGGTCGGCTCCTGGACGACCTCCACGTCGCCGGCCTGGATCCGCTCGAACACGCCGTCGAGGTCCTTGGTGGCCAGGTTGATGCTGGCATAGGTGCCCTTGGCCATCATCTCGGCGATCGTGCGGCGCTCTTCGTCGGTGAGCCCCGGCGTGGCGGCGGGCGGGTACAGGACGATGGACGTCCCGGGCTGGTCGGGCGGGCCGACGGTGATCCAGTGCATGCCTCCGTACTCGACGTCGTTCCGCACCTCGAAGCCGAGGGTGTCGCAGTAGAAGGCCAACGAAGCGTCCGGATCGTCGTGCGGGAGGAGCGCTTGGTAGATCGTGATGTCCATGGCGGCCATGCTAGAGGCGGCCGCCGACCGGCGCTTCTCGATTCCTGATCGGTCTGGTGACCTGTTTGGCCA
Organism: Actinomycetota bacterium; assembly: GCA_048594645.1. GTDB lineage: Bacteria > Actinomycetota > UBA4738 > UBA4738 > HRBIN12 > DASSJM01. The sequence continues at coordinate 484 of JBMDWR010000002.1, forward strand.
CGCACGGCGCGATCCCAGCCATCGCGCCCGCCTCGTCGCGCCGGTAGATGCTCGGCGGGACGCCGACCAGCTCGGTGAAGCGAGTGCTGAACGTGCCCAGCGAGGAGCAGCCGACCTCGAAACAGACCTCGGTCACGCTGAGGTCGCCGCGGCGCAGGAGCGCCATCGCCCGTTCGATCCGCCGCGTCATCAGGTAGCTGTAGGGCGACTCGCCGTAGGCGCGCCGGAACTCGCGGCTGAGGTGCCCGGCCGACATGTGCGCACCCCGGGCGAGCGCCTCGACGTCCAGCGGCTGCGCGTACTCGCGGTCGATCCGGTCGCGAACGCGGCGGAGTCGCGCGAGGTCGCGGAGGCGTTGATCCACGGCGCGTGTGCCCGTCACCTGCGAGATGGTGCCACAGGGCCGTCCATCGAGGCAGCGGATCCGATCCCGTCGAAGACCTACGGCCAGCCGGCGTGCGGCACGTTGACGCGGGCCGTGAGGATCTGACCGGTCTTCGCCGCCAGCAGCTCGTCCATCCTGTCCGACCCGAACCATTTGGCCACGACCATGAACAGCCTCCTGCCGTCCTCACCGCCCAGCATGCAGGCGTAGCATGGCCGGTCGAGCTCGATCCGGTCGAGAACCTCACCACCCTCTCGGACGCGGAGGACGACACCCCCCTCGTCCGGTCCGACGTCGCTGCACCACACGGCACCCTCGGCATCGAGGCAGATCCCGTCGCCCGTGATACCGGCCCACTCGCGCCGGTTGGAGAGGCTCCCGTCTGCGGCGATGTCGAAGGCCGTGAGCCGCCGCGCGAACGATTCGGCCACGATCAGCGTGGCGTTGTCCGGCGTCACGACGATGCCGTTCGGGAACGCCAGGTCGCCGGCGACCTCGTGGGCCTCACCGTCGGGGGTCACGAGCGCGATCTTGCCCGGCGCCTTCCCGCTCGAGATGACCTCACCGAAGTCTGCGAAGTCGAAGTTGATCGAGTCGACGTAGACGTTGCCGCGTCCGTCGACGGTCATCTCGCTCCAACCGAACGGCGAGATGTGGCTCAGGTCGGCGTGCCGGACGCGTGAGCCGTCGGGCTCGACGCGGATGAGTTCGGCGCCGGTGACGAGCATCTGCCCGTCCGGCAGCCAGTTCGTGGACCAGCCGCTGCCGCCACCACCGCGTCCCATGACCTGACGGTTCCCGTCCCGGTCGACCGTGACGATCTCGTCGGTCCCCCAGTCGGAGAACCAGAGGCGCCCGTCGTGCCATCGCGGGGACTCCCCCATCCCGAAACCGCTCAGCAAGACCCTCGGCTCCCCGATCGACGACCCGTGTGGCATCACGGCCTCCTTCCTTCGCCCCCGAGCGTAACGACCACCTCGTGGAGCGGAAGTCATCGCTCGCCCCGAACCGTTCGCGTTCGGCGGACGCGACGACGCCCCGGGCGGGTGTCGTGCTCGAGGTTCTGTCTCGCTACGCTCCCGACATGCGGAGAGGAACCGCTGCCCTCGGCACGGGCGCGTTCCTGGTCCTGGTGCCGGGGACGACGGCGGCCGTGATCCCGTGGCTGCTCACGGGTTGGCGCGCACGCGTACCACCGCCCTCGCCGGCGATCCGTATCGCGGGCGTCGTCCTGCTGGCGGTGGGAGCCACCGTGCTGCTCTCGGCGTTCGGCCGGTTCGTCGTGGAGGGTCACGGCACACCGGCCCCGGTGGCGCCCACGGATCGGCTGGTCGTCGGGGGACTCTACCGGTACGTACGCAACCCGATGTACCTGGCGGTGGCGAGCGTGATCGTCGGGCAGGCGTTGCTCCTCGGCCGGTTGGAGCTGCTCGCGTACGCGGCCGTGTTCGTCGCGGCGACCGCCGCCTTCGTCCGCTGGTATGAGGAGCCGACGCTGCTTCGGCGCTACGGATCCCACTACGAGACCTACCGGCGCGCGGTGCCGGCGTGGTGGCCCCGCCTTCGTCCCTGGGACGCCGACACGCGGTGACCGCAGGCGGCTTCGCTGGGACCGCTAGTTGTGCTTGTCGTCGGGCATCCGCTCCCGAACCCTGACGCCCACGGCCTCGCGAGCGACGGGATGACCCGTGACCGCCTCGAGGAAGTCCGCACGTTCGAGGGCGAGCAGCGTTGCCGCCGTCGTTGCCGTGACGGTCGCCGTTCGCGGAACGTCGCGCAGCAGCGCGATCTCCCCGAAGGAATCGCCCGGGCCGAACCTCGCGAGCGCTCGATCGCCCCGCGTGACCTCGACCTCGCCATCGGCGACGACGTAGAAGCGATCGCCGGAATCACCCTCGCGCATGATGACGTCACCTGGTCCCGCCGGGACATGCACCACTCGAGAGGCGATCCGTTCCAGCGTGTGTGCCGGCAGCGGGTCGAACAGATCGACCGCACCCAGGATCGACAGCTCCCGCTCGGGGACGCGGACCGCGTCGTCGAGCGTACGGATCCTGGGCCGAAGCACGATGGTCGCAACCGGAAGCAGGAGCCCTGCAACGAGCGTGCCGCCACGCACCCCGAGCATCGTCACCAGCGCCGGCGCGAGCGCCGCCCCCGCCGCGAGGCCCGCTTGGTTCACGCCCTCGAGGACGCCGAACACGCGGGACAGGATGCGGTCGGGAACGACGCGCTGGAGGAGCGTTCGCCCGGCCATGTCCGCACGCGCGTATCCGGACCCGGCGATCACGAGGGACGTCGCTGCGAGGAGCGCGATCACCGCTGCCGCGAGCGCCGCGGTCCCGAACCCGTAGACCAGCAGACCGAGCGCGAGCGCCGCGGCGAGGCGCGGTTTCCCCACGAGCCCCAGTGCCCAGAGGCTTCCGAGCAGCCCACCGGCTCCCCTGGCGGCCGACAGGTATCCGGCGGACGACGCCGGCAAGGCGAACAGGCCCAACGCGATGACCACCACGAGCACATCGAGCGCCCCGGCGATCACGGACTGTCCGACCAGTAGGCCGACGACGAGCCGCTGATCGCGGTCGCGCGCGACGGCACGGAAACCAGCCACCGCCTCCGACAGCGGGCGATCGCTGCTCCGCATCGGCGTCGGATACGCCTCGAGGCCCACGACGAGGACCGTCGCGACGAGGAGCGCGCACGCGAAGACGCTGAGCGCGAGGCCCGCACCGCCGATGTGGAGCAGGACGCCCGCGAGGGCGGGGCCGGCGAGCGCCATCGCGCCGTAGCTCGAAGCGGCGACGACGTTCACCGCGATGAGCTCATCCGGCGACCTCGCGAGCTGAGGGAACAGCGCCGACTGAACCGGACGGGTGAGCGTCATGCTGCCCGCAACGATCGCCGTCAGCGCATACACCAACGGCACGGGAGCCTCCGAGAGCATCGCCGCGGCCGTTCCCGCGGTCGACGCCGTCTGGATCGCGTATCCGAGCAGGAGCGCCCGGTCCCTTCGGATCCGGTCACCGATCACCGAGGCGAACGGAGCGACGATCGCTGCTGGCACCAGTTGGATCACCGCCACGAGCCCGGTCTCGGCCGCTCCGCCGCGCTGGTAGGCGAACACGAGCACGGCGATCCTGGTGCCCCACCTCGCCATCACGAACAACAGGTAGGCGAGCTCGACCCTCCGAAGGTCGTGGTTGGCGAACACGGCGCGAACGGCGCCAAGCGTCGTGGACAGGCTCGGCCGTCTCACCCGTCGAGGATTGCACGCCGGTCAACAGTCGCTCGCGGGGACGTCCGGTCGGCGACGTTCGATCCTCAACGTCGATCCAGGAACGACGTTCGCGGAACGATCCAGGAAGGAATGAACTCAGATGGTGAGGTCCGAGACGGTGAGCTGCTCCGTCAGCAGCCGCGCGAAGTCCCCCGCCGAACGCGCGACGAACGTGCGACACAGCCGCTCACCGTCGGGATACGCCGACACGTACGCGCGCGAGCCCGCATCGGTGAGGAAGGCAACGGTCCGAGCCGCCTTCTCGTCGGACTCCAGGCCCCACGTCCGGATGTAGTCCTCGGCTTCGTCGGTGCTGGCGCCGCCCTCGTGGAGCATGAACGCGGCGTTCACCGCCACGTCGTACAGGGCGGCCTCGGCGCGGCCGATCGCGGCCGCTCCGGCCGGATCGAACCGCAGATGCATGCCGCCGAGGATCTCGGCGACGGCTTCGAACGGCTCCGGCCCGAGCGCCTGTTCGAGGGCGATCTGGCCGATGCCCTCGGAGACGACGGATTCGGGAGCCGGGGCGATCGCGACCGACGTCTCGACGCGGCCGAGCTCGTGGTACAGACGGGCCTCCTTCGCCGTCCGTTCGGCGTGGTGACCCGGGTACGCCTCGTGTGCGGCCAACGTGACGAGGAGCACGACCGAGACCGGAAGGCTCGCGTTGACCTCGATCCGGCTGTGGCCGTGTCCCTCGAACCGGTTGTACGCGATCCACGGAACATCGGAGACGAGCTCGTACGTGACCGACTCCTCGGGCAAGGGTGCGAGCTCGTGGGCTCGTGGACGCAGGACGTCCGTTAGGCGTTCGAGCGCGGGAACGATCCTCTCCCGTGGCACCGCATCGTTCTCGTCCCACGCCGTATACCGTTCGCGCAGCGTTCCATGTCCGGGGAGGGCGGCATCTAGCCGTCGATGCACGTCCTCCAGGACGGACACATCGGTCCGTCGAGGACGCACACCGAGGCACCGCTCGACCTCGTCCGCCCACGCGATCTCCTCGCCCGAAAGACGCGCGGTGATGCACGCGAGGGCCTCGAGCTGCGCGCGGAGCCACCGCCGGCGGACGTCCTCCACGTCGGCATCCCTGAGCGACTCGAGCAGGTCGTGCGCTTCGTCGCGCAGGCGCTTGGGGTCGACGAGC
>JBMDWR010000020.1:0-2454 GCA_048594645.1 Actinomycetota bacterium
GGCCGCGCCTACGCGATAAGTACGAGAGCCTGCGGTCCGGTCTTCGTCCCGTCCTCGAACATGGTCCGGCCAGTGTACGGCCGGCGCTATCGCTGTCAACCCGCCAGATGGGTGACAGGCATCACGGGGCCCAACCGACACCGCCTGGTCGCGCTGGGGGGTTCGTCCGGAGCAGCCTCTTCCAGGCGAACGGGGTGGTCAGGCGAGGATCCGGAAGACGAACGTGAACTCCGTGCCGGTCTCGTTCGAGATGAGGCGCATGCTTCCCCGGGCGCCGCGATACGCGCCCGTTCCCCCCGTGATCGCCAGGGCCGACGGGCGAGCGTCGAAGAACGGACCCTCGACCGTGATCGAACCGCCGTCCAGGAAGTTGATCCATCGGCACTCCCAGCTCACGCCCACCTCGATCCGGAGGCAGTCGCCCTGGTTGGTGCCGACCACGTCGCTGTTCGTCTCGTCGAACAGCTCGTTGTGGAAGGTCAGCAGGTCCCCCGTCGAGTCGCCGTTGGCCGTGAGGTCCACGACCGTGTCGGTGGTCGCGCGCTCGACCACGACGAGCCGGGTCACGTTCGGACCGGCCGCCGATGTCGAGATCATCGACGCAACGAGCCCCAGCGCCGCAACGCTTGCCGCCGCGACGAACAACCCGATCTTGCTCCGCATGCCACGCCTCCTCGGTCAACGAAGAGCAATCGTGACCTCGCGAGCGGGAGCCGTGCAAACCCGCGCGGTTAGCGAACCTGACGGACCGGGTACCGCTCTCGCATGCGACGAAGCGACGACGTCGCACGCCGTCCTCCAGCGCCTCGCAACGGGACGAGGGTCGCCGTCGTGACCGGAGCGTCGGCGGGCGTGGGGCGCGCGACGGTACGCAGGCTCGCGCTCGACGGATGGGATATCGGGCTGATCGCCCGCGGGTCCGAGGGGCTCGACGCCGCGAGACGCGAGGCCGAGGAGCACGGCGTTCGAGCGGTCGCCGTCTCGGCCGACGTCGCGGATGCCTCGGCGGTCGATGCCGCGGCCGCGCGTCTCGAACGCGAGCTCGGCCCGATCGACGTGTGGGTGAACAACGCGATGACGAGCGTGTTCGGGCCGTTCATGCAGATGTCGGCGGAGGACTTCCGGCGCGTGACCGAGGTGACCTACCTGGGCTACGTCCACGGGACGCGCGCCGCGCTCGAACGCATGCGGAGGCGCGACCGCGGCCTGATCGTACAGGTCGGCTCCGCCCTCGCGTATCGGAGCATCCCGCTGCAGTCCGCATACTGCGGCGCCAAGCACGCCGTGCGCGGGTTCACCGAATCCGTTCGGACCGAGCTCGGTCACGAGGGGAGCCGCATCCGGATCTGCGAGGTTCACCTTCCCGCGGTGAACACGCCGCAGTTCCGCTGGTTGAAGTCGCTGCTCGCTCGCGAAGCGCAGCCCGTCGCCCCGATCTACCAGCCGGAGGTGGCGGCCGACGCGATCACGTGGGTGATCGATCACCCGCGTCGCGAAACCTGGGTCGGAGGCTCGACCGTCGGGACGGTCATCGCCAACCGCATCGTCCCGGGTCTGCTCGATCGGTACCTCGCCCGGACGGGTTACCGGGCACAGCAGACCGACGAGACGCTCGACCGCGACCGCCCGAACAACCTGTACGAGCCGGTCGACGACGAGCGGGGCGCGCATGGTGTCTTCGACGCACGTGCCGCGTCCCGGAGCCCGCAGCTGTGGGCCTCGAAGCACCGCGGCGCGCTCGCCGGCGGCCTCGCACTCGGCGGCCTCGCGCTCGTCGCGATCGCCGCCCGATCGTCCCGCGAGGAGCGCTGACGTGGACTGGGCGGGCTGGTTCATCTTCGGCTTCCCGGCAACGCTGACGCTCACCGGCATCATGGTCGGGGCGCAGCTCCGCGGGCTCTCGCGCATGGACATCCCGCTGATGCTCGGGACCCTGTTCACGGACCGGCCGGACAGGGCACGGTTCCTGGGCTTCCTCCTGCACCTGGTCAACGGCCAGGCCTTCGCGATCTTCTACGCCGCCGCGTTCACGCTCCTGGACGTCTCGGAGTGGTGGCTCGGCGCGCTCCTCGGCTTGTGGCACGGCATGATGGCGCTCGTGCTGTTCGTCCCGTCGCTCGCGACGGTGCACCCCCGGATCGCGTCCGAGCGAGCGGGTCCGGTGCTCCACGCGGTACTCGAGCCGCCCGGCCTGCTGGCCCTCAACTACGGACGAGAGACGCCGGTCGTAGCGCTCTTCGCGCACGTCATCTACGGAGGGATCCTGGGGACGTTCCTGTCTTCCTGAGGTGCTCGGCGTTCGCGAGGTCCGCGGCCGCCTCGACCAAGGACGCGTGGGTGAACGCCTGGGGGAAGTTCCCGACGTGCTCGCCGGTCGAGGGATCCAGCTCCTCGGCGAACAGTCCGAGGTCCGTCGCGAGCGCGCAGGTGCGTTCGAACACGTCGCGCGCCTCG
>JBMDWR010000200.1:0-2675 GCA_048594645.1 Actinomycetota bacterium
GGATGGCCGAGCGGCGGGGCTGGATCGAGCTCGGGTCGGAGCGCGTCGAGGCGTTCTCCGACGCCGTGTTCGCCGTGATCATCACGATCATGGCCCTCGAGCTCGAGGCGCCGCAGGGGTTCACGCTCGCCGACGTCCGCGACGACCTCCTGCCGGGGCTCGTGGTGTACGCGCTCAGCTTCACGGTGGTCGGGATCTACTGGAACAACCATCACCACCTCCTGCGGGCCGCCGAGCGGATCAGCGGCGCGGTGATGTGGACGAACCTGTTCCTGCTGTTCTGGCTCTCGCTGATCCCGGTGCTCACGGTGTGGGTGCGCGAGGAATACCGTCACGCGCTGCCCGCGGCCGCGTACGGGATCGTCCTGCTGGGGTCCGGCTTCGCCTACCGGCTGCTCGTCGGCGCCTTGATCCGGGCCAACGGCCGCGACTCCGCCGTCGCGCGCGCGATCGGCTCGGACGCGAAGGGCTTCGCCTCGCTGGCGATGTACGCGGTGGCGATCCCGCTCGCGTTCGTCAGCCCGTGGATCTCGTACGCGCTGTACGTGACCGTCGCGATCGTGTGGTTCGTGCCCGACCGTCGGTTCGCGGGCGGTCCGACGAGCGCATGACGAAGGCCGAGCGGCCCGAGGTCGTCGCGAACGACCGGTCGGAGTGGCGGCGCTGGTTGGAGCGTCACCACGGGAGCTCCGGTGCCGTTTGGCTGGTGCTGGCGAAGAAGGGCTCGACGCGGGCACTGATCCGGTACGAGGAGGCGGTTGAGGAAGCCTTGTGCTTCGGCTGGATCGACAGCACGGCCCGACCGATCGACGCCGAGCGATTCAAGGTCACCATGACGCCTAGGCGGCCGGGAAGCGGCTGGTCGGCGGTGAACAAGCGCCGGATCGAGCGGCTCATCGCGCAGGGGAGGATGGCGCCCGCGGGCCTCGCCGCGATCGAGGGCGCCAAGGCCGACGGCTCGTGGACCAGACTCGACGCGATCTCCACGCTCGACGTGCCGCGCGACCTCGCTGAGGCCTTCGAGGCGTATCCGAACGCGAGGGCGAACTTCGACGCGTTCCCACCTTCGGCTCGCTGGATGACCCTGTACTGGATCCACTCCGCCAAGCGAGCGGAAACGCGCGCGCGGCGCGTCGCCGAGACCGCCCGTCTCGCCGAACGCAACGAGCGAGCGAACCAGCCGCGGAGGCCGCCGACATCGTGAGCTCGACGTTCCGCCGCCTGTGGCAGCCGCCGGCCCGGTACGCCGACCGGGCCAAGGACCGGCGCGTGACGTTCCTCGAGCTGTTCTTCGACCTCGTCTTCGTGGTCGTGATCGCGCAGCTCGGCCACCGGCTCGCCGAGCACCCGTCGTGGGGCGGCGTCGGCTGGTTCGTGTTCCTGTTCTTCGCGGTGTGGCAGTCCTGGACGAACGGGACGCTGTACCACGACCTCCACGGTACGAACGACGTGAGCGCGCGCGTGTTCACGTTCGCCCAGATGCTCGCCGTCGCCGTGATGGCCGTCCATATCGGGAACGTGCCGGGGAAGGGCGAGAGCGGGTTCGCCCTCGCGTACGCGGCGAACACGCTGATCCTCGTGGTCTTGTGGTTCCGGACCGGTCTCCACGACCCGTCACACCGGCCCGCGTCGGTCCCGTACTCGGCCGCGTATCTCGTCTCGGCGGTCCTGTTCGCGGCGAGCTCAGGCGTCGACGAGCCGATGCGTTACTGGATGTGGGCGCTCGGGCTCGCCGCCCAGGTATCCGGGCTCGTGATCGGGATGTATCGCTGGACGCCGCCCGAGACGCAGACCGGCGACGCGATCATCGCGACCACGCCGTCGCTGATCGAGCGGATGGGGCTGTTCGTCATCATCGTGCTCGGCGAGGTGATCGTCGGCGCGGTCACCGGGATGGCCGAGCTCGACCCGCTCGAGCTCGACGAGATCGTGATCGGCCTGCTCGGCGTCGTCGTGGCGATCGGGCTGTGGTGGGTGTACTTCGATCTCGTCTCGCACCGTCCGCCGATCCCGAGGCTCACGCAGGTGTGGATGAACCTCCACCTGCCCCTCGTGATCGGGATCGCCGCGGGCGGCGCGGCCGTCCTGAACACGGTCGAGCACGCGCACGAGCCGCTGCCGGATGCGGTGCGGTGGCTGCTCGTGGGCTCGCTCGCCGTGGCGATGGTCTCGGTGGCGTTCCTGGCCGCGACGCTCGAAGCTCGGCGCGCCTACCCCGAGATCTACCGGGCCGCCGACGGCGTCCTGCTGCTCGGCGCCGTGCTCAGCCTGGGCGTCGGGCTGACGGACTGGGGCGCGAAGCTGAGCCTCGGCGTGATGGCCGCCCTGCTCCTCGCGCCGGTCGTGGTAGGCCTGATCGCGTGGCTCAAGCGCACCGAGCCCGAGGCGGTGGGTTTCGATCCCGAGTGATCCTCACCGCCTCAGCGCTCGACGGTCGCCTCGCTGATCCAGTTGGGGCGCCAGGTCGCCCCGCCGTCGACGGAGAACGCCTGCTCCCACCGGTTGGTGGTCTCGGACAGGACGCTCCACTGGTACCGAACCTTGACCGGCCGTCCACCGATCACGTCGTCGCACAGGAACTCGCCCCGACCGCCGGCGAACCGGCCTTCGACCGGGTTGTCGAGCTGACCGGGGAAGCGCGTCGACGCCCACCAGATCCGCCACAGGCCGGTTCC
>JBMDWR010000201.1:0-1287 GCA_048594645.1 Actinomycetota bacterium
GATGGCGGGACACGTACGACCCGGCTTGCGAGCCGAGACGACGACCGAAGGGGCGTTCGATTGGACGATCCCGACTACGCGCAGGTGCCGAAACCGGAGTTGGAGCGGCTGCGTCGCATAGAGGAAGCGGCGAGGCGGCTCCTCGTGGCGATGGAAGGCCGTCGTTCTGCCACGCCGACGCTCGCCGCGATCGCGGAGCTCCGTGCCTCGCTCAGCGAGAGATCGAGCTGAGCGAAGGCAGCCGCGCCTCGATGACGCGGGCCTGCCCGTCGTCGTCGCGGTGGACCGACACCCCGGTGAGACCGAAGCTCGTCATCGCGGGTCCGATCTGGGCCGCCTGATCGCCACCGAGTTCGAGCAACACCCTCCCGCCGGGCCGGAGCAACCTCGCGGCCGCTTTCACGGCTCGCATCAGCAGCACCGTCCCATTTGGCCCACCGTCGAGCGCCCGACGCGGCTCGTGTTCGAGCGCGTCCCTCGGCAACAGGTGCAGCTCCTCCGTCGGCACGTACGGCACGACCGCGGTGACCACGTCCACGCGCCCGCGCACGAACGACGGGAGCGGCTCGTCGAGCTCGCCGATGAGTGCGTCCACGCCGTTACAGCGAGCGCACGCCGCGGCGGCAGGGTCGATCTCGGTGGCCAGCACTCGCGCGTTCGGGTGCTCCGAGCGCATCACCGCCGCCACCGCACCGCTCCCGGTACACAGATCGACAGCGATGCCATCATCGGGCAGGAGGCTCGCGGAGCGGCGTGCGAGCCGTTGCGTGTGCGGCCGCGGCACGAACACGCCGGCGTCCACTCGGATCGCCAGACCGCAGAAACGGACCAGCCCCGTGATCCAGGCGAGCGGCTCACCGCGCAAGCGTCGAACGAGGAGCGCCTCGACCGGAGTCGCTCGCGCTCGCGAGGCTTCGATCAGGGCGTCTGCCTCGAGATCGGCGGCGACCGAGCCGCCTCCGGCGAGCGCCCCAAGGACCGCATCGCGCTCGGGGTCATCGATCTTCGTCCGTTCCCGGGCAGGGTCGCTCACGCGGGGAGTATCTCGCGCTTGCGGGGCAGCGCGAGCGAGCGAACGATCGCAAGGGGTAAGGTGCGACGCTCGCCCGGGCGAAACCGGTCAGGCGAGCGACGCACCGTGGAGGACGGGGAAGGTCGCGCTCAGAAGATCCAGACGAGCAGAAGGATCAGCAGGATGAGACCTACGAGTGAGATGCCGATGTACATGTTCGATCTCCTTTCTCCGCTCTCATGTACCCGCTCCGTCGGCGAATCAACCCCGCCCCC
>JBMDWR010000202.1:0-1276 GCA_048594645.1 Actinomycetota bacterium
AGCTTCTGCTCGGACGACTTCGAGACCGGGACGCGCGCGGCCGCGTTCGGCGGGACGACGACGATCGTGGACTTTGCTGTCCAGGACTACGGCGAGGGTCTCCGCCCCGGCCTCGATCGCTGGTACGAGAAGGCGACGAAGGCCTGCACGGACTACGGGCTCCACATGATCATCCGAGAGGTGAACGACCAGGTCCTCAAGGAGATGGACGAGCTGGTCGGCGAGGGGATCACGTCGTTCAAGCTCTTCATGGCGTATCCCGGGGTGTTCATGCTGGACGACGCGTCGATCTTCCGCGCGATGCGGCAGGCGGGCGACTCCGGCGCGCTGATCATGATGCATGCCGAGAACGGCGGCCCGATCGACGTGCTCGTCCGTCAGTTCCTCGAGGAGGGGAAGACCGAGCCGATCAACCACGGACTCACGCGCCCGTCCGTGATGGAGGGCGAGGCGGTGCACCGCGTCTTCAAGCTCGCCGAGCTCGCCGGCACCCCCGCCTACATCGTGCACCTGTCCTCGCTCGATGCGCTCAACGCGGTTCGCGAGGCGCGCGACCGTGGCGTCCCCGCGTTCGCCGAGACGTGTCCCCAGTACCTGTACCTCAGCCAGGACGACATGGGGCGGCCCGGGTTCGAGGGCGCGAAGTTCGTATGCTCGCCGCCGCTTCGCCCGGCCGATCACCAGGAGGAGCTGTGGAAGGGGCTGCTCGGCGGTGACCTCCAGGTCGTCTCGACCGATCACGCGCCGTTCAACTATGTCGGGCAGAAGGACCTGGGCAAGGACGACTTCTCGAAGATCCCGAACGGCCTTCCATCGGTCGAGGACCGGTTCACGCTGGTGTACGGCGGCGTCGAGGCCGGGCACATCGGGCTCAACCGGTTCGTCGACCTGATCGCGACGACGCCGTCCAAGATGTTCGGCCTATACCCGAGGAAGGGGACGATCTCTCCGGGGTCCGACGCCGACATCGTGGTGTTCGACGCGAAGGCGGAGCGCGAGATCTCGGCGAAGACGCACCACATGAACGTCGACTACTCGGTCTACGAGGGGCGCAAGGTGCGCGGTCTCCCCGAGGTGGTCCTCCAGCGGGGCCGCGTGCTCGTGAAGGACGGTGAGTTCCACGCCAAGCCGGGCGACGGGACGTTCATCCCGCGGAGCCGGATCTCGCTGTGAGCGCGGAGGTCAGCGTCCTCTGCGAGGGCTACCTGAGCGGCGCCGACGACGACCGTGTCGGCTCGACGGTGGGGTTCGTCCGCGAGGGGGACGTGTCGGTCGT
>JBMDWR010000203.1:0-2267 GCA_048594645.1 Actinomycetota bacterium
GCGGTGGAGGGCGAGAGCGGATCGGTCCTCGACGTTTCGCTGCTCTTCGCGATGTTCATGTACGGGCTGCTGGCGATCGGTATGCATGCCCTGATCGATTGGATCGACCGGAAGATGGCCGCCGCCCGCTGGGCAGCGAGATGGGAACAAGCCGCTGGGCCACCCGCTGTTCCTCCCGCGGCGCCTCGGGTGACGAACATCCCGGAGGCGGCGCCCCCGCCGTCGGCGCAGCCGCCCGGATCGGCATGACGGCTCGGGTCGCCATGACGGCTCGGGTCGCCATGACCGACGACAGCCGAGGTCGCCTCGGCGCTTCGGTCGCGACGAAGGAGAGCTGACGGCATGGTCGGGAAGACGTCGGAGGGCACGATCAGCATCCGCCAGGCGGCGTTCATCGGCGTCGGCGCGATGGTCGGCGCCGGGATCTTCGCCTTACTCGGCGAGGCCGGGGCCGTCGCCGGGTCCGCGGTCTGGCTCTCGTTCGTGCTCGCCGGGGTGATCGCGGGGTTCCAGGGGTACTCGTTCGCGAAGTTCGGGGCGCGGTACCCGTCGGCGGGTGGCCTGCTCGAGTACCTCGCGCGCGGGTTCGGCACGGGCCACGTGACCGGGGCGAGCTGCTGGCTCACGTACGCGTCGAACATCATCGTGACAGCGCTGGTGGCCGTCTCCTTCGGCAGCTACGCCTCGGCGCTGTTCATCGGGGAGGACGCGGCGGCGGGATGGGACAAGGTCTTCGCCGCCGTGGTCCTCCTCGTGATGCTGGGGCTGAACGTCGGGGGGTCGCAGGCCGTGGCGAAGGTGCAGTCGGTGATCGTCTGGATCGTGGTCGGGATCCTGCTCGCGTTCGCCGTGGTCACGATCGCGGATATGGACCCATCCCTGCTGGACCCATCGGGGTACCCGTCCTGGCGCGAGATCGTCTCCAGCGTCGCCCTGACGTTCTTCGCGTTCCTCGGGTTCGGAGTCGTGACGTTCACGGCGAAGGACCTCGCCGACCCGTCGAGGCAGCTCCCGCGGGCGATGTACCTCGCGCTCGGGATCGCGACGCTCACGTACGTCGCGGTTGCTCTCGGCGTCTTCGGCACGCTCACCGTGGACGAGGTGATCGAGTCCGGCGGCACCGCGATCGCGGTGGCGGCCGAGCCGACCCTCGGTCAGCTTGGATTCACGCTCATGAGCGTCACCGGGCTGTTCGCGACGGCCGGGGCCACGAACTCGGGTATCTACCCGGCCGGAGGCCTCTCGATCCAGCTCGCCTCGACGGGTCAGTTCCCTCCGGCGTTCGGTCGCTCCCTCGGCCGTGCGCCGGTGGGGATGCTCGTGATGGTCGGAGCAACGATGGTGCTTGCGATCGGTTTCGATCTCAGCGCGATCGCGTCGATCGGCAGCGCGGTTGCCCTGTTGATCTTCTCCCTCGTGACGCTTGCGCATCTACGGATCCGGCGAGAGACGGGTGCGAAGCTCCTACCGCTCGCCCTCGGGCTCCTTACCACGACCGTGACGCTCGTCGTGTTCGCGACGACCACGTTGGTGGACGAGCCCGCCGCGGCGGCCGCGCTCGGCATCGTCCTGCTGCTGTCGGTGGCCCTCGAGCTCTGGTGGAGCCGCGCCCGCGCCCGTCGCGGTTAGGCGGATCGAGCGGTCGCTCGATCGCCGACGTTGGTCGAAGGACCTTCTGGCTGCCGCGACGGCACCCGCTTGGTGAACAACAGCGCGATCACGGCGAAGAGCGCGAGGAGCGCGAGGGCGGAACGGAGCCCGTCGACCCGAGCCTGCTCGTTCTCCTCCACGACGGCCTCGGTCGTCCCCGCATCCGCACCGGTGGCCTCCATCGCCGATCGCAGCTGCTCGTTCGAGATGAAGGACGCTCCACCGGTGAGCTCCACGTCGGCCTGCGCCACGACGTCCTGTGGCACATCGGGGTTGTCGGCGATGCCGGCGAGGAACGATGCGGTCAGCGAGGCGATCAGCACCGAGCCGGCGAGCGCCGTGCCGAGCGATGCCCCGAACTGGCTGGCGGTGTTCTGGAGGCCGCCGACCTCCGGGCTCTGTTCGTCGGGAACGGCCGAGACGGTGACGCTCCCGAGCTGAGAGGCGAGGCCGCCGAAGCCGAGGCCGATCAGCAGCAGGGGGACGGTCACGATGCTGGCGCTCGCCTCGACGTCCATCGCGCTGAACAGCACGACGATGCCGATCACCACGGCAACCAGGCCGATCACGACCACCCGCCGCGGGGAGACGGTGGGGAAGAACCTCGGCACGCCGGC
>JBMDWR010000204.1:0-2537 GCA_048594645.1 Actinomycetota bacterium
GTGATCAGCTTCTCGGCAACCGGACGCACGGCCTTGGCCTTGGCCTCGGTCGTGTTGATCCGCTCGTGGACGAACAGCTGGGCCGCCATGCCGTTGAGCATCAACCGCTGGTGCGCCGGGCCCGAACCCAGCCGAGGGCCCTTGCGGGGCTTGGGCATCCCTACTCCTCCCGCAGCCCCAGGCCGAGCTCCTCGAGCTTGGCCTTGACCTCGTCGATCGACTTCTGGCCGAAGTTGCGGATGTCCATCAGCTCGGCCTCGGACTTCTCGACGAGGTCCCCGACCGTGTTGATGCCCTCGCGCTTCAGGCAGTTGTAGGAGCGGACCGACAGGTTCAGCTCCTCCACCGTGATCGCGTAGTCGGACGGGACCGACTCGTCCTCGGCGGGGCCGACCTGCATCGACTGCGCCTCGGCCAGATCGCCGAACAGCTGCACCAGCTCGAGCAGCGTCCCGCCGGCCGACGCGACGGCCTCACGAGGCGTGATCGAGCCGTCGGTCTCGACGTCGAGGATCAAGCGGTCGCGGTCGGTCATCTGCTCGACCCGGGTGTTCTCGACCGCGTACGACACGCGGCGCACCGGGGAGAAGATCGAGTCGACGGGGATCACGCCGATCGGATCGCGCGGCTTCTTGTTCTTGTCGGCCATGCGGTACCCGACGCCCCGCTCGACGGTCATCTCCATCTCGAGCGACCCGCCCTTGCCCAGCGTGGCGATGTGCAGGTCGGGGTTCAGGATCTCGACGCCGGCGGGCGGAGCGATGTCTCCGGCCGTGACGGCGCCCGGGCCCTTGCCCTTCAGGTACACGTTGACCGGCTCGTCCGCGTCGCTGCGGATCACGAGCTCCTTCAGGTTCATGATGATGTCGGTCACGTCCTCGGTGACCTTCGGGATCGTCGAGAACTCGTGCAGCACGCCCTCGATCCGGACGGAGCTGATCGCGGCGCCCGGGATCGACGAGAGCAGCGTGCGACGGAGCGAGTTCCCGACCGTGTAGCCGAACCCCGGCTCGAGCGGCTCGATGACGAACCTCGAGCGGGTGGGGGAGACGGGCTCCTCCTGGATCTGCGGTCTCGCGACGATGAACACTTCCGTACCTCCTCCGGCGGGGGATCATCCACGCCTGCCCCACCGCGTCTTGCACCCGCGTTCGACGGCGCGGGGTCGTGCCGCCGGCCTCAGACGCGCCGGCGCTTCTTTGGCCGGACCCCGTTGTGAGGCACCGGCGTGACGTCCTGGATCCCCGCGACCTCCAGGCCGGTGGCCGCCAGGGAGCGGATCGCCGTCTCGCGACCCGAGCCGGGGCCCTTCACGAACACGTCGACCTTCTGCAGGCCATGCTCCTGCGCCTTGCGAGCCGCGGACTCGGCCGCGAGCTGCGCGGCGAACGGGGTGGACTTGCGGGAGCCCTTGAAACCCACGTTGCCGGCAGAGGCCCACGAGATCGTGTTCCCCTGCAGGTCGGTGATCGTGACGATCGTGTTGTTGAACGTCGACTTGATGTGGGCCTGTCCGTGCACGACGTTCTTCTTCTCGCGGCGCTTGGTCTTCTTGGCCTTGGGCTTCGCCATCTCGTCCCCTACTTCTTCGTGGCCTTCTTCTTGCCGGCCACCGTCTTGCGTGGGCCCTTGCGGGTCCGCGCGTTGGTGTGCGTGCGCTGCCCTCGGACGGGAAGGCTCCGGCGGTGGCGAACCCCCTCGTACGAGCCGATCTCGATCTTCCGCTTGATGTCCTGCGCGACCTCTCGGCGCAGGTCTCCCTCGACCTTGTACGTGCGATCGATGAACTCTCGGATCTTGCTGACCTCGTCCTCCGAGAGGTCACGCACCTTCGTGCCGCCCTCGACGCCCGAGCCCTGCACGATCTCGTAGGCCCGGGTGGGCCCGATCCCGTAGATGTAGCGGAGCGCGATGTCCACGCGCTTGTCGCGCGGGAGGTCGACGCCAGCGATCCGTGCCATGCCTACCCTCCTACCCCTGCACCTGCTTGTGCCGCGGGTTCGTGCAGATCACGCGGATCCGGCCGCGGCGGCGGATGACCTTGCACCGGTCGCAGATCTTCTTCACCGACGGTCGCACCTTCATCTCGATCGATCCTCACTTGTAGCGATACACGATCCTGCCGCGCGACAGGTCGTACGGCGACAGCTCCACCAGCACCCGGTCCCCCGGGAGGATCCGGATGTAGTGCATCCGCATCTTCCCCGAGATGTGGGCCAACACGTTGTGTCCGTTCTCGAGCTCGACCCGGAACATGGCGTTCGGGAGCGGCTCGGTCACCGTCCCCTCGACCTCGATCGCGTCCTTCTTCGGCAAGCTCCGGATGATCCTCGGTTCGGACATGCCCCAGCCCGCCCACGGGCGAGACGGGACCGCCTCCGGCTGGAGGCGGGCTGAAAGTATACGGGAGGCGTCCGATACCGTCCACGACCAGCACGAACGCGTCGTCGGGAGCCCTCGGGACCGCCCTAGCCGCGGGCCGTCAGGACCTCGTGGCCGTCCTCGGTGACCGCGATCGTGTGCTCGAAATGGGCCGA
>JBMDWR010000205.1:0-7180 GCA_048594645.1 Actinomycetota bacterium
TCGCGCGTCGCGCCGCGAATGCTGCAACAGCATGAGAGCGAGCGAACCTCTGACCTCGGCCTCGTTCGGCATCAGGCCGTCGAGGAGGCGGCTCAATCGGATCGCCTCGTCACAAAGGTCGGAACGAACCAGCGGTCCGGCCGTGCTCGCGTACCCCTCGTTGAAGATCAGATAGAGGACCGCGAGGACGCCCGGGAGTCGTTCGGGCAGCACGTCTGCCGGGGGGACGCGATAGGGGATCCCGGCCATGCGGATCTTCCGCTTCGCCCGGACGAGACGCTGCGCCATCGTCGGCTCGGGCACCAGGAACGCCCGGGCGATCTCGCCCGTGGTCAGCCCGCCGAGCAGCTTCAGCGTGAGCGTCACCTGCGCCTCGATCCGGAGAGCGGGATGGCAGCAGGTGAAGATCAGGCGCAGACGGTCGTCCGGGATCGGGCTCACTTCCTCCTCGTGTGTCCCGAGCGACGCGAGAGCTTCGAGCACACCGAGCTTGTGACGAAGCGTGCGCTCGCGCCGGATCCGATCGACCGCGCGGTTGCGCGCCGTCTTCGTGATCCAGGCACCTGGGTTATCGGGAACGCCGCGCTCGGGCCACGTCCGCATCGCGTCCACGAACGCGTCCTGGACCGCGTCCTCGGCGAGGTCGAACTCGCCGAGAACGCGGATCAGCGACGCGACCGCCCGTCCCTGCTCCGCGCGGAACAGGCGGTCAACGACGTTCGCGGTCGTGGTCGCGACGACCTCGATCTCCTAGTCGTACACCTGGATCGGGCGGACCTCCATCGTTCCGACGTGCGCGCCCGGACACCGCGCGGCGGCCGCGATCGCATCGTCGAGGTTCTCCACCTCGATCAGGTAGTAGCCTCCGAGCTGCTCCTTGGTCTCGGCGAAGGGTCCGTCCGTCGTGAGCGTCTTCCCGTCGCGGACCCGGACGCTGGTGGCCGCGGTGGTGGGTGCGAGCGCGTCCCCGGCGATGTATGAGCCCGCTTCCTTCAGCCACTGCGTGTAGTCGTTCCACTCCTGCATGCCCTTGGCCTGCTCCTCGGGAGCGAGCGCTTCCCAGCCGCCCTCGGTCCCGTAGATCAGCAGCATGTACTGCATGCCGTCCTCCTTCCGCTCCGCGGCCCGGGTGGCCGCTCCACCCTAGCGACGAACGGGAGCGGCGACTTTCGACAGCTTGGCGATCGAACTTCGCGTGACCTCAGATCTTGAACGTGGCGGTCTCGTCCGGCATGTCGAACGCCTGCTCCGCCGCCCGGATCGCCAGCCGCCCGAGGTACGAGTAGCCGTCGGGCGTGAAGTGCACGCCGTCGGACGCGCGGACCTCGATCAGCTCACCTCGCTCGTTGCGGACGAACGCGGTGTAGCCGCCATCCTTGGCGTCGAAGAACGACCACGTGTCGAGATACGTCCCGAAGGGGTCCGCCGTCGCGGTGTCGCGGTAGATCCCGTTCACGCGGCGGTAGAACGTCCACCGGTCCCGGTCGCGCACGATCGGGATCCCGACCCACACGACGCGCGTGCCGTCACGGGTCGCCGTTCGCAGCAGCTCCGCCGCCTGCTCGCGGTACGCGTGCACCCACTCGACGCTTCCGGCGGGGATCGCGGCTCCGCTCCGCGAGATCTGCGCCTGTCCGTCGTTGCTGCCGAGCAGGACGAAGATCAGGTCCGGCCGGAACTTCTGCTCGATCTGCCGGACGCCCGCCTGCCAGTCGAAGTAGTCCTGGCGCGACAGGCCCGTGGATGGGCGACCGAGCGACAAGATCCGGACGAGGCCGGGATCCATCCAGCGCGCGATCGCGGGACCGAGGCCCTGCGAGAGCGAGTCGCCGATCACCGCCACCCGCAACGGGTTCGAACGCGTGGGCGTGCGGATCGCCTCGCTCGCGGGTGATGCTTCGGCCCCCTCTGCTCCGGGTTCGCCGGACGACGGTGCCTCCGCCGGTTCCGAGGCGCCGGGCTCATCGAGCGGCGGCTGCTCCGGTCCGGGGCGGACGTCCTCCTCCGGCAGCACGAATGTGGGGAGGACTAGCTCGCCGCCCGGCGCCTCGGCGGGATCGCGGCCGAGCGCTCGCTCGATCGCGTCGGTCGCATGGGACAGGAACAGCCTGTCCGAGAGCGCAGCGACCGGCCGGAGCACGGCGAGCGCCGCCGTCCGCCGAGTGCCGACGGGCCCCGCGTCGGCGCTCCGCTCGAGCTCGGGCGCAGCGAGCACGGCCCAGACCGAGAGGCACACGACGATCGTGACGAAGACGTCACGTGCCGACGCTCGACGCGGCTCGGTCCGTCCCGGCCGCGGGGCGCGCTCCGGCCGCGGGACGCCGCCTCCGTCCCGTTCCCGCGGACCGGCGCGTTCGATCGTCTGCATCAGCGAGCCTCCATCAGAACCGGAAGTAGATGAACGGCGTGACACCTTGTGTGCCGACCGTCGTGATCACGAACAGGCCGCCGGCGAGCGCGGCGCCCTGCAGCACGGGTCCGAGGCGGGCGAAGCCCTCGCGAAGGCGCAGGAGCGGCTCGGTCGGCAGGTACTGAGCGGCGAGCATCCCCCCGATCGTGAGCAGCACGATCGGGGTGACGAGCGCCGTGGACCCCGTCGCACCCAGCCGCCCGAGGATCTCGAACGCGCTCTGGATCGAGTCGGCCCGGAAGAAGACCCAGCCGAGGCACACGAGGTTGAACGTGACGAACCGCTTCCGAGCGACGACCCATCCCGGCGCGGCTTCCGCGAACGCGAGGGCGCCGAAGCGCCGTTCGCGCCACCGCCCGATCACCTGGCCGATACCGTGGAACGCGCCCCACGCGACGAACGTCCATCCGGCCCCGTGCCACAGGCCGCCGAGCAGCATCGTGATCATGATGTTGACGGCGGTTCGGCCTTCGCCATGCTTGCTCCCGCCGAGTGGGATGTAGAGGTAGTCCCGCAGCCAGCGGGAGAGCGTCATGTGCCATCGTCGCCAGAAGTCTCGGAGCGACGTCGCCGTGTACGGCCGATCGAAGTTGGCCGGGAACTCGAACCCGAGCAGCAGCGCGCTGCCGATCGCGATGTCCGTGTACGCGCTGAAGTCCGCGTAGATCACGATCGCGTAGGCGTAGATCGCAACGAGGACCTCGATCCCACCGTGCGCGCTCGGCGCGCCGAAGACCGGATCGACCAGCTGCGTCGCCAGCATCGTCGAGATCACGATCTTCTTGAACAGGCCGCCGACGATCAGGAACGCCGCGCGCGAGACGTCGATCCTGCGTTCGTCGCGCGGCCGGCGGATCTGCGGGATCAGCTCCTCCCCGCGGACGATCGGACCCGCGATCAGGTGCGGGAAGAAGGCGAGGTACACCGCGACGTCCAGCCATCTCGACACCTGGATCTGGTACCGCGAGACGTCCACGACGTAGCTGATCGCCATGAACGTGTAGAACGAGATGCCGATCGGCAGCAGCACCTGGAGCAGCGGCAGCGGCGGCTCGAGGCCGATCGACTCGAACGCGTTGGCGAGGTTGAGCGCGAAGAATCCGTAGTACTTGAACCAGGCGAGCGGCAACAGGAGCGCGCTCACCGAGATCACGGTCCGACGCCTGCGTGCGCGATCCTCGTCGGCGTGGTCGACCCACAGGGCCGCGGCCCACGCCATCGTGCTGACCAGCGCGAGGAGCCATGTCAGCTTCGGGTCCCACCACGCGTAGAACACGTAGCTGGCGCCGAGCATCAACCACTTCCACGCCGTCCGCCGCCGGTTCAGCAGCCACGACAGCGCGAACACGATCGCGAAGAAGATCGCGAAATCGGTCGTCGGGAACAGCATCTTCGGTTCCTACGGCGGCGAAACCGCCGCCCTCCGCTCAGACCGTGCTCCGGGCCATGGGGCTACGCGTCAACCGCTAGGCTAGCGAAGCGCCATGGCCGAGTCACCGGATCCAATCGATCTTCTGGACCTCGACCATCTCCTCTCGGAAGAGGAACGCGCGATCCGCGACACCGTCCGCGGTTGGGTCCGCGAACGCGTGCTTCCCGGCATCGAGACCTGGTTCGAGGCGGGCGAGTTCCCCCTCGAGGTCGCCAAGGAGCTGGGCGGCATGGGCCTGCTCGGGATGCACCTCACCGGGTACGAGTGCGCCGGATCCAACGCCGTGAGCTATGGCCTCGCCTGCCTCGAGCTGGAGGCGGGGGACAGCGGCTTCCGCTCGTTCGTCAGCGTCCAGGGATCCCTCTGCATGTTCCCGATCTGGCGGTTCGGCTCCGAGGAGCAGAAGCAGCGGTGGCTGCCGCGGATGGCGCGCGGCGAGGTGATCGGCTGCTTCGGCCTGACCGAGCCCGACGCCGGCTCGGATCCCGGGCGGATGCGGACCAGCGCCCGGCGGGAAGGCGACGACTGGGTGCTGTCTGGCACCAAGATGTGGATCACCAACGGCAGCGTCGCCGACCTCGCGATCGTATGGGCCCGCACCGACGAGGGGATCCGGGGGTTCCTCGTGCCCACGGAGTCGCCCGGGTTCTCGGCGAACGACGTCCCTCGCAAGCTGTCGCTCCGGGCGAGCGTGACCTCCGAGCTGGTCCTGGACGAGGTTCGGCTCCCCGCGGACGCGGTCCTGCCGGGCGTCACCGGCATGAAGGGACCGCTCTCCTGCCTGACCGAGGCGCGGTTCGGGATCGTCTGGGGTTCGATGGGTGCGGCTCGCGCGTGCTTCGAGTCGGCCCTGGGGTACGCGAAGACTCGCGAGCAGTGGGGCAAGCCGATCGCCGCGTTCCAGCTGACGCAGCGCAAGCTGGCCGACATGGCGCTCGAGTTGAACAAGGGCACGCTGCTCGCCCTGCACCTTGGTCGGATGAAGGACGAAGAGCGCCTGCTGCCTCAGCAAGTGAGCGTGGGCAAGCTCAACAACGTGCGCGAGGCGCTCGAGATCGCCCGGGACGCGCGTTCGATCCTGGGTGCGAGCGGGATCACGCTCGAGTACCCGGTGATCCGGCACATGAACAACCTCGAGTCGGTGCTCACCTACGAGGGGACCAACGAGATCCACACGCTGATCGTGGGCGAGGCGCTCACCGGCTTCCGCGCCTACGAGTAGCGGGGGCCTGTAGCCTTTCGGCGACCCGAGACCGGAGGTTGGACCACAGATGGCACGAGAGCTCGACTGGGCGCTGTTCGAGAAGGCAGTGGACATCACCGCGTCCGCCGTTCGGGGCGCGATGGGCGGCGAGAACAGCCAGCCGGCGTCGTTCGCCGGGGATGTGTTCAAGGACGTGTGGAAGGCGGTCAAGGAAGCGGCCGAAGACCTTCCGGAGCGTGGGCGCCCCGGCTTCTAGGCGCTACGGCTGCTCCCGCGAGATGTCGCGGAGCGAGACGATGCCGATCACGTCGTCGTGGTCGGTGACGGGGAGGTGGCGGAACCCGCCGTCGAGCATCATGTCGCGCGCCGTTCGGACCTCGGCATCGGCGTCCACGGTCCTCGGGTCGTGGGTCATCCAGTCCGCGACGGGATGATGCGCGGCGTCGAAGTCCCTCGCCAGCGCCCGCAGGATGTCGCGTTCGGTGAAGATGCCCGCGGCACGGCCGCCGTCCAGCACGAGGGCCGAGCCGACGTGATGCTCGCCCATGAGGGTCGCCGCCTCCGCGACCGTCGCGGTCGGCTCGACCGCGACGAGGTCCGTGCTCATGATGTCTCGGACCGTCGTCATGCCGTCGAGCAAGCCTAGTCGCACGCGCCTCGGCCGGGAACCCCTGCGCCGGTGGTACCGACCGAGAGGCGCCTCCTACCCGTGGCGGCGGACGCGCGACCCGTACGCGATCTTGGTGTCCGAGATCATGCTGCAGCAGACCCAGGCGAGCCGAGTGGTCCCCGCGTACCGAGCGTTCGTTCGGCGGTTCCCCACCGTCCGTGCGCTCGCTCGGGCGCCGCGTCGCGCCGTGATCCTGGCCTGGGAAGGCCTGGGGTACAACCGGCGAGCCGTGTGGCTGTCCGAAGCGGCCCGGGCGATCGTGCGCGATCACGGCGGCGTGATCCCGGAGCGCGTGGATGCGCTTCGAGCGTTGCCGGGCGTGGGTCCGTACACCGCCGCGGCCGTCGCGTCGATAGCGTTCGAACGACCGATCGCCGTCGTCGACACCAACGTGCGTCGCGTCGTCGCCCGCGTGCACCTCGGCGTCGACGGGCACGACGCCCCGGAGGCCGCGGTGTGGGCATGGGCCGAGGCATGGCTCGATCGGACGGATCCCGTCACGTGGAACCAGGCCGTGATGGACCTGGGACGCGAGGTGTGCCGCCCGACGCCGCGTTGCGACGCGTGTCCGCTCGCCCCCGGCTGCCGCTTCCGGCTCCGGGGCGTCGCACCCGCACGGCGCCCGGGGTCACAAGGACGATTCCACGGGTCGAGCAGGCAGCTGCGCGGCGCGATCGTCCGCGCGTTGAGGACCCACCCGACGCTCTCGATCCCTCGCCTGGCCGAGGAGTCCGGGTCGTCGCTCGAGCGGGTACGGACGGCGGTCGAGGCCCTCGTCGACGACGGGCTCGTCGTGTTCGAACGCGGGCGCGCCCGACTCGCGCCTTGAGCGCCCTCCGCGGGTCCGGTCAGAAGGCCTTGAGCGCGGGCATCACGTCCGACGCGAAGATCTCGACCGCGCGCGCGGCGGTGTCGAGGTCCATCCCGGGGTAGTGCAGCCGCACAACCACGTGCACGTCCCGATCGGCGAACGCGCTGAGGATCGAGGCGAGCGCCCGCAGCACCTCCTGGCTCGTGCCGGCGTGTGTCGACAGCCGAAGGTCGTCCTCGGCGGGGCGCGCGGGCTCGAGCACGTCGAGGTCCGGCGTGTCGGCTCCGTTCGCCCACGCCTCGTAGGTGCCGAGCTGGTGCGCGACGCCGTCGCGGATCAGCGGCCACGGATCGCCGTCGCGCCAGGCGAACGCGTTCTGGAGCAGGACGACCGGGATCCGCGTGGGGTCGCGGCCGACGCCGCTCGCGCCCTCGTCGACCCACGCGAGGCTGGTCCGCAGGGTTTCGACGTCGATCTCGTCCGTGATGTACGCGTCGCCCAGGCGGCCGGCACGGATCACCGCCTTGCGCTCGTACCCGCCGAGCACGATCGGCGGCCCGCCCTCGCGAGCGGGGCGTGGCGTCACCTTGACCCGGTCGTAGCGGAGCGTCCGACCCTCGAACGAGAAGCGCCGTCCGGTCCAGGCGCGCCGC
>JBMDWR010000206.1:0-1443 GCA_048594645.1 Actinomycetota bacterium
CGATGGGCTCCTCGGCTCGGACGTCCCCACCGTCCTGATCGGGCACCGCCGCGACGACCGCAGCGCGAGCTACGTCGACGTCGACCACGTAGCCGCGGCCGACTCGGTGACGACGCACCTGATCGAGCTCGGCCGACGACGCATCGGCCACATCACGGGGCGGCGGGGAACCGTGGCCGGCGAGGATCGGATCGCCGGCTACCGCCGGGCGATGGAGCGGGCGGGCCTGCCCACGGACGGCCTCGTCGTCGAAGGTGACTTCGGGGAGATCTCGGGTCGCGAGGGGGCGCTCGAGCTGTTGGACCGTGGCATCGACGCCCTCTTCTGCGGCAACGACGCAATGGCGGCCAGCGCCCTGGAGACGATCCGCTCGCGCGGGCTCCGGGTCCCCGACGACATCGCGGTGGCCGGCTTCGACGACCTGGCGTTCTCCGGCGGTCTCGACCCACCGCTCACGACGGTTCGGCAGGGCGTTCGCCAGCAGGGCGTCGAGGCGGCCAACACGTTGCTGCACCTCGTCCGCGATCCGCGGAGCGCGCCTCGTCGGGTGATCCTGCCGACGGAGCTCGTGATCCGAGGCTCCACCGCCGGCGTGCGCGCCATGGCGAGATCGCCATGACCCATCCGGCCCCACGAGGCAGGGAGGGCCCGCCCGTCCAAACGGAGGCAGTTGACCGTAAACGATACGGGTGGAGGAGAATAGGGAACCCGCAGAAAGGGGGTACCGGACCATGAGACCACTGAGGCTGATCGTGGTTCTGGCCGCGCTCACACTGGTCGCCGCCGGTTGCACGGAAGACGAGGGCGGTGGTAACGGCGGCGGCGAGGGCCCGGCCACCGAGGAGAACACCGGCACGGTGAACGTGCTGAACGCGATGGAGCCCAACGAGGCCGAGGCCGTCCAGGCGGCCGTCGACGAGAACCTCGAGGGCGCCGACTACCAGGTGGAGATCGAAGCCTCCGCCGACTTCGAGGAGCAGTTCCAGATCCGCTCGGAGGGTGGCACGCTCGACATCGCACTCGTGCCGCAGCCCGGCACCGTGCGGCAGCAGGCGGAGGCCGGTGCGATCGTGTCCCTGGAAGACCTGGGGATCGACGTCGGTGCGCTCGAGGAAACGTTCGGGGAGTACCTGTTCACGCTGGTTGAGGTCGACGGGGAGCACTACGGCATCCCGACGAACGTGAACCTCAAGAGCATGGTCTGGTACCCGAAGGACGACTTCGACGCGGCCGGCTACCAGGTGCCGACGACGTGGGACGAGCTGCTCGCGCTGAGCGACCAGATCGTCGCCGACGGCGGCACGCCGTGGTGCGTGGGCTTCGAGTCCGGCGGTGCGACCGGCTGGCCGGCCACGGACTGGATGGAAGACATCATGCTGCGGACCGCGGGCGTCGAGACCTACGACCAGTGGGTCTCGCACGAGATCCCGTTCAACGACCCGG
>JBMDWR010000207.1:0-5026 GCA_048594645.1 Actinomycetota bacterium
TCGATCGGCAGCATCGCGAACCCGATGTTCTTCTCCAGCCTCGGCGAGAAGCACGCCGAGGTGACCCGCCCGACCACGCTCGCCCCGGCCGAGACCGGGAAGACGTCCAGCATCTCGTTGTCGATGTAGGAGCCGAGCGGCTCCCCCTCGATGTCGACGCCGACGAGCTTCTGCTTCACGCCCTCGGTCTCGATCCGCTTCAGGGCATCCTTCCCGATGAAGTCGGCTTCCTGCTCGAGGTCCACCATCCACGAGTAGTGGTAGCCCACCTCGTAGGGGTTGTTCTCGTACCACATGTCCGCGCCGAACGCGAGGATGCCGCCTTCGATCCGGCGGATGTGGCACGGCCCGATCACCTCGAGCCCGTGGGGCTTGCCGGCCTCGAGGACCTTGTCCCACAGTTCGACGCCGTGCTGGGACGCGTCGTGCAGGTAGATCTCGTAGCCGACCTCGCTCGTGTAGCCGGTGCGCGAGATCACCACGCGGAGTCCGTCGAGCTCGGCCTTCATCAGCCCGTAGTACGGGATCTCCAGCACCTTCTCGCCGAACAGGTCGACCAGGACCCCCTTGGCGTTCGGCCCCTGGATCTGCACCGGCGCCACGTCGATCTCGCGCACGGTGACGTCCATGCCCTTGGCGGCCGCGATCCCGAGCGCGTACAGGTTCACGTCCGAGTCCGCGAGCGAAAGCCAGAACTCGTCCTCGTCGACGCGCAGGAGCACCGGATCGTTGAGGATCCCGCCGTCGGGGGCGGTGATGAACACGTACTTGCACTGGCCGACCGCGCACTTGTGCAGGTCGCGCGGGACGATCATGTTCGTCAGGTCGAACGCGTCGGGCCCCCTGATCTGGATCTGCTTCTCGACGCCCACGTCCCAGAGCGTCACCCCGTTCACGAGGTGCCAGTACTCGGCCACGGGATCGCCGTAGTGGCGCGGGTGGTACGTGTGGTTGTAGACGCTGTACCGAACCACGCCGTGGCGGCGCGACGCGTAGAAGTACGGCGACTTACGGATCCTCGTGTAGAGCAAGATCCCCGGGTTGTCGATCTCCGCCATGCGCGCTCTCCTTCCTGTTCAGCCGGTCGTCGCGGCGAGAGCCCTGCGGATCTCGGCGCTGATCGCCGGGACGACGGTTCGGACGTCCCCGATGACGGCATAGTCCGCCTGCGAGAGGATCGGCGCCTCGGGATCGGTGTTGATCACGAGGATCCGCTTGGCGGCTCGGCAGCCGACGATGTGCTGGGTCGCGCCGCTGATCCCGCACGCGATGTAGAGGTCGGGCGCGATCCGTGTGCCCGTCTGCCCGATCTGGTCGCTGTGAGGCCGCCAGCCGTTGCTCGTCACGACGCGCGAGCACCCGACGGCGCCGCCGAGCAGGCCGGCGAGCTCCTCGAGCGGGCCGAACCCCTCGGGGCCGCCCACGCCGCGACCACCCCCCACCACGACCTTGGCTTCGGCGAGCGAGACCTTGCCGGCGGAGGCCGCCACGCGGTCGGTGACCCGGACGGCGAGGTCGCGGTCCTCGAGCTCGGGCGCGAACGCCTCGAGCGCGACATCGGCGGCGTCGACGGGCTGGGCCCGGACCGCATGGGGCGCCAGCGTGAGCAGCTTCACGGGGGCAACGAGCCGAGCCTCCTCGAGCAGGCTGCCGCCCCATCGCTGTCGCGTGAGCGTCCAGGGCTCGTCCGGCTGGGCGGGGCCGTCGGACACCTCGGTGACATTCGCCGCCAGCGGGGTGTCGAGCATCGCGGCGGCATGCGCCATCACCTCCGAGCCACGGTCGGTCGCTGCCGCGACGACCGCGCCCGGCCTCAACCGCTCGACGAGCCCGGCCACAGAGCGAGCCCAGGCCGCCGGGGCGTAGTCGGCGAGTCGCTCGTCCTCCGCGAGGTGCGCCGTCACCACGCCGAACGCTCCAAGGCCGTCGGCGAGCGCCCGGGCGGCGGAACCGATGAGCACGGCGTGCTGCCCATCCCCCACGCGCTCGGCGAGCCGCCGGCCGAACGTGAGCGCCTCGAGCGACGCCTCGTCGATCGCGCCGCGGTCGTGCTCGACGAGCGTGAGGATCATCTCCGCACCAGCCCGATGGTCTCCAGGATCTCGACGACCTTCGGCGCCGCCTCGGTCCCGGTCCCGATGACCTCGACCTGCTTGCCCGCGGCCGGCGGCAGCATCAGCCGGACGAGCTCCTGCCCGCCTGGCTCGGGCGTGACCGCGATCGTTTCGACCGGCTTCTTCTTCGCGCGAAGCCGCCCCGGCACCGACGGGTACCTGGGCAGGTTCAAGCCCTCACGCACCGCGACCACCGCCGGCATCGCTACCTCGAACACGTCCCACCCCCCGGCGGCCTCACGCCTGAGGGTGACGTGCCCGTCCCGGACCTCGAGCCCTTTCATCCCGGTCACCACCGGAACGCCGAGCGTGTGCGCGACCCGAACCGCAACCTGGTAGTTGCCGGCGTCGGCGGACTCGTTGCCGAACAGCAGCAGGTCGAACGGCTCCTGCTCGCGCAGCGCGTTCGCGATCGCGTGCGCCGTGGCCTGCGGGTCCCACTCGGCGCCGTCGGTCCGAAGCAGGATCCCGCGATCCACGCCGAGCGCCATCGCGTCGCGCAGTTGCTCCTCGGCCTCGGCCGGACCTAGCGTGAGCACGACGCTCTCGCCGCCGTGGGCCTCGACGATCCGAACGGCCTCCTCCACCGCGCACTCCTCGTGCGGACTCACCGTGAACCCGAGGAACCGCGTGTCGATCGCGCGCGCGTCCTCGGTGAGGGCGATCTTCCCGCCGGTCACCGGCACCCGCTTGACGCAGACCAGGACCCGCACCGACGCCTACGACTTCATCCGCTCGTTGGCGGGATCGAACAGCGGCTCGCTCCCGGCCACACGCACCGTGACCGGATACCGCTCGCCGAAGCACTCGACCGCAAGCTCGGCGCCGGCGCGCGCGCGCTCGGGCGGCAGGTACGACATCAGCAGATGCGTGCCGAGCGACGGGGCCGAGCCGGCGCTCGTCACGTACGAGCGGCGACCCTTGCGGTCGGTGAGCGGCTCGCCGTCGCGCGTGAGGATCGGCTCGCGGCCGAGCATGTAGCGCTTGATGCCGCTCGAGGAGGTGGGGTCGTCGACCGACAGCGTGCACAGGAGCGCGGCCGGCTCCTCCTCCCGCTGCCGCAGGTACGCCTCCCGGCCGATGAAGCCGTCGTCCTTGACCGTCCGGCGCGCCATCCCGGCCTCGACGAGCGAGTAGTCGAGCTCGAGCTCGTTGCCGTGCGCCCGGTAGCTCTTCTCCATCCGTCCGGTCACGAGGTACACGCCCACACCGACCGGCAGGATCCCGTGCGTCTGACCGGCCTCGATCAGCGTGTCCCACAGCCGAGCGCCCTGCTCGATCGGCACGTACAGCTCCCAGCCGAGCTCGCCGACGTAGGAGATCCGCGACGCGAGAACGCGCAGGGTCCCGACGTCGATCCACCGGCACGTGGCGAACGGGAACCCCTCGTGGCTCACGTCGTCCTCGGTCACCGACGTAAGGACGTCGCGCGCCCGCGGTCCCCACAGCCCGAGCGTGGTCCACCCCGACGTCTGATCGTCCAGGTGCGCCGAACCGTCGTTCGGAAGGTGGTCGAGCAGCCACTTGCGATCGATCCGGCCGCTCGCGCCGCCGGTCACGACCCGGAACCGGTCGCTCGCGAGCCGCATGATCGTGAGGTCCGCCTTGATCCCGCCGGCCTCGTTCAGGAACGACGTGTAGACCACGCGGCCGACCGGCACGTCCATCTGCGCCACCGCGACGCCCTGGAGGAACCCGAGCGCCCCCGGCCCGGACACGTCGAGGATCGCGAACGCCGACAGGTCCACCATCCCCACGCGTTCGCGCATCGCCAGGTGCTCGGCGTTGACGATCGGGGACCACCACCTCGAATCCCACTCGGCCTCGCGCGGCATCACCGCGTCGCCGTAGCGGTCGACGAGCTCGGCGTTGCTCTCGTACCAGTTCGGCCGCTCCCACCCGCCGCCCTCGATGAACACCGCACCGAGCGCCTGCTGCCGCTCGTAGAAGGGTCCGACGCGGACCGCACGGTTCGACGCCCACTGCTCGGCCGGATGCACGATCCCGTACGTCTTGTTGTAGCCCTCGGCGGTGCGAGCCCGGATGTGCGTCCACGTTCGCTGGTGCTCGTAGAAGCGCGCGATGTCGGAGCCGTGCGGGTCGATCTCGGGGCAGCCGTCGGTCATCCACTCCGCGATCGTCTTCGCGATGCCGGGGCCCTCCTTGATCCAGATCGCCGCGGCCGACCACAGGCCCTTGACCTCCGGCGACTCGCCCAGGATCGGGTTGCCGTCGGGCGTGAGCGAGAGGAGCCCGTTGATCGCGTACTTCACGCCGACGCGCTCGTCGCCCACGATCTCGGGCATCAGCTCGAGCGCGTCCTCCATCTGCGGGTCGAAGTCCACCTTGGTGAACGGCAGCTCGCTCGGCGTCGTGGCGGCCTGCTCGATCGAGGGGATGTCGTCAGGGTCCCACAGGATCGGGCGGTGCGCGTACGAACCGATCTCGAGCTCGCTGCCGTGCTGGCGCTCGTACATGTTGGTGTCGACGTCGCGCACGATCGGGAACTCGATCTCGCCCACGCTGTCGGCGAACATCGGCACCGGCCCGACGTCGATCATCTGGTGGACGGCGGGCGTGAGCGGGATCGACGCGCCGGCCATCCTCGCGATCCGCGGGCTCCACACGCCGCAGCACACGACGACCGTGTCGGTTCGGATGTCCCCCTGGAGCGTCCGGACGCGGACGATGCGGCCGTCCTCGACGTCGATGCCCGTCACCTCGTCGTTCGCCGAGACCTCGAGGGCGCCCTGCTCGACGGCCCACTCGCGCATCAGCGTGCCGGCGCGGAGCGAGTCGACGACGCCGACCCCCGGCGTCCAGAACGAGCCGAGGATCACGTCCTCGTCGATGAACGGCACGAGCTTCTTCGTCTCGGCCGGCGACAGGAGCTCGACCGGTTCGATCCCCCA
>JBMDWR010000208.1:0-1517 GCA_048594645.1 Actinomycetota bacterium
CGACGCGCAAGAGCCGCCCCCTGCCCGAGGAGCTGGCCGCGGCGTTCCGCGCGTGATGGCTGCGATCCCCGGAGGGGGAACCACGGAATACACGGAAAACACGGAAGGGGAAAGCTGTGCGGGCTGATCTTCCGGCTTGCACGAGAGACCAGTCCGCAGAGCGGACTCACGGGATCGCCAGGGCTGTCTTCAGGCTTTCGTCGAGCGCCTGCCTCATGGCTGGCGACAGCGTCCCCAGGGCAGGGCGATTGCGCCATGCTGGGTAATCTGCGAAGATCCTGACGAGCGGCCCGCGGCGGTCGGGCTGGGGCCCGACGGGCGGGACGCCGCCCGAGGTCTCCGATCATGTCTTCGCCAACGCCCCAGTCCGATCCCGGCCCCCGTTCGGTCCGCCTCCAGGAGTACTTCACCGGCTTGACCGACCCCCGCCGCCGCAAGGTCGTCTATCCGTTGATCAACATCGTCACCATCGCCGTCTGCGCCGTGATCTGCGGGGCCGACGACTTCGTCGCCATCGCCGCCTGGGCCCGGCGACGCCGCGACTGGTTGTCGACGATCCTGGACCTCTCCGCCGGCATCCCGTCGCACGACCGCTTCAACGCCATCTTCAAGGCCCTCGACCCGGCCGAGTTCGAGAAGTGCCTCCTGGCCTGGATCGCCCGCATCCGGGAAGTCACCCGCGGGCAGGTCGTCGCGATCGACGGCAAGACTCTCCGCCGCAGCTTCGACCGGGCCGCCGGCAAGTCGGCCATCCACATGGTCAGCGCCTGGGCGACGGCCAACCGCCTCAGCCTGGGCCAGGTGGTCGTCGACGCGAAGAGCAACGAGATCACCGCCATCCCCGCGTTGCTGAAGCTGCTGGAGCTGGAGGGCTGCCTGGTGACCATCGACGCGATGGGCTGCCAGGTCGAGATCGCCGCGGCGATCCTCGAGCGCAAGGCCGACTACGTCCTGGCCGTGAAGGACAACCAGCCGACGCTCCATCGCGGGATCGAAGCCTTCTTCCTGGACCAGATGGAGGACGACTTCGCCCGCGTGCGGGTGGGCCGGTACGAGACGAAGGAGGAGGGCCACGGCCGCCAGGAGCAGCGGGCGTACTACGTCTGCGACGCCCCGCCGGACTTGCCCGACCGGGGCCGCTGGCGGGGCCTGAAGCGGATCGGCGTGGCGATCAGCATCACGACCCGCGACGGCGAGGCGACCGACGCGGTGCGCTACTACATCCTGAGCCGTCGGATGGGCGTGAGGTCGTTCGCGGGGGCGGTGCGGGGCCACTGGGGGATCGAGAACTCGCTGCATTGGCAACTCGACGTGACCTTCGGCGAGGACCAGTGCCGCGTCCGCAAGGGGCTGGCCGACGCCAACCTGAGCGTCGTCCGCCGTGCGGCGTTGGGCCTGCTCAAGAACGAGGCGAGCGAGAAGGTCGGCGTGAAGAACAAGCGCCTCGTCGCTGCATCCGACACCGCCTATCTGGAGAAAGTGCTCATAGGATCATGACTTATGGTGCAATCGCCCTG
>JBMDWR010000209.1:0-15194 GCA_048594645.1 Actinomycetota bacterium
GCCGTCGTGACGTCGCCGTCGTTCGCGAGACCCGCGTTCGACGAGAGCTCGTCGCCGTCGCCGAACGGATCGATCGCGCTGACGGAGGCGGGTCGCACGACGATCGGGGGCGCGATCCGGACGGGCTCGGCCTCATCCGGGGCTGCGCGGATACCGAGCGGGCCGCCGACCTCGAGCTCGCCGAGCCAAAGGCCGAGCGTGATGACGGCGACCGCGACGGCCAGGATCACCAGCGGCACGCCGATCCAGGCGAGCAGGCCGGCGGATCGGCCGGCCGACGGGTCCGCCGCATCCGGCTCGGTACAGCCCTCCAGGGCATCGGCGAAGGTGCGGACGTTGGCGTAGCGGCGGTCGGGGTCCGGGTCGAGGGCGCGTGCCACGACCCGGTCGATCGATCGAGGCACGTCCTCTCGAACGCGTCGCGGGGAGGTGCGTCCCTCGGGCGGTTCGCCCGTCAGGAGCTCGAAGGCGATCGCCGCGGCCGCGTACACGTCGGTTCGGACGTCGGGCCGGCCGTCGAGCATCTCCGGCGCCAGACCCTCCCTGCCCAGGAGCTCGGGGGCGTCCAGCGGGCGGCTCGAGGCGACAGCTGCCCCGATCCCGAAGCCGATCAGCGTCACGTCCCCGCGGTCGCCGACGATCACGTGATCGGGACGGAGGGCGAGGTGCAGCACGTCCCTGTCGTGTGCCTCGGCGAGCGTCTGCAGCGTGGCCACCGTCACGCGAACGGCTTCCGCCGGGGACATGGGTCCACGTTCGCCGACGCGGGACCGAAGGCTGGCCCCCACCGCGTACTCGCGCACGAGATAGGTCACGCCGTCCTGCTCGCCGGTGTCGAGCAGCCGCGCGATGCCGGGGACCGAGAGCTTCGCCACGCGGCGAAGCGCGCCCTCGAGGGCGACGGCGAACGCGCGGTCGCCCGTCAGCCTCGGGTGGACCAGCGTTACGGCCACCGTCCGCTGGAGGACGGGATCTCGGGACCGCCACACGATCCCGGTCGCGCTCCTGCCGAGCTCGTCCTCGAGGGCGTAGCGGTCGGCGAGCACGGTTGCCGGCGCCGTTTCCTGCACCACGGCTGAGAAGTCTATGCCCGGCTCGGCGGCCTTCGGCCGTTCCGCGCCCCGTCAACCGCTCGGAGACGACCTCGTCTCGGTCACAGTGACGTGGACGAGATCGTCGGTGAGCGGGATCCGGCCGGCCAACAGCGTTCCGGCGCGCGCCGTCACGACCACGGTCAGGGTTCGACGGCGGATCTCGATCGCCTTCAGCCGAGCCCGGTCGTCCCCGTCGGCGATCGCGCCGAGGGCGGCGAGTTTCGCCGACTGCTCGTCACCGGTCTGCGCGAACGCGTCGGCCGCCGCCGCCGCGGCGTCTTCGGCGACGTCCTCGGTTCTGAACCGCGTGAGGAAGATCGAGCCGGCGTCGATCGCGGCGACCACCAGCAGGGCAAGGACGAGGAGCCAGAGGACGAGGATCTTGCCGATCAGCCCCCGGTCGTCGATCAGGCGTACGCGTGCTCCTAGTGTCATGCCCGCCACCTCGCCGCGACCTGTCGCCGAACCAAGTCGACCTCCTCGATGCGCAGGGCCGCGGCCGACGCGACGAAGACCGCCACGCCGAAGGCGACGGCGCCGAGCACCTGGATCGCCTGCGCTGCGAGCGATGCCGTACCGAGCCAGCGCTCGAACCCCTCCGCGACGAGCCATGCCGCCGCCGCCGTGGCGCCCCCTGCCAGCAGGATCCGGCCGAGCGACGCGATGATGTGCCGTCCATCGAGTCCCCCGACCCTCCGACGAACGAAGAGGAACAGGATCGCGGCCGCGAAGACGTACGAGATCGCGTGTCCGAGGGCGAGCCCGGCGACGCCCAGATCGAGGACGAAGAAGAACACGAGGTTCGCCGAGAGGTTCACGACGAGCGCCGCCACGTTGACCAGCGCGGGCGTTCGTGTGTCCTGCATCGCGTACGAGGCGCGTAACAGGAGTTGGAACGCCGAGAACGCGAACAGGCCGAGAGCGAAGGCGGACAGGACCTCGGCGACCAGATCGCCGCTGTCGGGACCGGCGACGCCGTGCTCGAGCAGCAGGCGCACGATCGGCCGGGCGAGGACCAGGTATCCGAGCGTCGCCGGGATCAGGACCGTGGCCGTCGCGCGGATGCCCTGTGACAGCAACGCGCGGAACGCGTCGAGGTCGGCGTTCGCCCACCGTCCCGACATCGCCGGGAGCAGCGCCGTGAAGATCGACACCGCGAAGATCGCGTGCGGAAGCTGGAACAGGATGAACGCGGACGCGTAGGCCGTGTAGCCGCCCCGGACCTCGGCCGCGAGCACGAGCACGACCAGGTAGCCCGCCTGGTTCGCGGCGACGTACACGAAGACCCAGCTCGCCAGCCTCCCGATCCGACGGACGGCGTCGTCCCGGACACCCGGGATCCATCGGAACCGGAAACCCGTCGAGCGGATCGAGGGCCACAACGCGGCGGTCATCGCGACGACGCCCAACGTCGTTCCCACCGCAAGGACGAGCTGCTGCGTGGCCGTCGCGAGCTCCCTCGAACCCGTTCCGGGGCCGGGCAGCGCCGCGAACGTCAGGAACGCCGCGATCACGACGACGTTGTTCGCGATGGGAGCGAACATCGGAGCGGCGAACCTCCGATGAGCGTTCAACAGGCCGGAGCCGATCGCCCCGATCCCGTAGAACACGATCTGCGGCATGAACCACCGAAGGAAGAACGTTGCGAGCTCGGCGACCGCCTCGCGTTCGCCGGCGGGGACGCCGGAGGTGTAGAGGTCGACCATCCAGGGGGCGAACGCGATGCCGAGCAGCGCGATGACGGACAACGCGAGGATCCCGAGCGTGAAGAGGCGGCGAACCACGTCCCACGCCGCCTCTCGGCCGCGGCTCTGGAGCCACTCGACGACCACCGGCACGACGACCGACGTCAAGATCCCCCCGAGGGCGAGCTCGTAGAGGATGTTCGGCGTGATGTTCGCGACGTTGTAGGCGTCCGCCAGTCGCGTCTCGGTGATCCCGAGCGCGAACGCCATCGCGGACAGCCGGAGGAAGCCGGTGAGCCTCGAGAGCGCCGTGCCCGTCGACATCACGATGGTGTCCCGGACGAACGAACGCGTGTCGTCGCGAGGCAGTGATCGCTCGCCCGGGTCGGGGGTCACGGCGTCCGACGTGGCACGAACCTCCTTGCCCACACCAGGAGCAGGACGAGCGCGGCGCCGATCGTGATGAGCAAGGCGACGCGGTTGTACGCGGTCGAGCGCACGATCAGCGTGTCCTGCCCGATGACCCGGCCGCTCGGCGAGAGCAGCTGGACGCGGATGGGGAAGCGGCCCGTCGTCCGCAGCTGCACCTGGAGGCGGAGGGTCCGCGATTCGCCGGGAGCGAGCTCGAGGTCCACGCTCGGGCTGTGGCGGAGGTACTGCGAGACCAGGCGGACTGAGATGCTGAGTCGCTGGTTGCCGGTGTTGCGGACCGTGAGGGGCACGCTGCCCGCGTCGGAGGTGAGGGTCACGGCCGAGACGGTCTCGAGCTCCAGGCCACCGATGATGCCGTCGACGGTCGAGCGGACCGAGGAGATGAACGCGAGCCCCGCGTCCTCGGCGACCAGGAACTGGCGAGCCTCCGCGAGCAGGAGGAGCGTCTCCAAACGCGCCGGCTCCTCGCTCCGTTCGGGAAGCATCGAGCGGACCGTCTCGATGCGTCGGCGGGCCTGTTTGAGCGACGCGACGTAGGACGTCGTGAACCGGCGGAACGACGGTTGCGCCAGCGATGCGGTGTCCGTGGGCGGGAAGGCCGCGACGAACGTCTCCGCATGCGTCGGTGCGAGCCAGGGCGCTCGGGGCACGCCGCCGGCCAGCGTTCGGAAGAACGGTCCGGGGTACGGCACGTCCTCGCCGAGCACGATCGCCACCCCATGCTCCTCGCCCGGCCTCTCCTGCCAGATGTTGGTGAGCTGGCCGAGGAGCACCTGTGCTGCTCGGACCGGATCGTCCTCGACGATCGAGGCAACCTGCGCGTCCGCCGAGGGTTCGGGCACGATGGCCGAGAGGGAACCGTCGCCGACGAGCACCGTCCCCGGCCCCGCGAAGCCGAGCGGTTGCTCGGGAAGCGCCACGGTCGTCGGCCCGAGGATCAGCGTCTCGATGCCGCTCACCGGGAGGGCGCGAAGCGTCGCGTCGTCCAGGGCTGCGCCGGGAGGGCGGAAGACGGTATCGACGGTCGGTTCCTGTACGAACACGGACGTCACGTCTCGCCCGCGTTCGAGCTGCGTGCGGGCGTCGCCCTGGAGTCCGCCGCCGAACAGCGCCGGCAGCTCGGGCGTGGAGAACGGCAGGGACGAGATCACGACGTTCGGATCCGCCGCGATCGTCTGAAGGTCCTCGATCGCCTGCCCGGCGAGCGTCGCGCCGCCCTGCCCGGCCGCGACCTCTCGCACGGCGCCATCGTCATCCACGGTGTATCCGTCTCGCATCCTGCCCAGCTGCGTGAGCAGCACCGGCGAGATCGCGACGTCGACGGGAGTCGCCGCCGGGTCCTCGACGACCTCGAGCAGGCTGCGGATCTGACCGTTCAGGCGACCACCGGCGTCGAGCGAGGTCTCGAGCGAGTCATCGACGAAGGTCCCGTCCGGTCGGAACGAGATCGGGTGGTGGAGCACGAACGTCCACGACAGGACCAACGGGATCTCCGGTTCGCGAACGAGGAAGATCGCGGGCGTACGCAGGACCGCGACCGGTGAGAGCCCGCTGCGCAGGTCCACTTTGAACGGGTAGACCCCTGAGTGTTCGGGGTCGATCCCCGCCGAATCCAGCGTGACCGAGATCTCGAACTCGCGCGATGCGCCGGGCTCGAGCGTTCCCTCGCGGGGCAGCGTCTCGGCGTCGATCACGACCGAGGGATCGGTGACGAGCGACGCCTCGTACGCGCTTCGGGACAGGATCCGTGAGTACAGCGTGACGCCGATGTCGAGCTCTTCGAGCGGCTCCGTCCCCAGGTTCTCGGCCCGGATCCGGAGCTCGAGGTCGCGTTGCGTCGGCGTGTTCCACGGCGTCTGGGCGAGCAGGGTGAGACGGATCTCAGCGGTCTCCTGCGCGCTCGCCGGCCGCGCGGCGGGCACGAGCGTGGAGACGCAGAGGAACACGAGCGGCAGCAGCCGTCGCATGATCGGTCGCGTCATCCTATCCTCGGCTCCTGGCCAGGGCCGCGAGCTCGGCGGCACCGTAGGCGACGGCGATCGCGACCAGGAACAGGCCGACGGCGATGCGCAGGGTGCGCTCGCGCGCGCCGATCGCGATGCGCGCGCCGATCCGAGCGCCGGGCACGACGCCGAGGGACAGCACGAGGAAGATCGACCAGTCGATGTGTCCCAGCAGCGCGTGCACGATCGTGCCGGGGATCACGAGCACCGCGATCACCACCAGCGAGGTGCCGAGCGCGCGCTTCAGCGGCATGCCGACCCACGCGGTGAACGCTGGCACCATGACGATGCCGCCACCGATCCCGAGCAGCCCCGAGACGCCGCCGGCCACCAGGCCGACGACCGCGTACCTCCACCCCGGCGTTCGTCCTCGCACCCACGGACGCGCCGGCACGCGCCCGCGGATCACCTGGACGGCCGTGAACGCGATCAGTACCGACGTGATCACCAGGAGCAGGTGGGCATTCACGACCTCCGTCAGCAGCGCTCCGCCGACCGCGCCCACGATCCCGGGCGGCGCCGCCCACCGTGCGGCACGGAAGCTGACCTCGCCCGCCCTCGCGTACGTGTACGTCCCGACGAGCGACGTCGGCAAGATGACCGGCAACGGCGTCGCGATCGCCTCGATCGCCGTCCCCCCGAGCAGGCCGTTGACGGCCGGCGTCGTCACGATGCCCCCGCCGACGCCGAAGAGGCCCGACAGGATCCCCGCGACCAACCCGACCAGGATGCCGAGGCCGACCTGGATGGGTGTCACGAGAGCCGTTCGGCCGCGCGCTCCATCACCTCGCGCTCACCCCGGTACGCCGCGCGCTTGATCGCCGTGCGCATCGGGAACCAGCGCACCTCTTCCATCTCCGCGTCGTGGCGGGAGACGTCGCCCCCGGTCACCCGCATCAGGAAGAAGTGCACGCGTTTGCGGATCCGAACGCCCTCCCAGACGTAGAAGTACCGGATGTCTCCGAGGTCGGACTCCACGGCGACCTCGAGGCCGGTCTCTTCGAGGACCTCGCGCGCCGCGGCCTCCTCCACGGACTCGCCGGGTTCGATGGCTCCCTTCGCTAAGCCCCAGGCGAGCTGCCCCTTGCGGGTGCGACGGGCGGCGAGCGCGAAGTCGATCCCGTCGTCCTCACGCCGGTAGACGACGCCGCCCGCCGATACCTCGCTGCGCGTCTCCATCAGCCGAAGGCGGGCGAAGGCGTCTTCCTATACTGAGCCGCCGTGCTCGACCGGATCATCGAGTTCCTGCGCCCGTACCTGGAACCCCCGTGGGGATACACGATCGTCTTCTTCGCGACGTTCCTCGAGAACTCGGTCGGCGCGGGCGTGGTCGTCCCTGGGGAGACGCTGGTCATCATCGGCGGATTCTATGCGCGCATCGGCGATCTCTGGTTCCCGAGCGTCGCGGCGGTGGCGATCGTCGGAGCCGTGCTCGGCGACAACCTCGGCTACTGGATCGGCCGCCGCTACGGCCGCGGCTTCCTGCAACGCCACGGCCGGAAGCTCTTCGTGACTCCCGAGCGCCTCGAGGCGGCCGAGCGCTACTACGGCCGGCACGGTGGCAAGACCGTCTTCCTCGGCCGGTTCATCCCGGTGGTGCGAAGCGTCGGGTTCATCGTGGCGGGGATCGCGCACATGGATTGGCGCCGGTTCATCGTCTACGACGTCGCCGGTGCCGTGATCTGGGGCGTCGGCCACTCGCTGCTCGGCTACGTGCTCGGGGCCAGCTACGAGCGATGGGAGAAGTACGTCACTCCAGCCGGGATCGTCCTGCTGGGGGTCCTGCTTCTCCTGATCGGGGGCTCGAAGATCCTCGCGGCGCGCCGAAAAGTGGAGGAGGAGCTCGACGAGATCCAGGCCGAGGCCACGCACGAGCGCGGGGCCGAGGTCACGCACGAACGCGAGGCCGAGTAGCGCGCCCGGTTCGTTCACGCGCGCGTAGGGCTGCCCTCCCCCTCCCCTTCGCCCTCGCCCTCGCCCGAGACCCGCCGCGCCGCGCGCTCCATCGGGTGGCGTCGGTAGCCGAACGGGATCGCGAGCAGCAGGTACACGGGGATGAACAACGGCCCCCACGTCATGTACTGGCGGATGTGATGGCGTTCGTGCTGCATCAGCCGACCTCCCACGGGCACCGCCGACAGGATCACGAAGCCGACCGTCATCGCCGTTCGGTTCATCGACCGCAGCAGGCGCGTGAGCCCACGCGGCGTTCGGTCGAAGACGAACGCGCCCTCGTGGACCCGCGGCAGCTGGAACGTGAACGCGCCCAGGGCGAGCCCCAGGAGCGTGTTGGGCAGCGTCCAGAAGTACCCGATCAGCTCGAGCGGGCCCACGCGCGGGACGCTACCGCAGGTCGCGCAGGGGTCACAGGTATCCTTTGCGCGTCATGGCCGACCGGTCGCGCGCGAGCGCGAGCGCGCACGTCGAGGTTCCTCCCGTCGCCACCGAGCTCGGCGAACGGTTCCGGCTGGCCGGCCACCAGCTCTACCTGGTGGGCGGCGTCGTGCGCGACCTGCTCCTCGGCCGAGACCACGGGGACCTGGACTTCGCCACCGACGCAGTCCCGCGCGACACGACCAAGGTGCTGCGCGGGTGGGCGGAGCGACTGTACCTCGTCGGCGTGAGGTTCGGAACGGTCGGCGCGCGCCGAGGCGACGACGTGTTGGAGATCACCACCTTCCGCGAGGAGGTCTACGCCGAGGAGCACCGCAAGCCCGCGGTCACGTTCGGACGCGACCTCCGCACCGACCTGTCGCGGCGCGACTTCACCGTGAACGCGATGGCCGTTCGACTGCCCGAGGGCGAGTTCGTCGACCCCTTCGGCGGCGTGAAGGACCTCGCGTCGAAGCGTCTGGACACGCCGCTCGAGCCCGAGGTGGCGTTCTCGGACGACCCGCTCCGGATGCTTCGGGCGGCGCGCTTCGCCGCTCAGCTCGAGCTCGTCCCGGCACCGCGGGTCCTCCGGGCGATCGAGCGTATGCGCGAGCGCCTGGGCATCGTCTCGGCGGAGCGCGTGGGAGAAGAGCTCTCGCGGCTGCTCCTCGGGCATTCGCCCGCTCGCGGTCTGGAGATCGTCGTCGAGACCGGCCTGGCCGACGAGTTCATGCCCGAGCTGACGGCGCTTCGGCTGGAGCAGGACCCCGTGCACAAGCACAAGGACGTCCTGCACCACACGCTCGCCGTGGTCGAGAAGTGCGAGCCGGACCTGACGTTGCGCCTGGCCGCCCTGCTCCACGACGTGGGCAAGCCGAAGACCAGGCGGATCACGTCCGAAGGCGTCTCGTTCCACCATCACGAGGTGGTGGGCGCTCGGATCGCGCGCGAACGCCTGCCGGCTCTGCGCTTCCCGTCGGCGGTGGTGGACGACGTCGCGCGCCTGGTCGAGATGCATCTTCGGTTCCACGGCTACACGGGATGGAGCGACAGCGCCGTCCGCCGGTACGTGCGCGACGCCGGCCCGCTGCTCGACCGGCTCAACCAGCTCACGCGGGCCGACTGCACGACACAGAACAGGCTGAAGGCCAAGCGGCTCGAGGCGCTGCAGGACGACCTCGAGGAGCGGATCGCGCGTCTAGCCGAGGAGGAGAACCTCGAGGCGATGCGGCCGCCGCTGGACGGCAGGCAGGTGATGGAGCATCTGGGGATCGGACCCGGCCCCGACGTCGGACGCGCCCTCGAGCACCTGATGGAGATCCGCCTCGAACGTGGACCCCTCGACGAGCGGGAGGCATACCGGCTGCTCGACGGATGGTGGGCGGCCGAACGGCGTTCGCCCGGAGGCTGATCGGTGTCGACGCCGTTCGCCTCCGCCGAGGGCCTGACCCGTCGGGAGGTCGCCGAGCGCGTCGCGGCGGGCCAGGTGAACGACGTTCCGGCTGCACCTTCCCGCACCGTCGGCGCGATCGTCCGGGCGAACATCCTCACGAGGTTCAACGCCCTCCTCGGGTCGCTGCTCGTGGTCATCCTGATCGTCGGTCCGATCCAGGACGCCCTGTTCGGCTTCGTCCTCATCGCGAACGCCGCGATCGGCATCTTCCAGGAGGTCCGCGCGAAGCGAACGCTCGACCGCCTAGCCGTGCTGACGTCCCCGCACGCGCGGATCGTGCGAGAGGGGCAGGTCCGCGACGCCCCCGTGCGAGAGGTCGTGCTCGACGACGTCCTCGAGCTGCAGCCGGGCGACCAGGTGGTGGTCGACGGGGAGGTGGTGGAAGCCTCCGGCCTCGAGGTCGACGAGTCGCTCCTCACGGGCGAGTCTGAACCCGTCCTCAAGCACCCCGGCGACGAGGTGCTCTCCGGATCGTTCGTCGCGGCGGGCAGTGGCCGCTTCCGGGCGACGCGCGTCGGCGCCGAGGCGTACGCCGCGCAGCTCGCGGAGCAGGGACGCCGGTTCACGCTCACGCGCTCGGAGCTGCGGGGCGGCATCGACACGATCCTTCGGATCGTGACGTGGCTGATCATACCGACGGCGGCGCTGGTCGTGTTCAGCCAGCTGCGATCGGACGCCGGGCTGTACGACGCCGTGCGCGGCTCGGTCGCGGCAACCGTCGCGATGGTGCCGGAGGGGTTGGTGCTCTTGACCAGCGTCGCGTTCGCGGTGGGCGTCGTCCGGCTGGCGCGGCGCAGGGTGCTCGTACAGGAGCTTCCGGCCGTCGAGGTGCTGGCGCGCGTCGACGTCCTGTGCATCGACAAGACGGGGACGCTCACGGAGGGGCGCCTGGTCGTGGACCAGGTCGAGGTCCTCGGCGAGGACGGTGTCCATCGCGATGCGCTCGCCGCGCTCGCCGCCGTCGAGCCCCACCCGAACGCCACCCTGCGCGCGATCGGTGAGAGCTTCGCCGAGCACGCCGACGGTTGGTACGCGACGCGAACCGTTCCGTTCTCCTCGGCGAGGAAGTGGAGCGGCGCCGCGTTCGGCGAGAAGGGGACGTGGGTGCTCGGCGCGCCGGACGTCCTGCTGCGCGGCGACGCCGTGGCCCAGCACTTGAAGCGCGCGCTCGCGTACGCGGAAGCCGGCCGCCGCGTGGTGATGCTCGGCAGGACGGAGGCCGCGATCGACGAGGGATCCGTTCCGGACGGACTGGTGCCCGTGGCGTACGTGATCCTCGCGGATCGGATCCGCGAGACGTCCTCCACGACGCTGGCGTACTTCGCGAAGCAGGGCGTCGACGTCAAGGTCATCAGCGGGGATCACCCCGAGACCGTGGCTGCCGTCGCTCGCCGCGTCGGTCTGGTCGGAGCCGATGCGCCGTACGACGCGCAGCGCCTGCCGACCGGCCTCGACGAGCTGGCGGAGGTGCTCGACACGCACACGATCTTCGGCCGCGTGACGCCGCAGCAGAAGCGCTCGATGGTCGCCGCGCTGCAGTCGCGAGGCCACGTCGTCGCGATGACCGGCGACGGCGTGAACGACGTCCTCGCGCTCAAGGACTCGGACATCG
This sequence comes from Actinomycetota bacterium, assembly GCA_048594645.1. Classification (GTDB taxonomy): domain Bacteria; phylum Actinomycetota; class UBA4738; order UBA4738; family HRBIN12; genus DASSJM01. The sequence continues at coordinate 10,653 of JBMDWR010000209.1, forward strand.
GGATCGCGATGGGCTCGGGGAGCTCGGCGACGCGCGCGGTCGCGCAGCTCGTCCTGCTCGACTCGACCTTCGACCCGATGCCGTCCGTGGTGGGGGAGGGGCGACGCGTGCTCGGCAACATCGAGCGCACCTCCAACCTCTACGTCACGAAGACGGTCTACGCGATGCTGTTGGCGCTCGGCGTGGGCGTCGTCGGCCTGGAGTTCCCGTTCCTGCCGAGGCACCTGACGCTGATCGGCGCGCTCACGATCGGCATCCCGTCGTTCTTCCTCGCGCTCGCCCCGAACAACGAGCGCGCGCGTCCCGGGTTCCTGCGACGCGTGCTGCGCTTCACGATCCCTGCCGGGACGCTGGCCGCGGTGGGCACGTTCCTCGCGTACGTGCTCGCCCGCGAGGAGCCCGGTGTCACGCTGCCGGAGGCGCGGACGGCCGCGACGATGGTCCTGCTGTGGATCGGCTTCCTCGTCCTGTCGGTGATCGCGGCGCCGCTCACGACCTGGAGGCTCGCGCTCGTGTGGGCGATGCCCGGCCTGTTCGCGTTGGCGATGGGCCTCGAGCTCTCGAGGGAGTTCTTCGCGCTGTACCCGCCGCCGCTTATCGTGTGGCTGGCCGGGTTCGGGATCGCGGCGCTCGTGTGGTCGTTCGCCCGGCTCTTCCTGCCACCGGAGCGCCCCGTCGGTCCGGGTGCGCCGCCGGGGCCCGTCTGACGCGGACGGCTAGCCGATGCCGCCGATGTGCGACGGTGGCCAGATCACCACGAACGCCTTGCCGATCACGCGGTCGAGCGGGATGAACCCCAGGCCGTACCGGCTGTCGGCGGAGTTGCCGCGGTTGTCGCCCATCACGAACAGCGCGTCGTTCGGCACCGTGTGCAGGGCGTAGTCGCCGTTGCTGCGCTTCGCCGCCGGCGTCAGGTACGGCTCGTCCAGGGCGACGCCGTCTACGTACACGACGTCGTCGCGGATCTCGATCGTCTCGCCTGGAAGCCCGATCACGCGCTTGATCAGGTCCTCGGTCTCGGGCTGTGCGATGCCCACGCCCTCGCCGAGCCAGTGCAGGAACGCGCCGACGGGACCGCGATCGGGCAGCTCTCCGGGGTTGGGGTTCTCGAACACGATGACGTTGCCGCGTGCGATGTCGCCGCCGTCGAACATGAACTTGCTGACGAACACCCGGTCGCCCACCTCGAGCGTCGGGACCATCGACTCCGACGGGATGTAGAAGGCCTGGACGACGAGGGACTTCACGAGGATCGCGACCAGCAACGCGACGAGGATCAGGAACGGCGTGGAGCCGACGAACCGGTGCTGCTTCCGTGCGCCCTTTTCGTCTGCGGGGGGCTCGGCGGGAGCCACCGGAGGCTGGCCGTCGGGCTCGGGCTCCATCGAGCGCAGGACGGTGCCATCCGTCGTCTCGCCGCGCGCATGCTCGGTCTCGGCCATGGGGTTGCCAGCTTACGGGTTCGGTCCAGGTGCGGAGGGGAACAGCTCGACCTCTACGGCCTTGAACGACGCCCAGACCTCGGTGCCTGTGCGCAGCCCCAGCCGCTCGACCGAGCCGAGCGTCACCTCGGCCACCAACGGTGGCGACGTGCTCAGACGGATGCGCGCACGCTCGCCCTCGATCGCGACGGAGGTGACGCGTCCCCGCAACGCGTTGCGCGCCGAGCCCCCCGGCCGATCGATCGACAGGGTGATGTCGGACGGGCGGAGGATCCCGACGACGCCGCCGCCGAGGTCCTCGTCCGGCCGCGGGACCACGACGTCACCGTCGCCCGTGACCAGGCGGAACGTGCCGTCGCGTACCGGTTCGAGCCGGCCGTGGAAGGCGTTCAGCCCGACCAGGTCGGCCGCGTAGCGCGATCTCGGATGCGTCCGGATCTGCTCCGGCGAACCGACCTGCGTCACGCGGCCGTCTTCCAGCAGCACGAGGCGGTCGGCCAGCATCATCGCTTCCACCGGATCGTGCGTGATCAGCACGCGGGCCCCGGGGAAGCGCTCGAGCTCGTCGCGCACAAGTTCGCGAACGCGCACGCGCGTGCCGACGTCGAGGGCCGAGAGCGGCTCGTCGAGCAGCAGCAGGGCGGGCTCGGCCACCAGGGCCCGCGCGAGGGCGACGCGCTGGGCCTCACCGCCCGAAAGGTCGCGCGGGTGCGCCGCGCTCCGCTGGGCGACGCCCAGCCGCTCGAGGAGGCGGCGTGCCCGATCGAGCGCGTCGCGTTTCGGGACGCCGCGTGCGCGCAGCGGGAAGGCGGCGTTCTCGAGCGCCGACATGTTCGGGAACAGCAGGAGATCCTGGAACACGACGCCGATCGGGCGTTCCTCCGGACGGACGCCGATGCCGCTCGCGGCGTCGTCCATGACGGTGTCGCCGAGGACGATCCGGCCGTCCGCGGGTCCGACCAGTCCGGCGATCGCTGCGAGGAGGGTGGACTTGCCCGATCCGTTCGGACCGAGGACCGCGGTCGTGCGGCCCGCCGGAGCCTCGAACGCCGCCCGGACCTCGAACGCGCCGCGGCGCACCGTGACGTCGACCGAAAGCGTCGGAGCCGCGAGCGCAGACACGCTCATCGCAGGAACCTGCCGCGCAGGCCGACGATCACGGCGAACGCCACCGCGATCAGCATCATCGACAGCGCGAACGCGGCGTCGGGGTCGCTCTGGAGGCGCTCGTAGACCGCGAGCGGGAGCGTCTGCGTCCGTCCCTGGAGGTTGCCGGCGAACGTGATCGTCGCCCCGAACTCGCCGAGCGCCCGCGCCCACGAGAGCACGATGGCCGCTGCGATCTGCGGCGCCATCAACGGCAGCGTCACGCGTCGCAGCGCGTAGCCCCGCGACGCGCCGAGCGTCGAGGCGGCGTCCTCCAACCGCTCGTCGACGCCTCGGAGCCCGGCCTCGAGCGCGAGCACGGCGAGCGGGAACGAGACGAAGGCCGACGACAGCACGGCCGCCGCCGTCGTGAACGTGATCTGCACACCGAGCCACTCGTCCAGCCATGAGCCGAACAGCCCACGGCGGCCGAACGCCGCCAGCAGGCCCACGCCCGCGACCACGGGCGGCATCACGAGCGGGAGCACGACGAACGCCCGGAGCAGCGTCTTGCCCGTGATGCGGCTACGCGCGAGGAGCCACGCGAGCGGGAACCCGAGGACGACCGAGATCGCCGCCGCCGACGTGGCGACGATGAGCGAGAGCCGGAGCGCGGAGAGCGTCGCATCGCTCGTGATGACGCCGCCGATCCGGGCCCACGGCGCTCGACCCGCGAGCGCCGCGACCGGCAGCGCGACAAGCATCACGCTGACCGCGGCGAGCGCGACGAACGCGGCGGGCGGGCGCGCGCTACGCGGGGAGGAACCCATGGTCCGCGAGGATCCGCTGGCCGGGTCCCAGCACGAAGTCGACGAACCGCTCCCCGATGGCCGCCTCATGTGTTCCGGAGACGACCGCGATCGGGTACGTCGCGATCACGTTGACCTCCTCCGGTATCCGAACGGCCCGGATCCGGTCGGCGATCTCCGGAGTCACGTCCGTCGCGTACGCGATCCCGGCGTCGGCGTCGCCGGACAGGACCTTGGTGACGACGCCCTTGACGTCCTCTTCGTTCGAGACGACGTTCGCGAGCGCGGCATCGGCGACGCCGATGTTCTCCAGCATCTCGCGCGCGTAGTCGCCCGCGGGGACGCCCTCCGCCGCGAGGACCAGCCGAACGTCCTCGCCGGCCAGATCCTCGGGTCCGGCGATCGCCACCGGCTCGTCGGCGGGGACGAGGATCGCGAGCTCGTTCTTCGCGAAGTCGTCTCGGCCGGCCGTGCCGACCTCGTCGTCGACGGCATCCATCCACGACGGGCTCGCCGATGCGAACACGTCGACGGGGGCGCCCTCCAGGATCTGCGTGGCGAGCCCGTCCGAAGGCCCGAACGTGAACGAGACCGTCGCGCCCGGGTTCGCCACCTCGAACGCGTGGCCGATCTCGCTGAACGGCGCCGTGAGCGAGGCCGCCGCCGCCACGATCAGCTCGTGCGGGCCTTCCTGCGCATCCGAGGTCGAGCATCCGCCGACCAGCACGGACACGATCAGGAGCACGGTGCGAGCTCGCGTCATCCGTCGACCTCGACCATGACGTTCGTCGCCTTCACGGTCGCGACGGCGCGCATGCCCGGCTGGAGGCCCATCTGGTCGACCGCTTCGCGCGTGATGAACGCGAGGATCCGATGCGGACCGGCGACGATCTCGACGGTGGCGGCGAGCTTGTCGCGCTTGATCTCGGTGACCACGCCCGGGAAACGGTTGCGAACGCTGGCGGACGTCACGCGGCGTCGCTCGCCGCGCTCCGCCAGCAGCCTGGCGACCTCCGCGGCGGGCACGCGGCGCTGTCCCCCGGGGGTCCGAACGGTCGCGAGCGCCCCGTCCCGCTCCCAGCGTCGGAGCGTCTCCACCCGGACGCCGAGGATCGCTGCGGCCTCTCCGATCCTGTACTCGTCAGGCAAGGTCCCCGCAGTGTACAGGTTCAACATATGCAACCGCCAGGGAAAGAGGTGGATGA
>JBMDWR010000021.1:0-4937 GCA_048594645.1 Actinomycetota bacterium
GACGACGTGGCGCTCCCAGACCTTCTCCGCGAGCGTTCGAGGCACCTTCACGTCCGCATCGTGGCAGGTGGGCGTCGGTCCGTCTACCCTGTGTTCCGTATGTCGGAACAACATCTCACGATACGGAACTCCGGCGTGTCCGAGGTCGGGACGCTCGATCGCGCCTTCGCGGTCCTTTGGGCCGTCGAGGGCGGGGCGTACAGGTTCACGGAGATCGCGGAGGCGACGCGACTCTCGCGGTCGACGGCGCATCGCCTGATCCGTGCGCTCGAGGCTCACGGTTTCCTCACGCATCACGGGCCGGGCTTCGGCTACCGGCTCGGCCCGCGCCTGCTGCGGTTGGCGTCCGAGGCGGTTCGCGATCTGCCGCTCCGGGACCTCGCCCACCCGGTGCTCGAACGATTGGTCCGCCAGACCCACGAGAGCGCACAGCTGTTCGTGCGCTCGGGCGACGTCCGTGTCTGCATCGACGCCGTCGAGTCGCCCAACGAGCTGCGAACGATCGTGCCGGTCGGGGCGTCGTTGCCGCTCACCGCCGGCTCGGCGGCGAAGGTCTTCCTGGCGTTCTCCACGCGACCGGAGCGGATCGTCCGGCGCGCCGCACAGCCGGAGCGGTTCGCGCACGAGGTCGAGCTCGCGCGCTCGCGGGGATGGGCGTCGAGCGTGGGCGAACGGCAGCCCGGGGTCGGCTCGGTGAGCGCTCCCGTGATCGGGCCGAACGGGATCCTCGTCGCGGTCGTCTCCGTCTCGGGCCCGGCGTCCCGGATGAGGCGGATCAACGCCCGGCGATACGTGCCCGCCGTGCTCGACGCGGCGAAGGCGATCGAACGGGCGAGCGGGTTCGGCTAGGCCCGGTGCCGGGCGCTCACTGAAGCCGATCCTGGAGGATCCGTACGATCCGGTCCTCGATCGACGACGCCATCCACTTCGGCATGCCGTACGAGAGGATCGAGAACTCGACCCACGTTCCGGTGTGGCTGGCCTTCACCCAACCGGAGAGGGTCGAGACGTCTTCGAGCGACCCCGTCTTGGCCCTGACGTCGACACCCGCCAGCCGGTGCCGGAGCGTCCCCACTCCACCCGTCGGGAGCGCCGAGCGCAGGTCGGCTCCCCACGGCTGATCCTCCGCGTACCACAGGAGTCGAACGATGCCCTCCGCCGTGACGCGGTTGGCGTACGAGAGCCCAGAGCTGTCGTTCAGCAAGAAGTCCGTACCGCGTGCATCCGTCCAGGCCTGGATCGCGGCGGCGCCCTTGGCGATGGTGCCCGGCACGCCGAACGTCTGCGCGCCGAGGCGTTTGCCGAGCACCTCGGCCATGAAGTTGTCCGACGGCCGGAGCGTCTTCGCGAGCAGGTGCTGGAGGGACTCCGACGTGATGAACGCGATCGTCGCGACGCCGTCCGGCGGCTTGCCGGCGCCCGGATCGCCCGCGACCCGGACGCCGAGCTTCTCGAGGCGTGAGGTGAGGACCGCGGCGGCGCGAACCTCCGGGTGCGGTTGGGCGTTGCGTTCGAACACCAGCGCGGTCGGGCGGTTCACGTAGTCCCGAGAGACGTCGTTCCACCCCGGCGCGTCCCAATCGCGCAGGAAGTACCCCATGCTTCCCAACACCCGGCCTCGCACCCGCGTCACGCCGGCGTCCACGACCTTGCGAGCGAGCGACGCGATCGCGGCCGTGTCGACCATCGGGTCGCCGCGACCCAGGATCCACAGGTCCTCGACGCTGCCGTCGTCTCGTGCGCCGGTTGCCTCGACGCTCGTGCGCGTGCGGAAGTCGCGGCCGAACGTCTCGTACAGCGGCATCGAGAGCAGCAGCTTCTCGTTCGATGCCGGGATGCGCGGCGTCGCGTCGGCGTGCAGGTACAGGAACGCGTCCTCCTCGCCGACGGCGACCGAGACGCGACGCGCGCCGATGGCCTCGTCGATGGCATCCATCCACGGCGCCTGCGTCATCTCGAAGGCGAGCACCGGTGACGAGCTGGTCTCGTTCAACAGGTCCTGGACGCTCCAACGCACGCGCAGGCGGACGACGCCGACGTCGTCGGACGTGAAGCAGGGCGTCGCGCTCGCGCCGGACGCCCCGTCGAGCGTCAGCCTGTGCGTCTGGACCCAGCCGTCGCTGGTCCGCCGCTCCAGCTCGACGGACTGGCCGGGCCTCGGCGGTTCGACCGAGGTGGCGATCTCGACGCAGGTCCCGGCCCGGGTCGACTCCTCGACGAGCGCCGCGTCGACGCCCGCGCGCACGCGTACCAGCGCCTCGTTGGACGTGGATGCCAGGCACGCGGCCGTCTCCGGGAACCGGGCGCGGTACCGGCCCGTGTTGGGCTGTGCCGGGGCGAACGAGAAGGACCCGTCCGAGCCCGTGACGGAGGTGTCCACCAGGACGAAGGTCGTGGACCCCGTCGGACTCCATTGCAGCCTTACGTCGCGACCGGCGATGCACCCGGGATCGTCGCTCACCGACCCCGTGATCGACACCGGCTCGCCGAGGTCCGTGATCGTCGCCGACGCGGCGAGCGTCGCGGCGGCCGTCTCGGCGATCGCGGCCGGGACGATGAGGACGAGGACGAGGATCAGCTCGGCGAGCGCGACCGTGCGCAGGAGCCGGCCGGAGGTAGAGCGGGCGTCGATCGTGTCCCCCTGCGGTACGAGCACGGCATCCTGTCACCGGTGACGGCCGGGGACAAGCACCCTGTTCAGGACCGCATCCCATCGATCCTGGTGTCGCGGGCGCGTTCGGGGTGACGGGGATGACACGCACGACATCGGCGTCCAGACTGTCCGCGTGAGCCACGTGACCTACCGAACCCGCCCCGCGCTTTCCCGGCCGGTGATGGTCTGCGCGTTCGCCGGGTGGAACGACGGGGGGGAGGGCGCGACGACAGCGGTCCGTGCGCTCCGGTCGCAGTGGGGCGCTCGCCGGTTCGCCGAGATCGACCCGGAGGAGTTCTACGACTTCCAGGTCAACCGGCCCACCGTGCGCCTGGTCGACGGTTCGACGCGGCGGATCGACTGGCCGGCGAGCCGGTTCTCCTCCGCGCGGGTGAACGGTCGCGACGCGGTCGTGTTCCTGGGCGTCGAGCCGAACGTCCGCTGGCGCACCTACACGTCTTCGATCCTCGACGTGTGCTCGGACCTCGACGTGTCGCTGCTCGTGACGCTCGGGGCCTTCCTGGCCGACGTGCCTCACACGCGGCCGGCGCCGGTGAACGCCGCGAGCGAGAACGCGGCGTGGCTCGGCCGGCCCGGCATCGTCCCCGCCAGGTACGAGGGTCCGACGGGCATCGTCGGCGTGCTGAACTCCTTGGCCGAACGCAAGGGCATCCCGTCGCTGTCGCTGTGGGCCGCGGCGCCGCACTACCTCCCCCAGTCCCGCAACCCGAAGGTCGCCCTCGCTCTGCTCGAGGCGCTCCGGGACTTCACCGGGCTCGAGGTCGACACGGGCGAGATCGAGCTCGCCGCGCGCGTGTTCGAGCGCGAGGTGTCGGAGCGGATCGAGGACGACGGCAACCTGGTCGCGTACGTCCACCGGCTCGAGGACGCGTCCGAGGGGATGGAGGACGACGACGAGGGCGAGACTCCCCTCCACGTCGCCTCGGGCGACGACATCGCGGCCGAGCTCGAACGGTTCCTTCGCGAGCACGACGGCTCCACCGAAGACTAGGCCGCCGCCGGGACGTGGAGCGCCGAGCGTTCGGCCGGACGGGGATCACGGTTCCGGTGGTCGGGCTCGGGACCTGGAACGTCTTCGACCTCCCACCGCGACGCGAAGGCGTCGCGACGTCGGTGCTCCGGACGATGTTCGACCACGGCTCCCGCGTCGTGGACTCGTCACCGATGTACGGACGGGCCGAAGCCGTCTCCGGCCGCGCGCTCGAGGCGCTCGCGATCCGAGATGAGGTCGTCGTCGCGACCAAGATCTGGACGCCGTCCGCGGACGAGGGGCGTCGGCAGCTCGAGGCGCAGCTCTCGTTCTTCGGCGGCCGCGTAGACGTCGAGCAGGTGCACAACCTGGTCGCGTGGCGTGAGCATCTCGACGCACTCGAGCGCGAACGCGATGCGGGGCGGATCGGCCTGCTGGGCGCGACGCACTTCCGTGAGGACGCGCTCGATGACCTCGCCATGGTCATGCGCACGGGCCGGATCCACTGCGTGCAGGTTCCGCACAATCCTCTCGAACGCCGCTGCGAGCGAGAGATCCTGCCCCTCGCCGCAGAGCTCGGCATGGGCGTGGTCGCGATGCGCCCGTTCGCCGAAGGGTCGTTGCTGCGACGTGTGCCGACGGATCCCGGCGTCCTTCGGGCGCTCGGGGTGCAGAGCTGGTCCGAGGCGCTCCTCAAGTGGACGCTTTCGGACCATCGCGTCCACGTCGCGATCCCGGCGACGACCGACGTCGGACACGCGGCGTCGAACTGCGCCGCGGGTGAGCCTCCATGGCTGGACGCCGAGCAGCGCGCGCTCGTCGAACGGCACGCGGCGGGGGGATGAGGTGCGCGCCCTCGTGCTCGACGGGACGGGCCGGCCCCTTCGCCTGCGCGAACTCGACGACCCGCGGCCGGGTCCGGGGCAGGTGCTCGTCGACGTCCGTGCATGTGCCGTGTGCCGGACGGACCTCCACATCCTCGACGGCGACCTGAACCGGCCGAAGCTCCCGCTGGTGCCGGGGCATCAGGTGGTCGGGACGGTCGCCGCGCTCGGCGAGGGCGTCACGGACTTCGCGCTCGGCGACGTGGTCGGCGTGCCGTGGTTGGGCTGGACCTGCGGCGCGTGCGCGTACTGCACGAGCGAACGAGAGAACCTCTGCCCGAACGCCAGGTTCACGGGCTACGACCTCGACGGCGGCTACGCCGAACGCCTCGTGGCGGAAGTTCGCTTCTGCCTCACGGTGCCGGAGGCGTTCGAACCTCAGGCGGCCGCACCGCTCCTGTGCGCGGGA
>JBMDWR010000210.1:0-5190 GCA_048594645.1 Actinomycetota bacterium
GCGCGCGCGCCAGCGACAGGCCGAGCAACTGATCCTTCTGCTGGAGCGCGACGTCGGACCATGCCTTCTCCGGCATCCGCCCTTCGAGGACGAACGGGCCGCGGTACCCGAGGACCGGTGAGCCGATCACGCTGTTCAAGATCGCCTGCACGGCGAGCTCTCGGTCGATGCCGGACTTCTCGGCCAGCGCCAGGCTCTCGCAGAACGAGACGACCTGCACGACGAGTGACAGGTTGATCGCGAGCTTCATCACGAGGCCCTGCCCGTTGCCGCCGACGTGGACGACCTTCGGGCCGATATCGAGCAGCACCGGCAGGATGCGCTCGAAGGCGGCCCGGTCGCCGCCGACCATGATCGAGAGGTTCCCTTCCTCGAGCGTCGACATGCTGCCGGAGACGGGACCATCGAGCATCGTCGCGCCGCTCTCCGCTACCCGCTCGGCGAAGGCGCGGCTCTCGTCCGGGCCGATCGTGCTCATGTCCACGAACACGCTGCCCGGCCTCAGTCCTTGGAGGATCCCCTCTTCACCAGAGAGCGCGTCTTCAACCGCATGCACATCGGTCAGGATCGAGAAGACGACGTCGGCATGGGCGGCTGCCATGCGTGGCGAGCCTGCCCACCCCATCCCCTCGGCCAGGAGCGGATCGGCCCTCTCTTTGGTCCTGTTCCACCCCGAAACGGACCGCCCAGCGGCGAGGAGTCGCCGAACGATCCCCGCGCCCATCGCGCCCAGACCGACGACACCGACGTTCATGGCCCGGCGACCGTAGTGAGCCGCGTGCTCGCGAGTCAAGGCGAGTCAATGACACACGCCCACCGGCACGCCCGGGCGCTGATCGCGTCGGCGACGGCTCAGGCCGCCTGTGGACGCAGCCTCGGGGAGACGGGGGCCTCGCGGACCCTGCGACCGGCGGTCGCGACGATCACCGCGACGAGGAACAGCACGACGAACGCTGCCACCGCGACGGCGAACGCCGTCCAGTCCATCGTCGTCACGAACGGCGATCCGATCGGATCGTTCCCCGCGACCGGTATAGGTCCGATACCGAGCATGTTCACCACCTCGATTGCAGCATCCCGAGCCACAACCGATGCGGCAACGGCCCCCAGGCCCTGCTCCGAGGGACCCTCCGGCACGGTGGCCGTCGCTCCCACTCGGGATCGATCGCGAAAGCGCCTCATCAGGAGGCCGTGTGCGGCCTGCTTCCGGTCGGTGATGCGTTCGGCCCCCTGCTCCGGAATCAATCGCCATCACCATTCCGACGACGGCCGTGACGATGCTCACCCAGTCGGGATCGCCACTATCGGTGGTGAGGCCGAACAGAAGCATCGAGAGCACGATGACGGCGAGCCCCAACAGGCGAGCGTCAGACCCCGATCCCGGCCTCCGCGGCGAAGGAGCTCTGTCTCAGCAGGTAGCTCGTGTGGCCCGTGGGAACCTGGGCGCGCGCGGCCGACCGAGTGGATGGAGAGTGACAGACAGATCAGCACGCGCCCCGCAGGATCGTCGCGGGATGGTGCCTGCTCGTTTCGAAGGGCTCTTACGTCCCTGCTTCCGTTTGCTATCGGCCGAACGACGTACGCGGACACATGGAGGGATGAGTCGAAGGTCTTCCCGCGCGGCAGCACTAGATACGAGCCCCAAGACTGATTCAGACCTACGGCATCCTCGTCAGAATCCTTGCACCGGAGAAAGAGGTCACGTGATGCTTGCTCACCTGAGATCATCGCGCCCGCGGATCAGCGGTGCCGTTCGTGTCTGGTGCCTTACGGGTGTGCTCGTGGCCCTCTCCTCGGTGGTTCTGCTGACGGCCGCAGACTCGATGGCACCGCCGCTAGGGGGCATCCAGATCCCCTGGTGGATGCTCGCGCTCGGGTTCGCCGTCGCTGAAGTGTTCGTGCTCGATGTCAGCAGAGCCCGCAACGAGCACTGGCTCTCCCTTTCCGAGGTCCCGCTGGTGATCGGTCTCGTCTTCTCGACGCCTGCCACGATCGTGGCTGCGCAGGCCCTCGGCGTTGGTGTCGTCCTCGTGCTGTACCAACGGCAGATGCCGCTGCGATACGCGTTCAACGTCGCCCAGCGTGCGGCAACGACGCTTGTGGCGGTCTTCGTGTTCGTTCCGATCATCCACGTTGCAGGATCCACGTGGCCGATCGTATGGCTCGCTGCCTTCGCTGCAACCTTCTCTGCCCACCTGGCCGCCGGCATCTTGACCAACATCGCGATGGCGCTGTCGGAGGGTCGAAGGATGCGGTTCGAGCACATCCTCGGCATCGGATCGGCGCTCACGTTCGCGAAGACCGGCCTAGCGTTGACAGCTGTGATGGTGATGACGGAATACCCGGCCGGCCTCGTCGTGGCTGCGATCCCGGCGGCGGCCGCGCTCCTGGCTGGTCGGGCTTACGTCCGCGTGCAACGCGAGCGTGACGACATGGTTCTGTTGCAGCGAGCGACGGGCCTCGCCCAGCGATCGTTGCACCCCGACGAGATGCTGCCGCTCCTGCTCGAGCACCTACGCGACATGTTCCACGCGGACATCGCCGAACTCGTCCTGCCAGATCAGAAGGCCAATGATCATCTCGCCTCTCGCGTGGGGCCCGGCGACGCGGTGACGATCTTCGCCCCGATCGACCTCGACCCTACGCAGGGCGTGTGGGCCCGCGTCGCCGCGGAGGGCGAAGGTGTCCTGCTCCCCAGGCCGATCCGCAATCCTCTGCTCGCGGAACACTTCGGTTCCCTGGGGATCAACGATGCGATCGTCGCCCCTGTGACCTCGAAGGATGGACCCGCCGGCACCCTTATGATTGCCAACCGCGTCGGAGACTTCAGCACCTTCGGAACCGACGACCTCCGCCTTCTCGAGGACCTCGCGAAACACATCGGCGTGACGATCCGGAACTCGCGGCTGACGCTCCGGCTCGAGGAGGCACTCGAGCGAGAGGCCGAGACGAACAAGCTCAAGGACGACTTCCTCGCCACGATCTCGCATGAGCTGCGTAGCCCGTTGACGACCATGCATGGATACGTCAAGACGATGCGCGACGCGGGCGACGGGATGAGCGAGAAGGACAGGGATGAGTTCCTTGCTGCCGCGGACCGAGCGGGCGAGCGGCTGCACTCGCTCATCGAGGACCTGCTCTTCACGTCCCGGGTCGAAACGCCGGTGTCGAGCGACCGCTTGGGACCCGTCGGACTGGCGGGACTGGTCGGGCGTGTCGTCGAGGAACGGCTCGAGCACTTGGAACCCGGTCGGATCGTTCTGCGTTTCCCTCCCTCGCAGCCGCCGGTATGGACGAACGAGGCGGACGTGAAGCGGATCGTCTCGAACCTTCTCGACAACGCGCTCAAGTACTCGCCAGGCGACACGCCGATCACTGTCTCGGCGGAGACTGATGGAGGCGGTGTCCGCCTGTCGTTCCATGACCGCGGTGCCGGGATCCCCGAATCCGAGCGCGAGCGGATCTTCGACCGCTTCTATCAGGTCGACCACGGGCTGACGCGATCCAACGGCGGGATCGGGCTCGGCCTCCACATCTGCCGACGCACGGCGGAGTCCCTCGGTGGACGTGTTTGGCTGAAGGGATCGGATGACTCCGGGTCCGTGTTCTGCCTGTGGCTTCCGGTGAGAGACGTTGAGGACGTCGACGGTCACGATGGACACCGAGGACGCGCTCGTCATCGCCTTGCCCGGGCGAGCGCCGGCAGGGCCTAGACGGCCACGAGCCCCGGTCGAGCCTCGCCTTACGAGCCCAGAGCAAGCGGATGGTGCCGGGGGAGCAGATCTGGCAGCGGGTGCGCACGGTTCGTGTCGGAGGGCCGAGATCCCCGAGCTGCCACCCGGAGTGGAGGATCCAGCCCTGGCCTGCCGGGTGACTCGTCGGCAACGGGCTCCTCAGCGCGTTGCGAAGGCCGTTGGCGGAATCTCCTCGATGCAGCCGGTATCCGGAGGCGACGTGGGGTTCTCGATCCATGCGTTGCGGATGTCTCGGTAGCAGTCGAGTGAGCCCAGTACGTTGTGTCCCTGGTACGGCACATCGACGAGGAAGGATCTGGACAGCGAGGCGACGGCTTGCTCGGCGACGGGAAGGGGGCCGTAGGCGTCGTACCCCCCGACGTAGATGAGCATCGGGATATCCGAGGAGACCGGCCGATGCGCGACCGAGGTCGCCTCCCCCACCTCCCACGCCTCGCACACATCCAGGTACGGGTTCGCCACGTACGCGTCCTGGAACCCGGGATCGCCTTCAGCCATGCTGGCGAGGCGCGACGCCTCGACGAACGGGACCTCGTCGTGACACAGGATGGAGAACAACGCTCCCTCGAAGAGCGGCTGGGCGCCGCACCCAGGCTGGTAACCCAGGCAGAGTGGCTCCTCCGACAGGAGATAGGCGGCGAGTTCCACGTCTCCCTCCAGGGCATCGAAGATGATGGCCGGAACCCGGGGCGCCATCCCGAGGTCGATGTTCGAGACCATGGCCCGCACCGCTCTCAGAAGCGCCCCGCCGTCCACCATCACCCTGATGGGATGCCCGGCAGCCCCCGCCGGGGAATCCGCGACGGTGACGGTGACCGGTTCCTCGTCGAGCTGGGCCACTGCCTCCCGAAGGGCGTTCGACAGATCGGGGAACCTGTGGCTGCACACCGGGTCGGCGGTGCAGTCGGCGAAGATCTGCTCCAGGGCGTACTGCGTTCCCGTGATGCCTAGGGTGACCTCGTCCACCTGCGGGAACTGGGGCGTGTCGAACCACATGGCCCGAATGCGTTCCGGGAACCGACGGACGACCTCAAGCGCGATGCGGGAAGCGCTTCCGTAGGAAGCGATGTTCCACCGTGGAATCCCGAGGGCCCGTCGCACGTCCTCGGCGTCTGACGCGCTCTCCGTCAAGGTGAACGCGGACAGGTCGATCCCCTCGCTCGTCAGGCGACCGTGGCAAGCCTCCACCGCACTCCTGAGGTCCTCTCTCATCTGTGGATCCGTGAGGCGCATCCCGACCAGACGCTCCCCGAGGCGCTCCACCTCGGGGCAGGCAAGGTTCGGCTCCGAGTGACCGGTCCCCCGCTGGTCGACCAGGATGAGTTCGCGGTTGACTCGCTGGGCGCCGGGAGCAAAGCCGGCGTAGTCGGGAGTCTTTCCGAGGTCGATGCCAAGGATAAGCACCGGGTCGGCTGCGGGGTTGCCGCCGGGGGGC
>JBMDWR010000211.1:0-1192 GCA_048594645.1 Actinomycetota bacterium
CTGATGCCCGAGCACGCCCCCAAGACCGTCGCCAACTTCCTCGAGCTGGCCACGGGCGCGAGGGAATGGGTCGATCCCCGCAACGGCACGCGTTCGTCCAGGCCGCTGTACGACGGCACGGTCTTCCACCGCGTGATCCCCAACTTCATGATCCAGGGCGGCGACCCGCTCGGGACGGGTACGGGCGGGCCTGGGTACAAGTTCGAGGACGAGTGCCCGCCCCACGGGCCGAGGTTCGACCGGCCCGGGCTGCTCGCGATGGCCAACGCGGGACCCGGCACCAACGGGTCTCAGTTCTTCGTGACCGTCGCGGCGACCGAGTGGTTGACGGGCAAGCACACCATCTTCGGCGAGGTCACCGAGGGGTACGAGGTCGTCGAGGCGATCTCGAAGACGCCGACGGGAAGCCAGGACCGGCCGACGACCGACGTCGTCCTCGAACGGGTGGAGACGTCGGGGTAACCCGTCGTGCCGCGAGCGGCTACTGCTCACACAGACGCAGCAGCGCGCCCTCCGAACCTCGGTTGCACGTATCGATCCCGCCGTCACCGTCCAGGACGTCGAACCCGGCTCCGCCGCCGAGCGTGTCGTCACCCTGCTCGCCGAGCACGACGTCGGCGCCCTCTTCGCCGTCGAGGAAGTCGTTGCCGCGACCGCCCAGCACCAGGTCGTCCCCGCCGAGCGCGCTCACCTGGTCGTCGCCGCCGAGCCCGCAGATCACGTCGTGCCCATCGGTCCCCGTGAGGACGTCGGCGACGTCCGTGCCGCTGATCGTGCAGGCCGGAAGCGGCTGCCAGTCCGGCGCCAGATCCGAGCCGGCGTTCTCCGTCAACCTCGTCTGGCCCGTCCCGTTCGCGTTCATGACCCAGACATCGATGTTGCCGACGCCGACGGTGAACGAGACGTACGCGACGCGCGTTCCGTCGGGCGACCAGGCGGGATCGAAGTCCTGCTGCGTCGACGTCGCCGTCAGGTTCGTCTCGACCCGCGTCGCCACGTCGATCACGTAGATCTCCGACGACCCGTCCGTGCAGCAACGCTCGAACGCGATGCGCGTTCCGTCCGGCGACCACGACGGGTTGCCGTCGATCGCCGTGTTGTTCGTCAGTCGCGTGAGACCCGAGCCGTCGGCGTTCATGACGTACAGCTCGGGGAACCCCTCGGCGCGGTCCGAGACGAACGCGATCCGGCT
>JBMDWR010000212.1:0-9192 GCA_048594645.1 Actinomycetota bacterium
CGCCGGTGCGGGATCGGGCGACGCGCGGGCGGCCGTCGCGCCCTTCCTCAACACGGAGCGGGAGTTCCTGCAGAGCCTCGGCTCCCTCGTGCAGACGCACGCCGAGGAGATCAAGCAGATGGTCATGGTGCTCCGCGAACGGGCGTCGGCGCAGCAGGCCCCGGTCGACGCGTCGCCCACCGAGGCGTCTGCCGCCCGCCCTGCGTCCGAGCCGCCCGAGGTGCCCGATCCCCGCCGCCCCGAGCCCGAAGCGCTCGAGCCCGCGTCCGCAGCGGAGATCCGTGAGCGGCTCGACGCGACCGGTACCGGCGCCACATCGGATGGAGGGGCTCCGTCGGGCGAGCCGCCGGAGGGGCCGGTGGTCGTCGAGTCCGGGACCGAACCCGTGTACTCGACGGAGGGCGCCCCGGCGGCCGAGCGTCGGGAGCGGTCGCTTCGAGAGCTCTTCTGGGGCGAGGACTGAGCGCACCGCGGACGGCGCCGCCGTCGCTCACGCGCGGCGCAGGCTGAGCGCTCCGCGCACTCCGTCGATCTCGAACCGCTGCCGGTACGTCGCCCCGGCGAGGTCACCCTCGGCGACCTGGGTGGCGAGGGTCTCGGCGGCGATCCAGTCGCGGTGGGAGCCGAACGCGCGGGCGAGATCGTCGTCGAGGTCCAACGCGAGCACGATCCGGTCGCTCACCTCGAGCCCCGCGGCCTTGCGCCCGTCCTGGATCACGCGAACGAGCTCCCGCGCGAGACCTTCGCGGCGGAGTTCCGGCGTGATCGCGAGCTCGAGCGCCACGGTGATCCCTCCGTCGCTCGCGACGCCCCAGCCCTCGAGGGTCTCCTGCGCGAGGTCGACGTCCCCCGGCGACAGCGTGACCGGCTCGTCGCCCACGCCGTCGACCCTCACGGGCTCTCCCCGGGCGAGCGACGCGGCGAGCGACCCATCGTCCCGAGCGAGCGCGGCCGCGACCTCCTTGACCGCCGGGCCCAGACGCGGGCCCAGGACCTTGAAGTTGGGCTTCGCGCGCCAGCGGCCGAACCGCTCGGCGGACTCGGCGAAGAGGACCTCCTTCACGTTCAGCTCCTCGGCGATCAGGTCGAGGAGCGGTCGGAGCGCCTGACGGTCGCCCGCGTAGTGCACGACCGCCTCGAGCAGTGGTTGACGCGTCCGGACCTTGGTCTCCGTGCGGACGCGCCGACCGAGCTCGACGATCTGTCGTGCCGCCGCCATCGCCTCGTCGAGGTCGCGGTCCACCCACGGTTCCGGCGAGGGGTAGTCCGACAGATGGACGGAGTCCGGCGCACCGCCGCGGCCCGCCGCGAGGTTGCGCCAGAGCGTCTCGGCGATGAACGGCGTGTACGGGGCGAGCAGCTGCGACAGCGTCACGAGGCAGCGATGCAGCGTCTGGAACGCGCTTTGCGTATCGGCGCCACCGCTGCCGTCGGGATCCCAGAACCGCCGGCGGCCCCGTCGCACGTACCAGTTCGAGAGGTCGTCCACGAACGTCGCGATCCTCCTGCCGCCCGTGGTCGCGTCGTAGGTCTCGAGCCCTTGGCGGGCCGCCGCGACCGTGTCGGACAGTCGGGACAGGATCCACCGGTCCAGCAGCGGGCGATCGGCGACCGGGGTCTCGCCCCCGGCGGGATCGAACGCGTTCGCGTTCGCGTACGTGACGAGGAACGCGTACACGTTCCACAGCGTGAGCAGGAACTGGCGCACGACCTCGTCCAGGATCCCCATGCCGACACGCCGCGACGCCCACGGCGACCCATTCGTGATGAGGTACCAGCGGAGGGCGTCGGCGCCCTGACGATTCAGGACCTCCCACGGATCGATCGTGTTGCCGAGTGACTTGCTCATCTTGCGGCCACGCTCGTCGACGATGAGGCCGAGGCAGAGGACGTTCCGGTAGCAGATAGAGTCGAAGTGCAGCACGCCCTCGGCCATCAGCGTGTAGAACCATCCGCGGGTCTGGTCGATCGCCTCGCTGATGAAGTCGGCGGGGAATCGCTCCTGGAAGATCTCGAGGCCTCGCCCGAGCTCCGGGTGGTAGCCCCACTGGGCGAACGGCATCGCACCCGAGTCGTACCAGGTGTCGATCACCTCGGGGACGCGGCGTGCCTCCTCGCCACACGTCCCACACGCGAACGTGACCTCGTCGATCGTGGGTCGGTGCGGGTCGATCCCGGTCACATCGCGTCCAGCACGTTCGGACAGCTCGCTCAGGGAGCCGATCGCGGCGTCGTGGCCGGCGGCGCATCGCCAGATCGGGAGCGGCGTGCCCCAGTAGCGTTCCCGCGAGAGCGCCCAGTCGACGTTGTTCTCGAGCCAGTCGCCGTACCGGCCGTGCTTGATGTGGTCGGGATACCAGTTGACCTGGTCGTTCACCGCGAGCAGCCGGTCCTTCACGGCGGTGGTCCGCGCGTACCACGAGGTCCGGGCGATGTAGAGGAGCGGTGTGCCGCACCGCCAGCACAGCGGGTACGCGTGCACGAGCGTGCCGGCTCGAAGCAGCAGCCCACGCGTTCGAAGGTCGTCGGTGATGAACGGGTCGGCGTCCTTGAAGAAGAGCCCGCGGACGAACCCCGGGGCCTCATCCGAGAAGCGTCCCTCGCCGTCGAGCGGCTTGAACGTCGCCCAGCCCTCACGCCTGCCGACCTCGAGGTCCTCCGGACCGAACGCCGGAGCCATGTGGACGACGCCGGTGCCGTCCTCGAGCGAGACGAAGTCGGCCGCGACGACGCGGTGCGCGCCCTCGACGTTCGGGTACAGCGGCTCGTACCGCGTCCCGACGAGGGCCGCGCCCGGCATGGGACCCGCGACGACGGGCGCATCCGGCAGGACGGCGTCCTTGAGCGCCTCGGCCAGCACCAGGCGCTCGGCTTCATGCTCGACGACGACGTAGGGCGCAGCCTCATCGACCGCGAGACCGGTGTTCGAGATCAGCGTCCACGGCGTCGTGGTCCATCCGAGCATCGACGCTCCGACGAGCGACGGATCGGGCGCGTCCGTGACGCGGAACAGGACGTAGACGCTCGGGTCCTCGACGTCGGCGTAGCCCATCGCGACCTCGGCGTCGGACAGCGGCGTGCCGCATCGCGGGCAGTACGTCGTGATGCGGTCGTCCTGGAAGAGCATGCCGTTCGCGTGCATCTGCTTGAGCGACCACCAGACGCTCTCGACGTACTCCGTGTCCATGGTCCAGTACGCGTCGTCGGTGTCGATCCAGAAGCCGATCCGTTCGGTCAGCTCCTCGAAGTCCCCGACGTAGCGCTGCACGGACTCCCGACACAGGCGGTTGAACTCCGCGATGCCGAACGCCTCGATGTCGCGCTTGGTCCGGGTGCCGATCTCGCGCTCGACCTCCAGCTCGACCGGGAGGCCGTGGCAGTCCCAGCCGGCCTTGCGCGGCACGTGGTGGCCGGTCATCGCCTTGAAGCGCGGGTACACGTCCTTGAACGTCCGGGGCTCGACGTGGTGGATGCCGGGCTTCCCGTTGGCCGTCGGCGGTCCCTCGTAGAAGACCCACAGCGGGCCGTCCCTCGTGCGTTCGAGCTGGCGGTGGAACACGTCCGCCTCGCGCCAGAACGCGAGCACGCGCTGCTCGAGCTCCGGGAAGCTCGCCTTCGGACCCACCGGTTCGAACATCGCCACCTCTCCCGAACGGCTCCGAACGTCGAAGCGCCTCGTCCCCGTGCAGGGACGAGGCGCATTGCCCCGCGGTACCACCCCGCGTTGCCGGCCCCTCGCGGCGCCGGCCGCTCACCTGCCGGACCGGTCCCACGACCTCCGGTACGGCCTCCGCTGTCACGGGCGGACCCGGCCGCGCCTACTTCGGGTGCACACTGCGCGCCCGGTTCGGGCGGCGGCTCGGGGAGGATCTTCGGAGGGGCCTTGCCACCGGGCTCGCACCGTCCCCGGCTCGCTCGGGCTCGGGACCCCTCCTACTCGTTCCCGTCGTCGCCTGTACCGAGGGATGCTACACGGGGACATGGCGACGGTCACGGTTCGCGTCATCCCGAGGGCAGGGAAGACCGCGGTCACGCTCGAGGAGCGCGGTGTGGTCGTGCGTGTGCGCGCGGCACCAGAGCGGGGAAGAGCCACGGAGGAGGCGCGGAAGGCGCTCGCCGCCGCCGTGGGCGTGCCCGTCGCGGCGGTCACCCTTCGGACCGGCGCCACGGCGCGCACGAAGACGTTCGAGATCGACGGGCTCGGACCGGCCGAGGTGGCGCTGCGCTTGCGCGCAACCCGCCGCCGATGATTGTCGGGTGAGGCGGCCGGTGCTAGGTTCCCCCGACCATGGCCGGCAAGACGATGCACACGAAGAAGGAGTTGGACGATCTTCGTCAGCGGCTCGAGCACGAGCGTGACGAGCTGCACGTCCAGCTCACCACGATCGAGGAGAACTCGTTCGCGGCGTCCCAGTCGGACCTGTCCGGCGAGGTCTCCTTCGATGAGGAGAACGCGGACGCCGGCACGTTCACGTTCGAGCGGGAACGCGACCTGTCCATCGAGAACAACGTCCGAGACCTGCTCGGCAAGATCGAGCGGGCCCTCATCCGCATGGACGAGGGCACGTACGGCATCTGCTCACGGTGCGGCAAGCCGATCGAGAAGGCGAGGCTGAAGGCCCTTCCGTACGCGGATCTCTGCATCAAGGACGCCCAGGCGCAATCCCGGCGCTAGCAGCGTGGCCCGGTTCCGGCGTTCGGTTGTGCTCGTGTTCGCGGTCGCCGTCGCCGCGTTCGCCGTGGACCAGGCCACCAAGACCTGGGTCGAGCAGTCGCTCGCCGGCCGCCCTCCGATCCGGGTGATTCCCGGGGTCCTGTCCCTCACGTTCACGACGAACTCGGGCGGCGCCTTCGGGCTCGGGCAGAGCACGCCGTGGATCTTCGTGGGGGCAACGCTGGTCGTCTCGGCCGTGATCGTCGTGCTCGCGCTCCGGCCGCTGCGGACGCCGGTTGCCCTGGCACTCGGCCTGATCCTGGGAGGCGCCCTCGGCAACCTCGCCGACCGAGTCCTGAACGGTCCTCGGTTCAGGGGACGCGTCACGGACTTCATCGATCTCCACGTCTGGCCAGTGTTCAACCTCGCCGACACGGCCATCGTGATCGGTGCCCTCATCCTCGCGTGGGCGAGCTTCGAGCGGCCGGATGAGCGCACCGACGCTTCGGGCGCGCACGCCGGCGGCTCGCAGGCGTGACGGAGTCCTTCCGGGCCGACGCCGGACGGCTGGACGTGGTGCTGGCCGCGCGCCTGTCGATCGCGCGCGCCGACGCCCAGCGCGCGATCGCCGCCGGCGGGGTGCTCGTCGAGGGCACCCCGCGCGACAAGTCGTATCGCCTCTCCGGCGGAGAGCGGGTCGACGTCGACCTCGAGCCCGCGAGCCGGTTGCCGCATGAGGGACCGCCGCTGGAGCTGGCGTGGAGGGACGAGCACCTCGTGGTCGTCCGCAAACCCGCGGGGCCGCCGACGCACCCGACCGAGGGTCGGCGAGGCGGAACGGTCGTGAACCGGTTGCTCGGCATGGGGATCCCGCTGGCCGAACGCGGCGGCGCGCTGCGGCCGGGCATCGTCCACAGGCTCGACGCCGGCACGAGCGGCCTGCTCGTCGTTGCCTGCGACGACCTCACGCACCAGGCGCTGTCCGAGATGTTCAAGCGGCACGAGGCCGAGCGCCGGTACCTGGCGCTCGTGCGCGGTCGTGTCCAGCACGATCGGTTCCGCGTCGAAGCGCCGCTCGGCCGGTCCGGAGCCCGGATCCGCGTCGACGCGGCGAGCGGCCGGGAGGCCGCGACCGCGTTCGAGGTCCGCGAGAAGTTCACGCGAGCGACCCTGCTGGAGGCCGAGCCACGGACGGGCCGAACGCATCAGATCCGCGTGCACCTCGCGGCGGTGAAGCACCCGGTGCTTGGCGACCGCCGCTACGGCGGTGGCGGCGACGATGCTCGCAGCCTCGGCCTCGTGCGGCCGTTCCTCCACGCGTGGCGGATCGCGTTCGACCACCCCGTGACGGGGGAGCGGCTGAACCTGGAGGATCCCCTCCCGAGCGACCTGGAGCAGGCGCTCCGCCGGCTCCGGCGCGGCGAGTGAGCCCGCGGAGCCAGGGGGTCGGGAGAAGCCGGCGGGTCGGGAGAGAGGACCGACCCGCCGTGGAGGCTCGATCGATGCGGACGTCAGCGCCGAGCGCGTTCGGCCTCGCGCAGGTACAGCGCGTGTTGCGTCCGGACCTCCTCCCGGGACGACAGGAGCCGCTCCTCGACGTCGGGTGAGAGCGAACGCGTCTCGATCAGCGCGTTCAGCTTCGCCGGGTCCACCGAGAGCACCTGTTCCCACAGGCCGAGCGGCTCGAGGACCTCACGGACCTTCTCGTCGACCGGCGCCGAAACATGCTGGATCCTGCGGTCGATCGCAGCGCCGTCGGTGCCGAACAGCCTCCGGTAGCCGTGCTCGTCGCAGAACGCGTTGATCATGCCGGTCAGCTCGTCGATCCGGCGGTAGACCTCTCGCCCCTTGCGTTTGAGGCCGATCCACTCGTCGACGATCGCCGTCATGCGCGGAGCGGGGTCGCCCTGTTCCCGTTCGTAGCGGTGACGGAACAGCGGACACAGGGCCTGGTACTCGCACCAGTCGCAGAGCGGGTTCTGTTGCGGCTCGAACATGCCCGCGGCGATCCGCTCGGCGACGACCCCGATCCGGCGGCGGAGGCCGTCGACGTCGGTGGGCGTCCGCACCGTGGTCATCCGCTGGCCCGGGAGGAGGTAGTAGAGCGTCAGCCGTTCGGGCTCGATCCCCCAGATCTCGCGCGCGGCGAGGTGGTAGACCGAGAGCTGGAGGTCGCGATCGATACGCCACTGCGGCGGCAGTCGCCGGTTGGTCTTGTAGTCGACGATCTCATAGCCGCCACCCGGCAGCCGGTCCATCCGGTCGATCACGCCGGACAGCGAGACGCCCTCGACCTCGATCGTGAACCGGAACTCGAGCGCCGCCGGGATGCGGTAGCCGGGTGCGTTCTCGCGGTGGTACTGCGCGAGCACCTGACGACCGTGGTCGAGGTACGTCCGCTCCTCGGACTCGCTGCCGAACCCGTCGGAGACCCACGCGGCTTCGAGCATGTCGTGCAGCTCGCCGACGGAAGGCGGGACGGGAACGGGCCGGTCGTGGAACATGTAGAGCGCACGGTGCAGGGAATCCCCGAACGAGAGGGCGGGGGAGGGCGATCTCGGTAGACGGTCCTCGTACTGGAACTTGAACTTGGCGGGACAGGTTTCGTAGGTGTTGATGCTCGAGTACGAGAGCCGCATCCCACCTCCTTCCCCCGGATCGTGTCCACCGGCCCTCGCGCGAGCAGGCCGGTTGCCTGGTGGATCGCATGAGTCTATCCTTCGAGGCCGGGGAATCACAAGCGTGTAAGTAATCCACAGGTTTCCCACAAACGCCAGACGCGGGAGGCGGTCCGTCACAGCGGTGAAGAGCTTCGTCCACCTCCACGTGCACTCCGAGTTCTCCCTGCTGGACGGTGCGGCGCGGATCGACGCGCTGTTCGAGAGCGCAGCCGCGCACGGGATGCCGGCGCTCGCGCTCACCGATCACGGGGCGATGTTCGGCGCGTTGCGGTTCTACGAGGCGGCAAGGGCGGCCGGCGTCAAGCCGATCGTTGGCGTCGAGGCGTACGTCGCGCCGTCCTCACGCTTCGAACGCGCGCCGGGCGAGAGCGAGGAGAAGTACCGACACCTCACGATCTTGGCCCGCGACGAACGCGGGTACCGCAATCTCCTCAAGCTCGTGACGGACGCGCACCTGGAAGGCTTCTACCACCGGCCGCGGATCGACAAGGAGCTCCTGGCGGAGCGCAGCGAGGGCCTGATCGGCTTGTCGGGATGCCTCGCGTCGGAGGTCGCACAGCTGCTGCTCGCAGGGCAGACGACGAGGGCGAACGAGGTGGCCGCGACGTACGGCGAGATCTTCGGTGCCGGGAACTTCTTCATCGAGCTCCAGGATCATGGGCTCCCGGAGCAGCACGAGATCCTCCCCAGGCTGATCGAGCTCGCGGACCGCACGGGCCTGCCGCTCGTCGCGACGAACGACCTGCACTACACGCGGCGCGAGGACGCAAAGCCGCACGACGTCCTGCTCTGCATCCAGCAGCAGAAGCTTCAAACGGACACCAACCGCCTTCGCTTCGACTCGGACGCGTTCTACCTGAAGACCGCCGAGGAGATGCGCGAGGTCTTCCGGGAGGTCCCCGCGGCCTGCGACAACACGCTCCGGATCGCGGAGATGTGCGAGCTCGAGCTCGTCTACGGGAAGGGGGCGGCGCCCGAGGAGCGGTTCCACGTCCCGCGGTTCGAGCCGCCCGACGGCATGGACCGCGACGCGTACCTGAGGGAGCTCGTCCTGCAGGGCGCCGAGGAGCGGTACGGGAGGCTCACACCCGAGATCCGCGACCGCATCGCGCAGGAGCTCGACGTGATCACGTCGATGGGGTTCGCCGGCTACTTCCTGATCGTCTGGGACCTGATCCGGTTCGCGCGTGAGAACGGGATCCGCGTCGGACCGGGCCGAGGCTCCGCGGCGGGCTCCGTCGTGTCGTACGCGCTGCGGATCACGGACCTCGATCCGCTCCGGTACGGGTTGATCTTCGAGCGCTTCCTCAACCCGGGCCGGATCCAGATGCCCGACATCGACATGGACTTCGACGAGCGCCGTCGCGACGAGGTGATCCGGTACGTCGCGTCGAAGTACGGCTCGGACCGCGTGGCGCAGATCATCACGTTCCAGACGATCAAGGGGAAGCAGGGGATCCGCGACGCGGCGCGGGTGCTCGGATTCCCGGCCAGCGTCGGCGATCGTCTCTGCAAGATGTACCCGCCCGCGATCATGGGCCGCGACGAGCCGATCGAGAAGGCGCTCCAGCTCTCGCACGAGCTCCGAGACGCGTACGAGCGTGAGCCCGAGGCTCGCGAGATCGTCGACACGGCCAGAGCGCTCGAGGGGCTCCGGCGAGAGGACTCCGTCCACGCGGCCGGCGTCGTGATCGGCGATGCCCCGCTGGTCAACTACCTGCCGCTCAAGCTCTCGAAGGACTCGCGCGACGACTCGAGGCGGATCGTGACGCAGTTCGACATGCACGGCGTCGAGGACCTCGGGCTGCTGAAGATGGACTTCCTCGGCCTTCGGACGCTGTCGGTGATCGAGGACAC
>JBMDWR010000213.1:0-1222 GCA_048594645.1 Actinomycetota bacterium
CAGGTAGCTCCACAGCTAACCGTGGTCGTCATGAACACCATCTCTCAATCAGGCGTTGCAGCGCACCCGAACGGCGCCCACGTTGCTTGGGGGGTATCCAACGCGGTGGCGGTACATGAAACGACAGCAGTTCCTGGACACTCCAGCAATGATCCGTAATATCCGCGGTCATCGCGGGGGTTATCCCTCGCCTGGCATGGGCCAGACTCGCATGTGGTGTACAGAAATTATAGACTGTTCCTATAAGATACACACCATGCTGCAACGTCAGCGGGCAGCGCGCCAGCGCACGCCCCCGGCGTGTCAGTGTTGCCAGGCGCTCACGAAACGTCGCATTCAGCCGTTCAATGTAGGCTGTGTTGATCACACCCGCGCCTTGCGAGCGGCGCCGCAGCGTCTCGACGCGTGCGGGTGTGCCCTCCACGATGCGGCGCTCGACGTCGACGACGTGTCGCTGGGCGTAGCGCTTGACGACTTGGGCAATGCAGACGTTGCGCCAGGGGCGCAGGCGGGGCCGGCCATGGGCTCCAGTGCGGACCGGATCGCGAAAGGTCTCACGAATCGCGCGGAGGTACGAGCACAAGCCATCGGTACAGAACAAGAGCGGCCGCGGGAGCGCACAGCGGCGCACCCGCTCGATCAACCGCCGGATCAACGGCATGTCGCGCTGCTCGCTCACCTCGCCAGCCAGCCACAACCGGGTGGAGACCATCATCGCCAGCGCCATCCAGACCACGCCCCCTTGGCGCTTGACGCGTATCTCGTCGGCCTGCACGTGACCGAGGTCCCGCGGTTGCTCGACCAGATGTTCCTGGACAGCTTGGCCTTGGCGGCCGGCACGTGCCCCCCACGCCGCGATTGTCCGCTCGTCGAACCCACAGGCCACCACAATCGCTTGCACCGGACAACCATGGGCAAGCAATGTGATGATCAGGGTGACAAGGTCGGCCGCGGTGCGCAGCCGATAGAAGACGGTGCCCTTGGTAGCGCTGAACGTTTTGCGACACTGCGTACAGAGAAAGCGTCTGTCTTTACGCGAATGGATGCCAATATTGCCCTGGCCAGTTTGGCCTCTGGCGGGACATGCTAGATTGGGGCAAAATGTCGTTGTGGGGTCCATGCGTGTCCTCCGAGTCGCGTTGGGGAACGTACCCGGAGGAGTATGGCTGGACCCCCGTTGTCATTGCAAATGAACCTCACCACGGTTTAGTGGGGAGCTACC
>JBMDWR010000214.1:0-1470 GCA_048594645.1 Actinomycetota bacterium
CGACGGCGTCGGCGAGGTCGTCGACTTCATGCCGATCGAGGCACCGGAGCGCGTCACCGACCGGCATCGGATCGTCCGTATGGTTCGGGTGGTCCGTGGCGAGATGACGTTCGCGCTCGAGTGCCGCCCGCGGTTCGACTACGGGCGGGCGTCGCACGAGCTCGATCTGGACGAGAAAGGCGGCGCGACCTTCCGCGCCGAAGGGATCGAGCTCTCGCTCGCCAGCAACACCTTCGACCTGCAGCGGGACGGTCAGGACGTCCGTGCAACCTGGCACGGTGGGGCGGGGAACATCGGTGGCGTCGTCCTCGAATCCGCGACGAACGGCATCGTGGGGACCGTCGATCGCGGCGACGTTCTCGAGATGTTCAACGACACCGTCCGCTTCTGGCGCGACTGGCTCGGGCGATCCACCTACCGGGGCCGGTGGCAGGAGGCCGTCCGGCGTTCGGCGATGACGCTCAAGCTCATGACCTACGCCCCCACCGGTGCGCTGGTCGCCGCGCCCACGGCAAGCCTGCCCGAGCAGCTCGGCGGCGAGCGGAACTGGGACTACCGGTTCACGTGGGTCCGCGATGGGTCGTTCTCCGTATACGCCCTGCTCGGGCTCGGGTACACGGAGGAGGCGGCCGCCTTCGGCGGGTGGCTCCGCGATCGCGCGATCGAGCAAGCGGGCGACGCGTCGGGCCCGTTCAAGATCATGTATCGGATCGACGGCACCTCCGACCTCGATGAGACCGTGCTCGAGCACCTCGAGGGCTATCGAGGATCGAGCCCGGTCCACATCGGGAACGGTGCGGCCGACCAGCTCCAGCTGGACATCTACGGCGAGGCGATGGACTCCATCTACCTCGCCCATCGAAGCGGGATCGGCATCGGACACGACGGGTGGGTGCACGTCGCCCGGATCCTCGACTGGCTCTGCGAGAACTGGGACCGACCCGACGAGGGCATCTGGGAGACCCGGGGAGGACAGCAGCACTTCGTGTACGGACGGCTGATGTCCTGGGTGGCGCTGGATCGCGGTCTGCGGCTGGCGGCGGAGCTCGGACGCCCGGCCTCGGTCGAGCGATGGCGCGATGCCCGTGACGAGATCTACCGCCAGATCATCGAGCGGGGCTGGAACGCCGAGCGAGGGGCGTTCGTCCAGCACTACGAGACGAACGTTCTGGACGCGTCGAACCTGTTGATGCCGCTCGTCGGATTCATCCAGCCGCGCGACCCGATGTGGCTGTCGACCCTCGACGCGATGGAGGGGGAGCTCGTCTCGGACAGCCTCGTCTACCGCTACGCTCCCGCGGCCTCGCCCGACGGGCTCCGCGGCTCCGAGGGCACGTTCTCGATCTGCACGTTCTGGTACGTCGACGCCCTCGCGCGGTCCGGCCGCCTGGAACAGGCGCGGCTCACCTTCGAGAAGATGCTGACCTACGCGAACCACCTCGGACTGTTCTCCGAGGAGATCGGGCCGAC
>JBMDWR010000215.1:0-2992 GCA_048594645.1 Actinomycetota bacterium
GAGCACCGCCTCGACCAAGCGCGTCAGAGGCCGAACGCCGCTGTCGTGGAACGAGATCCTGATCGACGCGTCGACGATCAAGGTCTTCCTCAACTACCACGACGGGCGCCGTGAGCTGGCGATCATCTTCAGTCGCAAGACAAGGACCATCACCAGGGAAGCCTTCTACATGACGGACGACTTCCTGACCTCCAACCACCTGCTGCCCGCGATCGGGTAGCGGACGTCGGCTGCCGGCGCGATGCCGTCGACGTTCAAGCGGAACGCGGCGTCAGAGCCGCGCCGATCGGGCCGAGCCACGTCGCGATCGCGCGCAGCGGCCGGATCACCGTCGCGCCGGCCGACGTCAGCACGTTCGCGTCGAGGAGCAGTTCGGTGACGCGCCGAAGGCGCACGGCGACCAGCGCGCGATCCGGATCGGGCACCCGGAGGTCGTCCTCGATCGCGTCGAGGACCGAGGCGGCCTCCGCGCGGATCGCGTCCGGCAACTCGAGCCGCGCGAGCGATCGACGCAGGGTTCGGACGGCGTGCATCGCCTGTCTCGGATCTGGCCTGACGACGCGTTCGACGCGTCTACCGGCGCTCGAGGTGTCTCGATAGGTGCTCCGCCCGGCCGTGCTCGTGATCTGAGCCATCGCTGTCCCTCCACATGCGATCGACCGGAGTACCGTGCGACGCAGGCCCCGGCCGTCGCACCGATCGGCGGCACAGGACCAACGTGATGTGGGTCACGCAGCGACGAGCGGGAGGATGACGGCTGGGGTCGTCGGTGTGCGTCGGGCGCAGCGCGGTTCAAAGACGACGCCGGTTCCGCAGGACGAGGTAGACCGCCGCACCCGAAGCGCCCAGACCCGCCAGGAGCATGGCGCGGGTTCGTACCGGTAACGGCGTCGTCCGAAGGACCAACGGCTCCAGCAGCGGACGGCCCAGCCTGCCGAGCGCCATCAGCAGGTTCGCGCCAGGGAAGCCGAGCTCGAGGTCGATGAGCGACCACCAACCACCTCGCAGAGGCCCTCGCTGTCCGGCGACGAACGCGGTGCCGAGATGCGGTCGCCGGTCGACGCCCGTGCCGGCGGGGGCGCCGACGCCGTCGCGGGAGAGCAGCTCGTCGATCGCCGTTCGGAGCGCCGGCGATTGGCCCCACGTACCGCAGAACGCGACGATCCCACGCATGTCGATCAGGTACACGGCGGCGGCAAGACCGCCGTAGGCTCGCTGGACCGAGCATGCCAGATCGTCGCTCAGCACGCGCCACGGAACGTCTTCCTCGAGCGCGTACGCACCGGCCTCCTGGAGCTTCGCCTCGTATCCGCCGTACGGGCCGTGCCGCTCGCCGGGATGCGCCTGACGGACAAGCACCTCGACGAACGTCACGCGGTCTCCGTAGAGCCGATGGAGCTCTCGCATCGTCGAGACGCCACCGCGCGTGAGCGGGCACGTGTAGCTGACGAAGTGGAGCACGACCGGGCGTGTCAGCAGATCGCTGAGACGCACCGGCGAGCCATCCGTGGCGACGAGCTCGAAGTCCGGTGCATCGGTGCCGGGAGCCAGACCGGGCCGTAGCAGCTCGGCCACCATGTGCCTCATCCGGAAGTGCCGGAAGTTGAAGTCCTCGACCGGATCGAGCCGGTCGATCAAGGGAACGAGACGGTCGTGATCGTCATCGCCCGGATGACGTTCGACGGGTCGTTCGAGCGTTGCCTCGCGCATCACCATCGCCTCCAGCGGGAGCCTCGATGGCACCATGGCGCCGTTCGGCGACGAACCCAAGAGCCGAACGCCCCGTCACGAACGGGATGACGGGACGGGTGTTCGGTCAGCCGGGGATCGGAGGCGGAGGCGCGACGGGCGTAGCCACCGGACGCATCTCGATCCGCGACGTGCGTGCCGCCACCCACAACGTGCCGAGCCCGAGCACCGTCGCCACCGTCCACGCGAGCCCGCCGAGGAACGGGATGAGCGCGATCACGCGTAGCGCGCCCCACCCGACGAGGAACGCGACGTAGCGCGAACTCGGCTCCTTGACGATGAGCCGGCCGATCGCATGGGCACCGACCACGTAGCCGATCGTGTAGATGAGTCCGAGCGCGAACAGGAGGAACAGCCCCAGCGGGATCCCGACGACCGTGACGAACAGCAGCACCGCGATGATCGGCAACACGAAGAACCACAGGACGCCGAACCCGATCGTGCCGCCCAACCGGTCGCGCAGCGCCCGGATCGCCGCGCCGTCGAGCCCCCGGGCGAGCATCAGCAGGATCAACCCGAGCACGAGCGTCGAGATCGTGTACGCGAGCCACCAGACGAAGCGGCCGACGAACGTGACGTCCCAGTAGTCCCAGCGTGTCGGCAGGTCGTCGACGGTGCCTTCGACCGTCGCACCTTCCTCGATCTGCGGGGTCTGCCGGCTGACGACGTCTCCGCCCACGCGCGAGCCCGAGCGGAGCAGGACGGCGCCGTTGAACACGATCACGTCCTCCTCGACCGTCCCCGTGATCTCGGTGCGCCCGTTGAACACCACGAGCGTCTCGCTGACCGTGCCGCCGATCGTCACGTCGCCGTTGAAGACGACGGCGGTCCGAGCGGTCTCGCCTTCGGGCAGGACGAGCCCTCCCGTGAGGACGACGTGGTCGTCGGTATCGACGTCGCCGTCTTCCTGAGCGAGCGCCGCCGGCGCGATGAGGGCCACGCTGAGCCCGACGAAGACGGCCGGGAGCAGGGACCTTCGCAACGATGGCATAGCCCTACTCTCCCCCAGCGTGGACGTTCCCGCAAGCCGGCCACGCAGGGTGTTCGGTGCCGGACCTAGGCGTGCCTGTGGCAGGGATCAGCGACGGCCCGCCCGGGCGACCGCGTCCAGGATCACGTTCACGGTCCGGTCGCCTGCGGGTTCGTCCGAGCTCACGACCATGCCCGCGCCGCGCGCCTCGTGGAAGATCGGGGCGAAGTGGTCCGCGCCCTCGAGCCTCACCAGATCGACCTCGTATCCGGC
>JBMDWR010000216.1:0-2965 GCA_048594645.1 Actinomycetota bacterium
CCGAGGACCGCGAGCACATCCTGGAGACCTTCCCGAGGATCCGCGAGCGCCTCAAGCAGAAGGCCGGGACGCTGTCCGGCGGCGAGCAGCAGATGGTCGCGATGGGCCGTGCGTTGATGGCCGACCCGAAGGTCCTGCTGATGGACGAGCCTTCGATGGGCCTCGCGCCGATCCTCGTGGAGCAGGTGTTCGACATCATCCAGCGGATCCGCTCGCTCGGGCGGACGATCTTCGTCGTCGAGCAGAACGCCAACATGGCGCTGTCGATCGCCGACCGCGGCTACGTGATCCAGACGGGACAGGTGGTGCTCGCGGACACCGCCGAGAACCTCCTGAACAACCCGCTGATGCGCGAGGCCTACCTCGGCGAGCTCTGATCTCCCGCGCCGGTGAGCGTAGACGTCGTGGTGGTGGGCGGCGGCATCGTCGGCACAAGCGCCGCGTACCACCTCGCCGCCGCGGGCGCCGGGAGCGTCACGTTGCTCGAGCGGTCCGACCATCTGGCAGCCGGGTCGACCGGCGCGTGCGCGGGCGGGTTCCGAACGCAGTTCTCGAGCGAGATCAACGTTCGGCTCTCGCAGGCGAGCGTCCCGATGATCACCGGGTTCGCCGAGGAGCACGGTCTCCCGCTCGACGTGGCGCGCGACGGGTACCTGTTCCTGCTGCGCTCCCAGGCGCTGCGGGACGCCTTCACGGAGGCGAACCGTGCTCAACGAACCCTAGGGGCGCAGGCCGAGCTGCTCTCGCCCCGGGAAGCCGCGGCGCTCGTCCCGGGCATCTCGCTCGAGGGCCTGATCGGCGCGACGTACGGCCCGCAGGACGGGATCGCCGACCCGTCCGGCCTCACGCAGGGCTACGCCACGCTCGCGCGCGCAGCGGGTGCCGACATCCGGCTGGGCGTCGAGGTCACCGCGGTGCGGGCGGACGGCGGCCGCGTCGTCGGCGTCGAGACCTCGGACGGGCGGATCGACGCCGGGGTGGTGGTGAACGCCGCCGGCCCATGGGCGGGTCACCTCGCCTCCTCGGTCGGCGTCGAGCTGCCGATCGAGCCGATCCCGAGGCACGTCCTCGTCACCGGCGCGTTCCCCGGCTCACCGCATCGACGCACGCTGGTGATCGACGCCGAGTCCACGTTCTACTTCCACCGCGAGGGCCCGGGCGTGCTCATGGGGATGGGCAGCCCCGACGAGCGCGCCTCGTTCGACACGCGGCCCGACGAGCGGTTCATCGCGGACGAGCTGCTGCCGACGGCGGTTCGCGTATTCCCGCCGCTCGAGCACGCCGCGGTTGAGCACACGTGGGTCGGCCTGTACGAGATGACCCCGGACCGCCACCCGATCGTCGGCGAGGCGCCGGGCCTCGCGGGCTTCTACCTGGCGAACGGCTTCAGCGGTCACGGCTTCCAGCACGCGCCGGTCGTGGGGAAGCTGCTCGCCGAACTGATCGTGGAGGGGCGTGCGCACACCGTCGACATCACCGGGTTGGGGCTCGAGCGGTTCGAACGGGGCGGCCTGCTGCCGGAGGGCCACGTGGTCTGAGTGCCGGGGGCGGGATTCGAACCCGCACGCGCTTTCGCGCAGCGCCTTTTGAGGACGCCAAGTCTGCCAGTTCCTTCACCCCGGCGCCGGCCCGAGTGTATCGACTCGACACCGTGGCGCATCCACGAGAGTGGCGTCCGCCAGACCCCTGACGTTGCGGCCGCCGGGTAGGTTCGGAACGCCGTATACGAAGGTATCGAACGGTCAGAAGGGATGCGATGAGGTTCGGGACGACGATCACGGCGCTGGCGCTCGTGGTGCTGCTCGGCGCGTGCGAGCAGGCCGCACCGGCGGCCACCGGCGGCACCTCTCCGACGTCGGTGGATCGCGCCCCGGTGAAGGTCGCCTACGTCAAGGACTTGTCGGTGCCCGACGCGGATGAGCATGCCCTGCCTGCGCTGCAGGCCGTGCGGCTCGCGTTCCGGAAGGCAGCGATCCGGAACGCGTCCGCCGTCGCGGTCGAGGTCGAGGAGTTCGACCTTTCCCGCGACGCCGAGGCGCTCGGCTCCATCGAGGACGACGCGGGGTACGTCGCCCTCGTCGTCGCGCCGGGGGTCGACGCCGACCGTCTCCCGGCGGGCCTGACGCTCCCCACGATCAGCCTGTCCGGACTCGGCGGTGGCCGGAACGCATGGCTGCGGATCGTGGCGCCCATCTCGATCGTGGCGGAGACGCTCGCCGGACGCCTTCGCGGTGCGCACACGTGCGTCTTCTCGGAGGAGCCGTCGCCCGACCCGCTCTTCGACCTGATCGCGGGCCGCCTGGCCGGAGCCGAGGCGATGAGGCTCGACCCGGCCGACGCGGGGGCGGCGGCCCACTCGGCGCGATGCCGCCTGGTCATCTGGGCCGGCGGTCCGGATGCGGGCGCCGAGGCGGTCGAGGCGCTCGAGCCCGTGGGCGTGCCCGTCGTCGGCGGCGACCGTCTGCTCGATCCCGACTTCCTGGCGTCCGCCGGCCCGGCGGCCGAGGGAGCGTTCGCGTTGTGCTCGTGCGACAACGTGTCGGTCTCGACGGAGCTCGCGGCCCGGCGGTTCATCCAGGACTACCAGTCCGAGCACGGCGTCGCGCCGGGCGCATTCGCCGTCGAGGGCTGGGACGCGGCGCACGTGATCCTGCGGGCGTTGGACGAGGGCGAGCCCACCCGAGCCGCGCTCGAAGGCGCGCTCCGGACGCTGACGGCGGTCGACGGACTGGACGGGGTCTGGCGGTTCGGGCCGGATGGCGAGCCGCTCGAGCCGAGCTCGCTGCTGCGTCTGTACCGGGTAGAGGGCGGACGGTGGGTGCGCAGCGGGTGGGACGAGGTCAGACGCGTGGGTTGAGCCGACGGCCGCATTCGGGGGAGGATAGGCGTCTGCGCTCGGGACCTCGGACCGGGCGGGAAGGGGGACAGCGTGAAGAAAGCGAGGATCTGGTTCGCGGTGCTCGTG
>JBMDWR010000217.1:0-5290 GCA_048594645.1 Actinomycetota bacterium
AGGACGATCGCGCGCGCGGCGAGCGCGACGAAGCCCGCGAGGAATATGACCGGGAACGCGAACAGCAACAGGCTGGGTGCCTCCGTGTCGAGCGTGCCCTCGGCCACGACGGCTCCCTCGCTGCGCAGCCGCTGGAGGACGACGAACGCCAGAGCGATCAGCAGCAGCTCCCACGGCAGCGCGGTGAGCACCTGGAAGCGGCTGCGATGATGCTCGGACTGCCGCAGGAACGACACGGCGGAGACGACCGCGATAGCAGCGACCGCCGCGACCGCCGCGACGGTCGCGGCGAGGACCGCGTCCGAGACCGCGCGCTCCGCGGAGGCTCCCTCGGGGCCGAGCGTGAGCACCAGCGTGAACGACAGCCCCAGCCCGAGCGCCGCCCCGACCAGGCACGGCAGGGCGGCCTCGAGCCCGGCACGGCCGGCGACCGCCCTCGGCCGGGCGCCGCGGGCGAACAGCAGCGTCGACTCGACCCGTCGGGCGGCCATCGCGAACGCGCCGGCGCCGGCGACGACGACGAGCGCGACGACGATCCCCGCCACGCGGAGCAGGCGGGCCGGGCCGTCGATCGCCACGAGCCTCGTCCTCACCTCGTTCACGACGTCGTCGATCGCGCTCCCCCACGTCGGCCCCGTCCGCGCGCAGAAGAACGTGCTGAAGCAGCGGTTGAGTCTCGGGTCGTGGCTGATCTCGTCCGAGATGTCGAAGGCGATGCGCGAGGCGTCCTCCGCCTCCTGCAGCGTGAGGTCGTGGGCGAGTCGCGCCTGCCACGCGAACCCGGCGTGATCGAGGCCGATCGCGCGCGCCGTGTCGACGAACGACCGCCGCGACATGATCAGGGCCTGCGGTGGCGGCGGGCAGTCGCTGCAGTACAGCACGAGCTCGTCGTTCCACGGACGCCAGTAGCCGGTGGCGCCTCCGAGGTACAGCGACCGGTAGATCCCGTCGACGCGCAGCGTCGCGGTCCGCTCGCCGTTCGAACCCACGACGATCCGGTCGCCCGGAGAGATCCCGAGCGACTCGGACACCAGGTCCGGTATCAGGACGCCGTCGCCGGGGACCCCCTCGAGGACGTCGACGTTCGCGATCGCGCGCTCACCGAAGAAGAGGCGCGCATCACGCATGTCGTCGTCTCCGCGTCGCCACACGGATGTCACCGGCGCGAGAGCCGATTCGAGAGGGCGTTCGAGGTACGGGCTCTCTGCCACGAGGTCCGCGAACGAGCGGTCGAGCACGCGCTCCGCGTCACCATCGGGACCCGAGCCGGGCAGCGGCGTCCTGCCGTTGCGGTACATCACGCCGACGGCCCAGCGCGTGTACGACGGGTCGTCGATCCGCGCCTTCACCAGCTCGCTCGCCGACGCCGAGAGGAACAGCGGATATGCCGATGCGGCGAGGGCGAGCAGGAGCGCGCCGACGGCGATCGCGACGAACAGGCCCGGGTAGCGAAGGAGGAGGAGCGGCGCCTTCGCCCACAGCGGGTCCGGCCCGCTGCTCTGTGTCCGCCCCATCCTCGGCCTCCTCGTCGATCGGGTGTACGAGATGCGGGGCGCTTGGCGTTCGAGCCCGGTCCCTGCGACACCCGCTCCGTATCCTGTCAGGCGGTGAACGATCGGATCCTGCGCGCGCTCCGACGCGAGCCCGTCGACCGGACGCCTGTGTGGTTCATGCGGCAGGCGGGCCGCTACCTGCCCGAGTATCGAGATCGTCGAGGGACCCGCGACATCCTCGCGGTGATCCGCGAGCCGGAGTCGGCGGTCGAGCTCACGCTGCAGCCGCTTCGGCGCATGCCGCTCGATGCGGCCGTCGTGTTCTCCGACATCATGGTGCCGCTCGCGGCGATCGGCGTCCCGGTCCGGATCGAGCCGGGTACGGGCCCGGTCGTCGACGAGCCGATCCGCGACGCGGACGGCGTTCGCCGGCTGCGGGCGCTCGAGCCGGAGGCCGACGAGCCGTACGCGCTCGAGGCGATCCGCTTACTGCGCAAGGAGCTTCGCGTCCCACTCATCGGGTTCGCCGGCGGCCCGTTCACCCTCGCGAGCTACCTCGTCGAGGGCGGGCCGTCGCGCGACCACGCGCGCACGAAGGCGCTGATGGCCGAGGATCCGTCCACGTGGGCCGAGCTGATGGACGCGCTCAGCCGGATCGCTCGCGCGCATCTGCTCGCCCAGGTCCAGGCCGGGGCACAGGCGGTGCAGCTGTTCGACTCGTGGGTCGGCACGCTCGCGCCGAAGGACTACGCGCGTTCGGTGCAGCCGTGGTCGCGGCGCGTCCTGAAGGAGCTGCCCGTGCCGTCGATCCACTTCGGCGTGGGGACCGGCGAGCTCCTCGAGCTCATGCGCGATGCCGGCGGCGACGCGATCGGCGTGGACTGGCGCGTGCCGCTCGACCGCGCCTGGGAGCGCGTCGGCCCCGACCGGGCGATCCAGGGCAACCTCGACCCGGCGATCTGCACGGCCTCGTGGGACGTGGTCGAACGCGAGGCGGCCGACGTGCTGGGGCGCGCGGCCATGCGGGAGGGCCACGTGTTCAACCTCGGGCACGGGGTGCTTCCGGCGACGCCGGTCGGGAACCTCCAGCGCCTCGTCGACCTGGTCCACGAACGGACGGCGCGATGACGACGATGCCCGTCGGCGTGTTGGTGATGGCGTACGGGACGGCGAGCGGTCCCGACGACGTCGAGCGCTACTACACCGACATCCGCGGCGGACACGCTCCCGCGCCCGAGCACCTGCGCGAGCTCCTCGAGCGGTACGAGGCGATCGGGAACCGGTTCCCGCTCCTCGAGATCACCACGAAGCAGGCCGAGGGCATCGAGCGCGAGCTGAACCGCGACAGGGCGGGCGCGTTCCGCGCGTACCTCGGGATGAAGCACTCCGCGCCGTTCATCCCGGAGGCGGTCGCGAGGATGCGCGAGGACGGGATCGACCGAGCCGTCGGGATCGTGATGGCTCCGCATTGGTCCGGCATGTCGGTCGAGACCTACATCGAGCGGGTGGAGGTTGCGGTGGCGGGCACGACGCCGTCGTTCGCGTTCGTCCGTTCGTACCACGACCACCCGGGGTTCGTGGAGCTGCTCGCCGGCAGGGTCTCGAGCGCGCTCGCCCAGCTCGAGGAAGCCGAACGCCGGGGCGCGACCGTCATCTTCTCGGCTCACAGCCTCCCGGTCCGAACGCTCGAGGACGGCTCGGCCCGCTGCCTGCGGTGCACGCTGTGCGAGGACTCGTGCCGGTACCGGGACGGCTTGCACGAGACGGCCGATCTGGTCGCGGCTCGGATCGGCCTTCCTCGCCACACGATCGCGTGGCAGAGCGCCGGAAGGACGGCGGATCCGTGGTGGGGACCGCCGATCGAGGACGTGATCGCGGACCTTGCCTCCGGTGGCTGCCCGGCGGTCGTCGTCTGCTCGGCCGGGTTCGTCTCGGACCACCTCGAGATCCTGTACGACCTCGACATCGAGGCGAAGGAGCTGGCCGAGCGCGCCGGGATGCGGTTCGTCCGCACGTCGATGCCCAACGACGACCCGGCGTTCGTTGGGGTGCTCGCGGACGTCGTGCGCCGGTCCCTCGATCGCTGACGATGGGCTCGCGCGTCGTCGTCGTCGGCGCCGGGGTGAGCGGGCTCACCGCCGCCTACCGGCTGATGCGAGCCGACCCGACGCTGGACGTCCAGGTGCTCGAGGCCGGACCGTCGATCGGTGGCAGGCTCGCGAGCGCCGTCGTGGGCGACCTCGAGCTCGAGAGCGGGCCCGATTCGTTCGTCGCGCGCAAGCCGTGGGCGGTGGAGCTCTGCCGCGAGCTCGGCCTCGAGCTGACGGAGCCGGGCGTCCGCGGCGCCTTCGTCTGGACGGACCGTGGTCTGGTGACGCCACCGGCGAGCGCGCTCGGCGTCCCGACGGACCCGAACGAGCTGCTGCGCTGGCCAGGGCTCTCACGTGCGGGCCGGGCGAGAGCGCTCCTGGACCTCGTCCGCAAGCCGCGACCGCTCCAAGGCGACGGGTCGCTGGGCGCGCTCGCTCGACGCCGGCTGGGAGACGGGGTGACGGACGTGCTGATCGCACCGGTCCTCGGTGGCCTGTTCGCGGGCGACGTCGACCGGCTCGGGGTCGCGGCGACGTTCCCCGAGCTCGCGCGCTGGGAGGACGGCTTCGGCAGCCTGATCCGCGGGGCGCGAGCGGCGTCGAAGGCCGCGGCGGGCGCCGGCCCGATGTTCCTGCGGCCGGCCGGGGGCGTCGGGCGGCTGCCGGCCGCGCTCGTCGAGAGGATCGGGAGGGACCGCCTTGGGCTCGGGACGGCCGCGATCTCGCTCGAACGCGAGGGCGCCGCGTTCGTGGTTCGAACCAACGCCGGTTCGAGTGCGGCCGAAGCGGTCGTGCTCGCCACGCCGGCGTTCGCGACGGCGGACATCCTGGAGGGTCTCGATCTGTCGGCCGCGACCAAGCTTCGCGAGATCGCGTACGCGAGCACCGGCGTCGTCCTCCTGATCTATCCGGACGGCACGGCCGGCGCGTTGCCGGACGCGACCGGGTTCGTCGTGCCGCGCGGCCGCGCTCCGATGACGGCGGCAACGTTCCTTTCGAGGAAGTGGCCGGATCGCGCGTTCGGTGACCGGGCGGTGGTGCGGTGCTTCGTCGGCGCCGTCGGGTTCGAGGACGTCCTCGACGCGCCCGACGCCGACATCGTGGAGGCCGTCTGCCGGCACCTCGCCGCCGTCGTCCCGCTGCCGGAGCGAGCGGAGGCCTCGACCGTCGTCCGGTGGCCCCGCTCGATGCCACAGTTCGAGGTGGGCCACCTCGAGCGCGTCGAGGCGATCACCCGGAGGCTGCCGCCGGGTATCTTCGTGTGCGGCAACGCCTACCTGGGCGTCGGCGTCGCGGACGCGGTGCGGAGCGCCGAGGAAGCGTCGGAGAACGTTCGAGCGCACCTGGCCGGCGAACCGGTCGGATCGGAGCGGATGCGATGACCGATACCGTCTACGCGATGTACGCGTGCTTCGGGGCGACGGCGGGGTTCCGGGACCTGGACCACGACGACGCCGCGCAAGAGGTGGAGAACCTGTTCAAGGAGTGGGACGACGTGAGCGTCCGTGGCGTGTATTCGACGGTCGGCTTCCGT
Source organism: Actinomycetota bacterium (assembly GCA_048594645.1). Taxonomy (GTDB): domain Bacteria; phylum Actinomycetota; class UBA4738; order UBA4738; family HRBIN12; genus DASSJM01. The sequence goes on from JBMDWR010000217.1 coordinate 5,118, forward strand.
TCGGACACGGACGTGATGCTGTGGCTGGTCGGCCCGACGCCCGACGCGCTGCAGGACGCGCTCGTCGCGTTCGGCCGCACGAGGGCCGGACGCGAGCTCGAGCCGACGTGGACGTTCCTGGGCGTCGTCAAGCCCGCCGAGTTCACCGCGGATCACGCGCCCGCGTTCGTCAA
>JBMDWR010000218.1:0-38798 GCA_048594645.1 Actinomycetota bacterium
GACGAGCTGCGCCAGGAGCTGCGTGAGCACGCGAAGCGATGGGGGGTCGCGCTGGACGAGCTCGAAGCCGGTGAGCTGTCGGCCGACGTGATCGGCAAGGAGGACTACCCGGACACGCGCCCGGCAGAGACGATGCTTCTGATCCAGGCGATCCACCATGGCGACGACCATCGGACGCAGATCTGCTCGACGCTCGGGGCGCTCGGTGAGGACGTCCCCGAGCTCGACGGTTGGGAGTACTGGCGCGTCGGACGCGATCGACCTTGAGGGGCCGCAGGGAGTTCGGACGCGCGGGTCGAGGCATCGCAACACCGGCCCGAGGGTAGACTCGGCGCATGAGTCGCTCGGTCATCGTGGCCGGCGCACGCACGCCGATCGGGAAGTTCCGCGGCGCGTTCACCGGTCTGCAGGCCGTCGACCTCGGCGCCGTCGCGATCCGTGCGGCCCTCGAGCGAGGGGGCGTGCCGCCCGACGAGGTCGACTACGTCGTCATGGGCCACGTGATCCGCGCCGGCACCGGGCAGATCACGGCGCGGCAGGCGGCGATCGCGGCCGGCATCCCCAAGGAGACCCCGTCGCTGAACGTCGACAAGGTCTGCCTGTCGGGAACGACGGCGATCGCGCTCGCCGACCAGATGATCCGTGCCGGCGAGGTCGAGGTCGTGGTCGCCGGCGGCATGGAGTCGATGACGAACGCGCCCTACGTGCTGGCGGGCGCCCGCGATGGCGTTCGCCTGGGCCATGCCGAGATGGTCGACACGATGATCCACGACGGGCTGTGGTCGACGTTCACGAAGCAGCATATGGGCGAGTCGTCGGACACGGTGAACGCGGAGCTGGGGATCGGACGGCCGGAGCAGGACGCGTGGGCCGCCCGAAGTCACCGGCGCGCAGATGCAGGATGGGTGTCGGGTGCGCTGGCGGAGGAGGTCGTCGCAGTCGAGGTGCCGCAGCGCAAGGGGGACCCGGTCGTCGTCCAACGCGACGAGGGCATCCGTGCCGACTCGACGCCGGAGTCGCTCGCCACGCTGAAGCCGGCTTTCGGCCAGGACGGGACGATCACGGCGGGCAACGCGTCCCAGATCAGCGATGGTGCCGCGGCGCTCGTCGTGATGAGCGCGGAGCGCGCGGAGCGGCTCGGCGTCCGGCCCCTCGCCGAGATCGTCGCGCACGGGATGTCGGCCGAGCGCTTCCCCTACCTGCACACCGTCCCGGCGGTCGCTCTGCAGAACGCGCTCAAGAAGGCGGGCCTCGACGTGCACGACCTGGGATTGCTCGAGGTGAACGAGGCGTTCGCGGCGGTCTCGCTCAACGTCACGCGGGTGCTCGGGTTCGACGAGGACCTCGTCAACGTGAACGGCGGTGCCGTCGCGCTCGGTCATCCGATCGGCGCGAGCGGAGCTCGCCTGGTCCTGACGCTCGCGTACGAGATGCGTCGTCGCGGCGTCGACCTCGGCGGCGCCACGCTGTGCGGTGGCGGTGGACAGGGCGACGCCCTGGTGATCCGTGGCGTCTGACATGCCGGATCTCGAGCGGTTCGCGCTGCCCGAGGAGCTCGAGGAGTTCCGCAAGCTCGTTCGAACGATCGCCGAGGACCGCATCGCGCCGCGCGCCGCCGAGATCGACGAGCGTGACGAGTGGCCCGAAGACCTCTTCCGGATCCTCGTGGACAACGAGCTCACCGGCGTCGGCTACCCCGAGGAGTACGGAGGCTCCGGGGGCGGCTCCCTCGCGTTCGGCGTGCTGGTCGAGGAGCTCTCCCGCGTCGCAGCCGGCCTGGCGCTCGCTCCGGCCGTGACCAAGCTCGGCGTGATCCCGTTGATGCTCGCCGGCAACGAGGAGCAGCGCAAGCAGATGATCGGCGGGATCGTCCGAGGGGAGATCCTCATGTCGTACGCGCTCACCGAGGCCGGAGCCGGTTCGGACGCGGCGGCGCTCACGACCCGGTATGCGAGGGACGGCGACGGGTTCGTGCTCGACGGGACGAAGCGGTTCATCAGCGGCGCCGGTGTCAGCCACGCGTACGTGGTGTTCGCCACGCGCGACCCCAGCCAACGCGACAAGGGCGTCAGCGCCTTCCTCGTGATGCGCGACGACCCCGGCGTCTCCTTCGGTCGCAAGGAAGACAAGATGGGCATCCGCGGCTCGCCCACGCGCGAGGTGATCCTGGAGAACGCCAGGATCCCGGCGGGTCGGCTGATCGGTGATGAGGGCGAGGGGTTCAAGATCGCGCTGAAGACGCTCGACTACTCGCGCCCGTTGATCGGCGCGCAAGCGCTCGGGATCGCCTCCGGCGCGCTCGACGTCTCGGCGCGGTACGCGACGGAGCGTCAGCAGTTCGGTAAAGCGATCAGCGAGTTCCAGGGTGTCTCGTTCATGCTCGCCGACATGGCGATGCAGCTCGAGGCCTCGCGGCTGCTCGTCTACAAGTCACTCGCGCTCTGCGACGCAGGCGATCCGCGGATGACGTACTTCTCGAGCGTCGCCAAATGCTTCGCGTCCGACGCGGCGATGCGGATCACGACCGACGCCGTGCAGGTGCTCGGCGGCTACGGCTACATCCGTGAGTATCCGGTCGAACGGCTGATGCGCGACGCGAAGATCACACAGATCTACGAGGGGACCAACCAGATCCAGCGCATCGTGATCTCGCGGGAGCTGCTGAAGGCGTTCGGCTGAGCCGAGCCGGAGCGCCGCGGGCATCGCGCTCCGGCGTGTGCCTCTCAGATCGCGACGCCGTCCGTCAGGTCTATCGGCAGCGTTGCGCGAGCCCCGGAGTCCCCCGAAGGGCGGATGGCCGGGATGGATCACTTCGCGTCGTCGGCTCCACGAGCCCGTCGTGGGCCCGCGGTACCCTTCGACCGTGGCCGACCCCTCCGGCGCGCGCGTCCTCAGCCTCGAGCTCGTCGAGCGCGACCGCCTGGACGACGCCGCCACGTTCGTCGTGGACCTCCTCGCACGACCGGCGTCCGAGATCCGCGTGCTCGAGGCCCAGCTCGGGCTGGACGAGGCGCTGGTCGTGGCCGGGCACCCGGACGCCTACGCCCTCGAGCCCCTCGAGCCGGTGGAGGCGGGCACCGTTTGGGCCGTCGACGGCGGGTCGTGCACGGTCGCGGACGGGCGGTCGTTCCAGGTCGTGGCCTTCCGCGCGGCGCGCGTGCGGTTCGAGCGCGGCGCGACCGCGCTGGTCGAGCGTCCTCAGCTCGACGTGCACGCCGTCAGCCCCGAGGAGATGGAGCGGCTGGCCCGAGCCACCCTGACCGAGCTGTGTGGCTCGGAGCCCGAACGCCTCCCCGAGCTACCTCGGCCGGTGGATGCCCTCCGGGAGTGGGCCGAGTGGGCGGAGGTCGCGCGGACGGTGCGCGACGCGAGCGAGGGAGATCTCGTGCTCGTGGACGGTTCGTTGCACGGCGGACCGCTCGTGCCGCAGGTCGTCGTCCAGCGCGTCCATGGCGAGGCCGTGGCGCGCGGTGTCTCGCTCGCGGGCGTCGTGAAGGCCTCGACGCTGTACTGGGGACGCAACGCCCCGCTCGTCACGCTGCTGAAACGGCGCGCCGATCGGGAGGTCGGGCGGACGCGGTGGGGTGCGCGCATCTCGACCGACCCCGTGTTCGGACGGCTGTACGTCGGCGACATCTTCGTGGCGCACCTCGCGCCGACCGCGTCGCACTCGTTCCGTGTCGACGTCGCTCACGGCCCAGCAGGTGCCGCGCAGGTGCTCGGACGGCTGGCGTCGCTGTCCGACGATCCGTCGTTCGTCGGCTACCCGTACCCGCTCGCGCGGGCGCATCAGGCGGCGCGGGTGACCGGATATGACGTCGTCGACATCCGGCGTTCGTTCCGCGACGCCCTCGCTCGACGCGGGATGAGCGCGGACGACGTCGAGCTGCTTTTCCAGGACTTCCACGAGGTGCTGAACCGATGAGCCGAGGCGCAGGTGCGAGCGACGATCGTGAGCGTGCGGGCGGTGGCTCGGCGCCGAGCGAGTACAAGGGACGGATCTTCGGGAAGAACGTCCTGGAGTCGACGTTCCGGTCGTTCTACGGTTCCGACCTGTTCCTCGGTGAGCTGCTGGCGGCCGAGGATCGCGAGCGCGGTCGCCGGTTCCTCTTCCGTGTGATCCAGGTGACGTACGGGTCGGACTCATCGGATCCGTCGTGGTCGGAACGCACGGCCGGCGCGTACATGTCCGGTGACGTCGCCGGGACCGAATACACGCTGCACGATCCCGAACAGCGCCTGTACAAGGTGGCGACGTGTCAGCCGCTCGGGTACATCGACGCGGGGGGCGCGTTCCGCAAGCCGAAGTCGTTGCCGGCGCAGTTCGCGCGCGTGACCGCGCCGACCGCCCACGACTTCGACTTCCTGCGCGAGCGGATGGGCGATGTCCGCGTCGGGTTGCTGCGTTCGGGCGAGGACACGATCGACCTCGAGGTGGGCGTCCACGGCGACACGCTGACGTCGCACGTCGGCGTCTTCGCCACGACGGGCATGGGCAAGTCCAACCTGATGAAGGTCTTGGCGGGGCAGATCCTTGCGTCGCAGGGACGCTACGCGTGCCTGCTGTTCGATCCCCACGGCGAGTACCTCGAGGGCGGCAGCGGTGTCCGCAAGGGGCTCCGGGACCACCCCTGGTCGGCAGACCGCCTGAAGGTGTACGCGACGCGGGCGGCCGGCGCGCGAGCCACGGCGCTGCGGCTCTCGCTCGCCGAGCTGACGCTCGGCGACCTCCAGACCGCGTACGAATGGAGCCACGCACAGGAGGACGCGATCTATCGGCTGATCCGGTTCTTCCGGGAGGAGTGGATCGTTCGGGTCGGTGAGGAACAGGACGTCTCGGCGCTCGCCGAGGATCTCGGCGTCGCGACGAGCACGCTCCAGGTGATCCAGCGCCGAGCGCAGCGGATCCTCGACATGCCGTGCATCTCGCGCGACCCGTCGCAGCCCTCGCTGTCCGAACGCATCGTCGAGGAGCTGATGAACGGCTATTCGGTGCTCGTCGACACCAGCGGGCTCTCCTCGATGGAGGAGATCCTCGTCGCCTCGGTGATCACGCGGCGGGTGCTCGACACGTACGCGAACACGTACCTCGACGATCGCGAGCGGTTCGCCGTCCTTCCGCCGACGCTCGTCGCGCTCGAGGAAGCGCAGCGCGTGCTCTCGCGTGTCGCGCGATCGGACGAGAACGTGTTCCCGCGGGTAGCCCGAGAGGGACGTAAGTTCAAGGTGGGTCTCTGCGCCGTCTCACAGCAGCCCAAGCTGATCGACGACGAGTTGCTCTCGCAGTTCAACACGTTCTTCGTGCTGGGCCTTGCGGACGAGAAGGACCGGAACATCTTGCGCGGCAGCTCGAAGCAGGACATCTCCGACCTGGGACCCGAGATCCAGACCCTGATGCCGGGCGAGGCCATCGTGACCAACCTCGAGGCGCCGTTCGCGCTCCCCGCGCAGATCTACCTATACGAGGACTACCTCAAGTCGGTGACCGGCCCCTCCCCGCTGCCGCCCCGGCCCGCCGAGGCGTCCAGGGGGTTCGCCGAGTGAGCGCCGTCCGACCGCCGTGGCGGAAGGACCGTTCGGCCTGATGGCTCGGCTCGTCGCGCTCGGCGACGCGCACCTCGGTCGCTCGCACCTGGCGCACCTGCGCGACGACCAGGGTCGGAACGTGCGGGAGGAGGACTTCCTGCGCTCGTTCGCGTGGGCGATCGACGAGACGATCCGTCAAGCGCCCGACGGGTTCCTGTGGCTGGGCGATGTGTTCGATCACGCCCGGCCGACGTACCGGACGTTCGCGCACGTCTTGGACGGCCTCCAGAAGCTCACAGCGGCCGGCCTGCCGGGCATCGCGATCAGTGGCAACCACGACACGCCGCGCGTCCGCGGCACGGGCTCGCCTTACGACGCGCTCGAACGCGTCTTCCCCGGCGTGACGTTCGCGTGGCGGATGGAAGCGGTTCGCGCGCGGATCGAGGGCGTTACGGTGCATGCGGTCCCGCAGACGCTGTCCGTGGAGGACCTTCGAACGCAGCTGCGTGCCGCCGCCGAAGCGATCGGTTCCGATGGCACGAACGTGCTGATCTCTCACGTCGCGCTGACGTCCCTGCCCGCGCGCGCGTATCGAGACATCAACGAGCTCGAGGTCGAGGAGGCGGCGTTCGACCGCGCGTTCGACCTGGTCGTGTTGGGGCACTACCACGCCGTCCAGAAGGTCTCCAAGCGCACGTGGTACGCGGGCTCGACCGACACCTTCTCGTTCGCCGACTCGCCCGAGACGGCCAAGGGTCTCGTCATGATCGACACGGACGCGGGCACGGTCGAGCACGTCGAGAACCCGCACGAGCGGGCGCTCGCGACGGTCGCCGTGCAGGCGGCAGGGATGTCGGCCGGCGAGCTCGTGGACGCGGTCGAGCGATCGGGGAAGGGGACGCCCGAGGGCGCGATCGTCCGCGTGTACCTGAACGAGGTCGATCCCGCGTCGTTCCGGCAGATCGGGGCCGATCAGTTCCAGGAGTCGGTTCCGGGGGCGCTGTGGGTTCAGGTCGAGCCGGACTACGGCGCCGAGGCGCTCGCCGTCCAGGGGGGACCGCAGGTCGGCTCGCTCGAGCACGAGTGGCTGGCCTACGTGGAGCTTCAGGACCTGGCCGGCCTCGACCGCGAGCGCGTCGTCTCGATCGGCGCGCGCTTCCTCGAGGAGGCGAAGGGCGAGACCGTATGAGGGTCCTCGAGCTGTCTCTGCGCAACTACCGCGTGTTCGAGCAGGTGGACCTCGAGCTCCCCGCGCGCGTGATCGGGATCTTCGGTGAGAACGGGGCCGGGAAGTCGTCGCTCATGGAGAGCATCGCGTTCGCGTGCTACGGGGTCGACGCCGCCCGCACGAAGAAGCAGGAGATCAGGACCCACGGGATCCTCACCGACTGCGAGGTCCGCATGGTGTTCGAGCACGCCGGGCAGCCATACGAGGTGCGCCGCACGATCAAGGGGCGGGGCCATATGCCCGAGGCCGAGCTGTACGTCGGAGGCATGCAGCTCGCGACCGGAACCACCGACGTCGATGCCGAGATCCGCCGCCTCCTCCACATGGACCTCCACGTCTTCCGCGCCTCGGTCTACGCGGAGCAGAAGCAGCTCGACGCGTTCTCCGACGTGACGCCCGGCAAGAGGAAGGAGATGACCCTCCGCCTCCTGGGCATCAGGCCGGTCGAGGACGCCCGCAACGCGTCGCGCCGCGAGGCCAGGGCGACGAAGGAGAGCGCGATGCAGCTCTCGGATGCCGTCGCCGATCTCGCCGAGCTCGAGGCACAGCTGAAGGAGGCGAAGGACGTCGCGGCAGAGGCGAAGCGGCGCGCCGAGGAGGCTGCCGCGGTGTTGAAAGAGGCCGTCGCCGTCGAGAAGGCGTCGAAACGCGCCTTCGCCGAGGCCGACACGGTCCGCCAGCGGGTCGAGAAGCTGACGGTGGAGCTGCGCGGCAAGACCGAACAGCGTGACCACGCGGTCGAGCATCGCGACGCGTTGACCGACCGGGTCGAACGCATGACGGCCGCGCTCGCCGAGCTGCCGGCGATCGAGGAGGAGCTCGCCGCGCTCGAAGGCATCGACGAGCGACTGCGGCTCGGTCTCCGCGTGACGGAGAAGGCGGAAGAGCTGGCGAAGGCGCGCGTGCAGCTCGATCGTCTTCCGCCGGTGGACGTGGACGCCGTGTTGCTTGCGTTGCAGGGCGCATCTGATGCGTTCGAGGAAGCGAGGGCGATGGCGGCCGATGCGGAGGCCGAACGGACCCACGCCCAGACCTTGCACGAGCAGGCACGCGAGCGGCTCGACCGCGCCGCCGAAGCGGATCCCTCGCAGCCCTGTCCCACCTGCGGCCGACCGCTCGGTGACGACTTCGCCGCGTACCTGAAGCACTGCCGCTCCGAGGTCGTCGACGCGAAGAAGGCCGCCACCGCGGCCGCCGCCGCGGCGAAGCGCGCGCTCTCGGCTCGCGCCAGCGCCGAGAAGGAGTACGTCGCGGCGACGAAGCGGGCGGAAGACGTTCGCACGGAGCAGGCTCGTCGCGCCCAGGTCACCGAACGCGTCGAAACGCTGACCGGGGAGCTCGACGCGGCAACGGAGCCGTTCGAGGGCACGGTTCCGGACCTCGAGGCGCTGCGGGCGGGCGCCGAGCGGGCTCGGGCTCTCGGCGCGCGCGCAGCCGAGCTCGGCGCCGAACGTCAGCACCTGGCGCAGGCGGAGCGGGACCTCGTCGCCACGGAAGAGCGGATCGACGCCTTCGATCGCGACCTCGAGGCCTTGACCCGCGAGGCGGAGGCGTTGTCGTTCGACCCACGAGAGCACGCACGGCTCGCCCAAGAGCTCGAGCACGCGACGACGGCCTGCGAGGAGGTCAGGGACGTCGAGCGCGAGGCGAGCGACGCGTTCAAGGACGCCCGGACGAGGGAGGCAGAGATCGCCGCGGCGCTACGCCAGGCGAAGGAGACGCAGGCCAAGGTCGACGAGCTCCGCTCGGAGGCTCGGTACGTCGAGCGCGTCGCGATGCTCCTCGAAGGCTTCCGCGACCACCTCGTCGCGCGCGTCGGGCCCGAGCTGTCTCGGGAGGCCGAGGCGCTGTTCCGAGAGCTGACCCATCACGAGTACGACGATCTGCGGGTCGACGAGGAGAAGCTCACGATCCAGATCGCGGACGGCGACTCGTACTTCGGCATCGACCGCTTCTCCGGGTCCGAGACGGACCTGGCCAACCTGGCGCTGCGCGTCGCGATCTCCTCGCAGCTCTCCAGGATGTCTGGCGCGGACGTCGGGATGATGGTCCTCGACGAGGTGCTCGCGTCGCTCGACCAGGAGCGGAAGGACCTGATGGTGCAGGCCCTGGCGCGTCTGTCGTCGCGCTTCCACCAGCTGTTCGTCGTGACGCACGCCGAGCAGGTGAAGGACCAGTTCCCGGCCTCGATCCTCGTGCAGAAGGTGGGCCGGCGCCGCAGCACCGCGACGCTGGTCTGAGCGTCATCGCACGATCGCGGCCGTCCAAGGACGATGGGATCGCCGGCCTGCGTCCGCGTGACCGTCGAGGCGAGCAGGTCGTTGCCCGTCTCTGCGCCGGGCGGCGGCGGGTGGCCGAAGGTCGTTTCAGGCCGTGGGCGAGACCTCGGACGAGATCTCCTCCCACGTGGAGCCGTCCCATCGGAGCGTCGAGGTTCGGAACGCGCTCGGACAGCAGTGCGGGTCATCGGGTTCGAACACCGCCTCGCGAACGCGGAGGTCGCCGCGGGCGATCACGATCTCGGTGTCGCACACCTGCCGACGGAAGATCTCGTTCGCGGCGCCGGACGCCGATGCGATCACGCGATAGGTGCCGCACGCGCCGCTCCCGCCGACGTCCTCGAAGCTGAGCAGGTCCGGCACCCCGTCCCGCGTGAGGTCGCCCTCCCACACCCGAACGCCGAACACACCGGCGCGTGGGCCGTCGGTGAACGCGTAGACGGCTCGCCACGCGTTCGGGTCGCCGGAGCGCTGCCAGACGATCAACCCGGCCCGGCTCTCCGGCGGGATCCCCTCGACCCAGGTGAGCGCGATCTGGTCGAGCGCGTCGTCCGGACGAACGAGCGATGACGCGTTGGTGAAGCTCGAGCCCGGCGGGGCGAGCACCTCGAGATCACCGGCCGCGATCGCAGCGAGAGCGACGGGATCGTCGACGGTCTGGGGGACGCCGTTCGGGAGCCGGACGTCGAGCGTCGGGCCCGCCGTCGTGGGTGTCGTGGTCGTGGGCGTCGTCGTCGCCGGCGAGGACGTGGCATCGGCATCGGTCGTTGGGGTGAGCGACGCCACGGGTCCGGGGTCGTCGCCCCCGCACGACACCAGCCCGAGCAGGGCGAACAAGGCGAGCGCGATCAGGGGGCGGGGCACGCCGGCATGCTACCGGCGCTACCATCCGCTCGTGTCCGAGCTCGAGCCGAGGGCGGCATCGTCCAGCAACGTGATGCTCGTCCAGCTGATGGAGATCACCGACGCGAACATCGCCGGGATCGTCCACGGCGGCGTCGTGATGAAGCTCGTCGACACCGCCGCCGGCCTCTCCGCGATCAAGCACGCCGGAGGGATGTGCGTCACGGTCTCGATCGATCAGATGTCGTTCCTGGCGCCGGTGCATGTCGGCGACACGGTCACCGTCAAGGCATCGGTGAACGACGTCGGCACCACCTCGCTCGAAGTGGGCGTCCGCGTCGAGGTCGAGGACCTGCACACGGGCGTCCGGACGCACACGGCGAGCGCGTACCTGGTCTTCGTCGCGCTCGATGAGGAGGGCAAGCCGCGCCCCGTGCCGCCGCTGGTGGCCGAGACCGAGACCGAGCGACGCCGACAGCGCGAAGCCAAGGTCCGGCGCGAGACCCGGATGGCGCACCGCAAGGCGATCGACGAGCTTCGACGCGGCGTTTGAGAGCATGGGAGCCGTGAGCGACGGCTTCGCTGCCCCAGGCCGGCTCGAGACGGCCGATGGCCCGGTCGATCTGCACCGGATCGGGGCGGTCGCGGACGTCGATCACCTGCCGCACACCGTCAAGATCCTGCTCGAGAACCTGATCCGGCGGGCTGGGACGCGCGACGTCTCGGAGGACGACGTCCGAGCGCTCGCCGCATGGCCGAACGGCGATCCGCGCGCCCGCCTCGCGTTCATGCCCTCGCGCGTGCTGATGCAGGACTTCACGGGCGTCCCCGCCGTGGTCGACCTGGCCGCGATGCGCACGGCCGTGCAACGGGCAGGCGGCGATCCGACCAAGGTGAACCCGCTGGTCGACGTCGACCTGATCATCGATCACTCGGTCCAGGTGGACCTGTTCCGTTCGCCGGCGGCCTACGAGGCCAACATCGAGTGGGAGTATCGGCGTAACGGCGAGCGGTACGCGCTCCTGCGGTGGGCGCAGCAGGCGTTCGACGGCGTGCGCGTGGTCCCGCCGGGCGCCGGCATCTGCCATCAGGTGAACCTCGAGCACCTGGGGAAGGTCGTCACGCTCCAGGAGGGCCTCGCGTTCCCCGACACGCTCGTGGGGACCGACACGCACACGACGATGATCAACGGGCTCGGCGTGCTGGGGTGGGGGGTCGGGGGCATCGAGGCCGAGGCGGCGATGCTCGGACAGCCGATGTTCCTGCCGGTCCCGGTCGTCATCGGGGTTCGGGTGACCGGGGCGCTCGCACCCGGGACGACCGCGACCGACCTCGTCCTCACGCTCACCCAGATGCTGCGCGCCCGCGGGGTCGTCGGGTCGTTCGTCGAGTTCTTCGGCGACGGGTGCTCGATGCTCGAGCTCGCGGACCGCGCGACGCTCTCCAACATGTGCCCGGAGTACGGTGCCACGGCGGCGCTGTGGCCCGTCGACGCGGAGACGCTCCGGTACCTGCGCCTCACCGGCCGGGGCTCTCGCGTCGACCTGGTCGAGCGCTACACGAAGGAGCAGGGGCTGTTCCGTTCGGACGGCGACCCCGAACCGACGTTCAGCGACGTCGTCGAGCTGGACCTGTCGTCGGTCGAGCCGTCGGTCGCGGGACCCAAGCGCCCGCAGGACCGCGTCGCGCTCTCGGACGTCTGGTCGTCGTTCGTCGAGGCCTTCCGCGACCGGCTCGAGCCGGACCCCGAGCCCAACCAGGTCTCGCGGCTGGTCTACGAGGGTGGATCGCAGACGGCGACCGAGCCGGGAGAGCCCGAGATCGACACCGAGCGCTCCGTCGACCCCGAAGCGGCGCGGCCGGTGCCGGTGGAGCACGGAACCGTCCGTCACGGTTCGGTGGTGATCGCGGCGATCACGAGCTGCACGAACACCTCGAACCCGTCCGTCATGCTCGCGGCCGGGTTGCTGGCGAAGAGAGCCGTCGAGGCGGGTCTGGATACCAAGCCGTGGGTCAAGACCTCGCTCGCCCCCGGCTCCCGCGTGGTGACCGAGTACCTCGACGCGGCCGGGCTCACGCCGTACCTGGACAAACTGGGCTTCTCGCTGGTCGGGTTCGGCTGCACCACGTGCATCGGGAACTCTGGGCCGCTGCCGGACGACGTCGCCGATGCCGTCACGGGTTCGGACCTGGCGGTCGTCGCGGTCCTTTCCGGCAACCGGAACTTCGAGGGGCGCATCCATCCGCTCGTTCGCGGGAGCTACCTCGCGTCCCCGCCGCTCGTCGTCGCGTACGCGCTCGCGGGCCACGTCGATGCCGATCTCACGACCGAGCCGCTCGGGACGGCGCCGGATGGCTCACCCGTGTACCTGCGCGACCTGTGGCCGAGCGCCGACGAGGTGCGCGCGGCGATCGCGGCGTCCGTCTCGCCGGACCAGTTCGAACGCGAGTACGGCAGGATCTTCGAGGGCGACGAGCGATGGCGCTCGCTCCCCACGCCCGCCGGCCCCGTCTACGACTGGGATCCGGGCTCGACGTACGTTCGTGAGCCTCCGTTCTTCGAGGGCATCCAGGGTATGCCGGGGGATGCGGGCGACATCGTCGGAGCCCGCTGTCTGGTCAAGGTCGGCGACTCCATCACGACCGATCACATCTCGCCCGCCGGATCGATCAAGCCGGATTCGCCGGCCGGCCGCTACCTCACGGATCGAGGCGTCGAGCAGCGCGACTTCAACTCCTACGGGGCGAGGCGCGGCAACCACGAGGTGATGATGCGAGGCACGTTCGCCAACGTCCGCCTGCGCAACGAGCTGGCGGTCGACCGTGAAGGCCCGTGGACGACGTTGCTGCCCGCCGGCGAGATCATGACGATCTACGACGCGTCGCTCGCCTACCAGCGCGACGACGTGCCGCTGGTCGTGCTGGCGGGCAAGGAGTACGGGAGCGGATCGTCGAGGGACTGGGCGGCGAAGGGGCCGTCGCTGCTCGGCGTTCGAGCCGTGATCGCCGAGAGCTTCGAGCGGATCCACCGGAGCAACCTCGTCGGGATGGGCGTGCTGCCGCTGCAGTTCCTGCCGGGGGCGTCGGCGGCGTCCCTCGGTCTGACCGGTCTCGAGACCTTCGACATCCGCGGCATCGCGGGCGGCATCACGCCGGGGCAACGCGTCCAGGTGACCGTCCGCAGCGAGGACGGCGGCGAGGTGACGTTCGAGGCGACCGTGCGGATCGACGGCGAGGCCGAGGTCGAGTACCACCGTCACGGCGGCATCTTGCGGATGGTCCTGCGCCAGATGCTCGCGGCCGCCTGACCGCGCACGTCCGCCCCTCATCGTTCGGGTCGTTCGGCACCATCCGATGGGGTCGCCGTTCCATACGTTGCCTGTCGGGATGGGGCTTTCGGTCGGGCTGCCGCGGATGCACAAGGAGGCCGGCGAGCGCCGCGATTTCCTGCCCGACCTCGTCCGGTGGCTCGATCGGCGGGGCGTCGCCGAGATCGTGCTCGAGGAGGGATACGGCGAGGGGATCGACATCGACCCCGGCGCGTACCTGAAGGCGTCGGACGTTGCGCACTTCGGCACGTACGAACGATGCCTGGACCGCGACGTCGTCGTGGTCCTTCGGTGCCCTGCGCCCGACGCGCTGCGACGCCTGCGCCGGGGGTCGGTCTTCGTCTCGATGCTCCACTACCCGACGCGACCCGAACGCACCCGGCTGCTTCTCGACCTGGGCGTTCGCGCCGTGAGCCTGGACGCGGTCGTCGACGAACGCGGACGCCGGACCGTCCAGAACCTGGAGGCGGTCGCGTGGACGGGCGTGCGCGAGGCGTTCCGGCAGATCCAGGCCGAGCATCCCCACTTCGATCATCCGGGCCGCCGGCCGTTGCGCGTCACGTGCCTCGGGTCCGGCGCCGTCGGCGGGTTCGCGATCCACGCTGCCACGCGGTACGGAGACGCCGCGCTGCGGGAGGCGCTGGTCGCGGACAACGTTCCCGGCGTGGAGGTCACCGTCGCCGACTTCGACCTCACGTGGCACGAGGACTACATGCTGTCGCGCCTCGAGCGGAGCGACCTGCTGATCGACGCGACGCACCGCCGCGATCCCTCACGCCCGGTCGTGCCGAACGCGTGGCTGGACCGCCTCCCTGGAGACGCCGTGGTGCTCGATCTCGCCGCGGATCCGTACGACCTCGACGCCGACCCTCCGGTCACCAAGGGGGTCGAGGGGATCCCGCAGGGCGATCTGGACCGGTGGATCTTCCGTGTGAACGATCCGGCGTGGGACGCGATCGACCCGCGGGTCGACACGACCAACCGGCGTCTCGCTCTGTCGTGCTACTCGTGGCCCGGGCTAGATCCCGTCGAGAGCATGCGCTGCTACGGCGAGCAGCTCGAGCCCGTGCTGGGGGTGATCCTGGAGAAGCCGCCCGACTCGTGGGACCTGGACGGTCCAGACCACGAGGAGCGGGCCGTCGCTCGAGCGGAGGTGTCGAGATGGATCGCATCGCGGGCCTGACGTTCGGGTTCCCCCGCATGCACAAGGAGGGGTCGGAGCGCCGTGACTTCCTCCCGGGGCTCGTCGGCCTCCCTGCGGACCTCGGGTGTGACGTCGTGATCGAAACCGGGATCGGTTCGCAGATGGGCTACGTGGACGACGATTACACGTCCCGTTCGCCTCGGATCACGGTCGCGGACGAGACGACGTGCTACGCGCAGGACGTCGTGACCGTGATGAGGGCGCCCGTCGGCAAGTTCGGATGGCTGCGCCGCGGCGCCACGCTCATCTCGATGCTGCACTTCCCCACGCGGCCCGCTCGCGTTCGGCACCTGGAGGATCTCGGGATCCAGGCCGTCTGCCTCGATCTGATCGAGGACGATGAGGGTCGGCGGTTGGTCGTCAACAGCAGGGCCGTCGCCTGGAACGGCCTGGAGGCGGCGTTCGAGACGCTCGAGCGCACGTGGCCGGAGCTCACCTCGCGCGAGCGCGGCCCCGTTCACGTCACCGTGCTGGGGGCCGGTGAGATCGGCAAGCATGCCGTCGAAGCCGCCACGAAGTACGGGAACGTCCAGCGCTCCGAGATCCTCACGCGGTACGGCGTCGCCGGCGTCGAGGTCGTAACGATCGGACGGAACCTCACGTGCGACGACGCGTACCTCAAGGACCGTCTCGCGCTGACAGACGTCCTGGTCGACGCGACGCAGCGTCACGATCCGTCGACCGCGCTCATCCCCAACGAGTGGCTCGGGCTGCTCCCGTCGCACGCCGTCATCTGCGATCTCGTCGTGGACCCGTACCTGCAGACTGCGGACCCTCCGACGGTCCGCGGCATCGAGGGCATCCCGCAGGGCAACCTCGACCGGTACGTGTTCGACGTCGACGACCCGGCGTGGGAGGAGACGGTCCCGCCCGAGATCCCGACGTTCAACCGGCGCGCCGTCGTCTCGTGCTACTCGTGGCCGGGCGTGCACCCGAAGCGATGCATGGAGCTGTACGGGAAGCAGCTCGCGCCGCTGCTCGAGACGCTTGTGCAGCGCGGAGGCATCGAGCGCGTACGGCCGGACGGTTCGTTCCACGAGCGGGCGCTGCACCGGGGCACCCTGCGCGCGTGGCTGCATCCCGAGCCGGTGGAGGAGCTCGTCGAGGCCTGAGGACGAACGCGGCCGAGCGGCGTCCCGCGCACGTCAGACCGTGCCGCTACGTCTGGACGGTCCCCGGGATCTCCCGCCAGTCGTACGGGCTCGTGAAGCTGACCAGCATCTGCATGTAGTTGGAGCGCGCGTACGCGACGGGGTCGGCGACGTTCGCCTGGCTGACGCTGCCCTTCGCCTGCTCGAGCGACGCGTAGTCGTGCTCCTCGAGCCAGGTCTGGACATCGTCGAGGACGCTCGCGAGATGCTCGGGCCCGCGCAGGAACAGCGCGGAGGCCATCATCGCGACGTCGGCACCGGCGAGCACCAGTTTCAGGGCGTCCTGCGCCGAATGCACACCGCTGGTCGCCGCGAGCGAGCAACCGATCCGGCCGTGCAGGATCGCGATCCACCGCAGCGGGACCAGCGCCTCCTCGCTGGTGGACAGGTGGAGCGTGGAGTCCACCGACAGCGCCTCGAGGTCGATGTCCGGCTGGAGGAAGCGATTGAACAGCACCAGCCCGTCGGCACCTGCGTCGACCAGTCGCACCGCCATGTTGGCCATCGAAGAGAAGTACGGGCCGACCTTCACGGCGAGCGGGATCGAAACCGAGTCCCGCACGGCGGCGACGAGGTCGACGTATCGGCGCTCGACCAGCTCGCCGGTCTCGTTCGGATCCGCGGCGACGAAGTAGACGTTGAGCTCGAGCGCGTCCGCGCCCGCGTCCTGGATCAGCTTGGCGTACCGGACCCAGCCACCCTCCGACGCCCCGTTGAGGGACCCGATCACCGGCACGCGGAGATCCTTCTTCGAGGCCTCCAGGTGCCGCAGGTACTCGTCCGGACCGGTGTTGTAGTCCTCGAGCTCCGGGAAGAGCGTCGATGCCTCGGCGAAGCTCTCCGAGCCCATCTCGAGGAGGCGGTGGACCTGGAGCTCGTCGTGCTCGATCTGCTCCTCGAACAGCGACTGCATCACGATGGCTCCTGCACCCGCGTCCTCGAGTCGCTTCAGGTTGTCGATGCGCGACGAGAGCGTCGACGCGCTGGGAACGAGCGGGCTCTCGAGCCGCAGCCCGAGGTACGTCGTCCGAAGATCCACGCTCATGCCTCCACCCCTTCCGTCGCGGGTTCGGACCGATGCCCGTCCCCATCCACCTGTCGCTCGGAGCCCTGTCCGTCGCCCTCCACGTTGCCCGGGACGTGCCGTTCGACGCCGGCGAGCTGCTCGTACAGGTGGCGGCGCTCCTCCGCGTCGGCCTGCGCCAGCCTCTGGAGCTCCCTGAACTCGTCCGGCCTGCTGCGCGCCAGCATCGCGAAGCGCGCCTCCTTGGCCTGGAACTCCTTGACGGGCAACGTCGGCGCCCTGCTGTCGAGCTGCATCGGGTGCTGTCCCTCGACGGCCAGGCGCGGGTCGTACCGCCACAGCGGCCAGAAGCCGCTCTTCACGGCCTCGGCCTGATGCGTCATCGACGTCGACATGTCGATACCGTGCTCGATGCACGTGCTGTACGCGACGATCAACGAGGGGCCGTCCCAGGCCTCGGCCTCGGCGAGCGCCTTCACGGTCTGCGCGTTGTCGGCGCCGAGCGCGATCTGGGCCACGTACACGTTGCCGTACCCGGCGGCGAACAGCCCCAGGTCCTTGCGTCCGATCTGCTTACCGGCGGCGGCGAACTTCGCTACGGCACCCCGCGGCGTCGCCTTCGACGCCTGCCCGCCCGTGTTCGAGTAGACCTGAGTGTCCAGGACGAGCACGTTCACGTCGCGACCGCTCGCGAGCACGTGGTCGAGGCCGCCGAAGCCGATGTCGTAGGCCCACCCGTCGCCGCCGACGATCCAGACGCTCTTGCGTGCCAGGGCGTCCGCCACGGCGAGCAGGTTGCGTGCTTCCTCGTCCTCGCGCTCGGCCAAGACGCCCTTGAGGTCCGCGATGCGCTGGCGCTGTTCGGCGAGGGACGCCTCGTCCTCCTGCTCGGCCTCGAGGATCCAGCGTGCTCGTTCGGCACCGACCTGGGGCGCCAAGCGTTCGAGCAGCGAGCGCGCGTACGCCGTCTGATGGTCGAGCGCCAGCCGCATCCCGAGGCCGAACTCGGCGTTGTCCTCGAACAGCGAGTTCGACCACGCCGGGCCGCGGCCGTCGTCGTTCACGCTCCACGGCGTCGTCGGCAGGTTGCCGCCGTAGATCGAGGAGCACCCGGTCGCGTTGGCGACGAGGATCCGGTCGCCGTACATCTGCGACAGGAGCTTCAGGTACGGCGTCTCGCCGCACCCCGCGCACGCGCCCGAGAACTCGAACAGCGGCTCCAGCATCTGCGAGCCCTTGATCGACGCCACCTTGACGTCGCGGCGGTCCGGATGGGCGATCGTCTGGAAGAACTCGAAGGCCGCACGCTCGGTCTCGAGGTGCGGCTCCTTCGGCTCCATGTCGATCGCCTTGTGCTTGACGATCTCCTTCGACTTCGCCGGGCAGACATCGACGCACACGCCGCATCCGGTGCAGTCGTCGGGTGCGACCTGGATCGTCATCCACTGCCCGGGGTTGTCCCGGTCTCGCCACTCCTTGTGCTTGAAGCCCTCCGGCGCGTGATCGGCCGCGATCGGCTCGTACACCTTCATCAGGATCGCGGCGTGCGGACACACCAGGGCGCACTTCGCGCAGTCGATACAGATGTCCGGGTCCCAGATGGGGATCTCGTGCGCGATCGAACGCTTCTCCCACCGCGCGGTGTCGGTCGGGAACGTCCCGTCGACCGGGAGCGCGGAGACCGGGAGCAGGTCGCCCTGCCCTGCGATCATCGCCGCGGTGACACGCTGGACGAACGGGGGAGCGCCGGCGGGGACGGGCGGCAGCATGTGCAGGTCGCCCGAGATGACCGCGGGCACCGTCACCTCGTGCAGGCCGTCGAGCGCCGCGTCGACGGCCGCGAAGTTCTGCTCGACGACGACCCGGCCGCGCTTGCCGTAGGACTTCTCGATCGCCGCCTTGATCCTCTCGACCGCCTCGCGTTGCTCGAGGACGCCCGCGAGCGCGAAGAAGCACGTCTGAAGGATCGTGTTCACGCGCGATCCCAGACCGGTCGCGGTCGCCACCTTCTGGGCGTCGACCACGAAGAACCGAAGTCGCTTGTCGAAGATCTGGCGCTGCGTCTCGACGGGAAGGTGCTCCCAGACGGTCTCGGGTCCGAAGGGGCTGTTGAGTAGGAACGTGGCACCGGGCGCGGCGACGTCCAGCACGTCCTTGCGTTCGAGGAACCCGAACTGGTGGCACGCGACGAAGTTCGCCTGGCCGGAGCCGATCAGGTAGCTCGAGGTGATCGGGCGTGGCCCGAACCGCAGGTACGACGTCGTCATCGACCCCGACTTCTTCGAGTCGTACACGAAGTAGCCCTGCGCGAACAGGTCCGTGCCCTGACCGATGATCTTCACCGAGCTCTTGTTGGCGGAGACCGTTCCGTCCGCGCCCAGCCCGTAGAACACCGCTCGGACCACGTCGCCGCTCTCGGTGCTGAACGAGCGATCCACCTCGAGCGAGCTCTGTGAGACGTCGTCCACGATCCCGACGGTGAAGTGGTTCTTCGCATCGTCCTTCGCGAGCTCGTCGAAGACCGCGAGCGCCATCGGCGGGTCGAACTCTTTGGACGCGAGCCCGTACCGACCGCCGATGATGCGAGGGGGCCCATCGGCGGGCGACCACCCCGTCTCGACGACGGCCGTGACGACGTCCTGGTACAGGGGCTCGCCGATCGCTCCGGGCTCCTTGGTCCGGTCGAGCACGGCGAGCGCCCGGGTCGTGGGCGGAAGCGCCCCGACGAACGCCCGCGCGTCGAACGGCCGGAACAACCGGACGTTCACGAGGCCGACCTTGCGACCGCGATCGACCAGCGCGTCGACGGTCTCGAGCAGCGCGCCGTTGCCCGAGCCCATCACCACGACGACGTGCTCGGCGTCCGGTGCGCCGTGGTAGTCGAACAGGTGGTACTGCCTTCCAGTGAGCTTCGCGAACCGGTCCATCGTGAACTGCACGATCTGCGGGACGATCTCGTAGAAGGGGCTCGAGGCCTCGCGCGCCTGGAAGAACACGTCCGGGTTCTGTGCCGAGCCCCGGAGCACCGGACGATCGGGGGATAGCGCTCGTTCCCGGTGAGCACGCACGAGGTGGTCGTCCATCAACGCGTGGAGCACGTCGTCCGCGAGCGGACGGATGACGTTGACCTCGTGCGACGTGCGGAACCCGTCGAAGAAGTGCAGGAACGGCACGCGCGACTCGAGCGTTGCGGCGTGCGCAACCGCCGCAAGGTCCTGGGCGGCCTGCACGTCCGAGGAGCACAGCATCGCCCACCCGGCCTGCCGTACGGCCATCACGTCGCTCTGGTCGCCGAAGATCGACAGCGCGTGGGTCGCGAGCGTTCGAGCGGCGACGTGGATCACCGCCGGCGTCAGCTCGCCGGCGATCTTGTACATGTTCGGGATCATCAGCAGCAGGCCCTGCGATGCCGTGAACGTCGTGCAGAGGGCTCCGGCCTGCAGCGCCCCGTGGAGCGCGCCGGCCGCGCCGGCCTCGCTCTGCATCTCGATCACCTGGGGGACGGCGCCCCAGAGGTTGGGCGTGCCGGATGCGGACAGCGCGTCCGCGAGCTCGCCCATCGGGGACGACGGCGTGATCGGGTAGATCGCGATGACCTCGGACAGCCGGTGCGCGACGCGCGCTGCCGCCTCGTTGCCGTCGACCGTGATCAGTGTCTGGGTGGCGTCCATCTCTCAGCTCCAGGACAACGATGGAGGCGGCGGTTCCGCCCCGCCCCTCATGGTTGTGCCTGGGCGCGCCGGCCACGTGGGCCGTTCGGCCCCCCTCAGCTGAGCACAGCGGACGTGTCTTCTTGCCTACGTTTGCGGAACGCGCTCCCGGGGCTGCCAGGGCGTGCCGAGCGCGCGAAGGACCCAGGGCCGCGATACCACCGTCCTTCCCCGTGACAGCGGGTATCGGACCTGTTGGGCCGGACCTCGACGCGCGCTAACCCTGCGTGCCCGGCGTGGTGGTGTGGCGCGCGAGGTAGGCGGCCGCCTCGGCGCGCCGAGCCACCTCGAGCTTGGACAGGATGCTCGAGACGTAGTTCTTGACGGTCTTCTCGGCGAGGTTGAGTTCCTCACCGATCTCCTTGTTCGTCCGCCCGTCGGCGACGAGCGAGAGGATCCGCTCCTCCTGTGGGGACAGGCGCGCGAGCTTCTCGTCCTTCAGCAGGTGTTTGCCCTTGCGGAGCCGATCCAGGACGGCGCTCGTGACCGCCGGGTCGAGCAGGCTCTCACCCTTGCCGACGGTCCTGATCGCCCGGATCAGCTCGCCGCTTCGCACCTGCTTGAGCACGTACCCCGAGGCGCCCGCCATGATCGAGGCGAACAGGGCCTCGTCGTCCGCGAACGACGTGAGCATCACGACCTGGGTCTTCGCGTGCTTGGCGCGGATCTCGCGCGTCGCTTCGATCCCGCTCCCGTCGGCCAGGCGCACGTCCATCACGACGACGTCCGGTCGCGTGCGATCGGCCTCGTCAACCGCCTCTCGAACGGTGCCGGCCTCGCCGGAGACCACGATGTCATCGGTCGCCTGTAGGAGCGCCTTGATGCCGCTGCGGACGACCTCGTGGTCGTCGACCAGGAGCACGCGCAGCGGCGGCTGGTTGGATGAGCCCGGCATCAGGGCTTCATCCTAGCCGTCAGAGCCACCGGGAGCCGTCAACCTCCGCAGGTCGAGCTACGGGGGAGCGTCAACCATCCGCGGGCGCAGCCACCGTCGCGGCGATCCGCTCGCCGGCCCGGTCCAGGAAGTCCTTGACCGTGGCTTCCGCGACCCGGTGCATGAGCACCCTGTCGAGGACCCGCCCGACGACCCCGAACGGCGGCCGGTACCGGGCGCTGATCGCCAGCTGGGTCCTGCTGGGGCCGAGGGGAGCGATCTCGATGTCGGCCTCGAGCCGCGGGAACGCTCCTTCGGCTCCCTTCGCGCTCCAGGCGATGGGGAACAGCGTCTTCGAAGGCATCGCGTAGGGCGACCCGAGCTCGATCTCGACCTCCTTGTCGATCCGGTGGCTCGGATCGACCTCGAACCCGACCTCGGCCAGCAGTTGCTGGCCCCGGTCTTCGGCCTCGCGGGCGAGACCGGGAACCCACGTCGGGGCGTCGGAGATCAGCGACGACTCGACATCCGCGAACGGAACGTCGAGCTCGAGGTAGTAGCGGATGAACATGCCACAAGGATGGGTGAGATCCCGCGACCTCGACAGGTCCAAGGGCCCGACGCACGCGGGACCTGAAGCACGCGCATGCGGCCGTTCGCGTCGTCCACACTCGCAGGCGTGACGGACAGCCCGCAGACCGTGCTGATCGTCGAGGCCGACGACGGGGAACGCGAGCGGCTTTCATCCGGGCTCGAGCGGTCGGGGTACGAGGTTGCCGTCTGTCCCGGTCCCAGCGCGCCCGACTACACGTGCGTCGGTTCGCGCGGCGGGACGTGCGCCCTCGCCAGCGAGGCGTCGGTGATCGTGCTCGACATGAGCCTGGACAGCGAGTCCGTGATGATGGGCACGGCTGCCGAGGAGCTGCTGGCGTTGTACCTGTTCGCCGGGCACCGGATCGTCGCGCTCGGCTCTCATCCGGGAGGGAGCGTCCCGGGGCAACTCGTCCGCCTGCCTCGCCACCCGCAGAACGATGCTCTCGTCGAAGCCGTCCGGTCGTTCGATCGCGGCGAAGCGACCTACCGAGACGAGATGTAACCGACGGGACTCTCGTCCCAGGTCCGATAGGGCCGTTCGGCACCGTTCGCCGATGGTCCTCTCTCGTTCTATCTCCGGTCGTTGGCACATGCGACGAGGAGGACACGATGCGGAGAAGGCTGAGCCCGATGGCGATCGTCGCAGCGACGGCCGTCCTCGTGCTGGTGGCGGCCGCCTGTAGCCGTGGCGGTGATGCCGGCGGCGCGGGTGCGCCCGAGGCGGAAGGTGGGGCCGGTACGACGATCGACGTGACGTTGACGGAGTTCGCGATCAGCCCCGAGATGATCGATGCGCCGGTCGGCGAGCCTTTGACGTTCGCGGTCGCGAACGACGGTTCGGCCGCGCACACGTTCGCCGTCGAGACCGGCGAAGGGATCCAGGAGACGCGGCTGATCCAACCCGGTGACAGCGCGATGCTCGAGCTCCAGGCGCTGGACGCGGGCACCTACACGACGATCTGCACGGTGTCGGGTCACGAGGGAGCCGGGATGGCCGGGACGCTCATGGTCGGCGAGGGCGGCACGGCTGCCGGCGCGACCGCGGCGGCCGGTGCGACGGGCGCCGTGGTCAGCGTCGAGGAGATGCTCCAGGGGCACGAGTCGAGCACCGAGGCCTTCCCCGCGAAGACCGAGGGCCATGGCAACGAGCTGCTCCAGCCAGAGGTCCGAGACGGCGTGAAGGTCTTCGAGCTCACCGCCACCGAGGTCGAGTGGGAGACGGCGCCCGGTACCACGGTGAGTGCGATGACGTTCAACGGGACGATCCCCGGTCCGGAGATCCGCGTCGAACAGGGTGACAAGGTTCGCATCGTCGTCCGCAACGAGATGACGCAGCCGACGACGATGCACCTGCACGGGTTGACGGTGCCCAACGGGATGGATGGCGTTCCGTACATCACGCAGGACCCGATCCTGCCAGGCGATTTCTTCACCTACGAGTTCGAGGTGGTCGATCCGCCGGGGATGTACGTCTACCACTCGCACTTCAATTCGACCGAGCAGGTGGGCAAGGGGATGTACGGCGCGTTCTTCGTCCAGCCGGACCGCGACGATTGGGGCTCGTTGTACGGCGAGACGGTCGACGTCGAGTACACGATGTTCGTGGGCGACGGGCCCACCGGATACGTCCTGAACGGCAAGGAGTTCCCGGCGACGGAGCCCATCGTTGCCAAGCAGGGTGAGAGCGTGTTGATCCACCTGTCGAACGACGGCGCCCAGATCCATCCGATGCACCTGCACGGCTTCCACTTCGAGGTCGTCGGGCAGGATGGGTTCGTGCTCGCGCCGGCCAATCGGTACATGGCCGACACGCTGCAGATCGCGCCCGGTCAACGGTTCGACCTGCTCGTGAAGGCGGACTACCCCGGTGTGTGGGCGTATCACTGCCACATCCTTCCGCACGTGGAAGGCCCGCACGGGATGTACGGGATGGTGACGGCGCTCGTCGTGGAGTGATCGCCTAGAGCGGTAGCTCGATCCGGATCGTCGTCCCCTTGGCGGGCTCGGATCCGATCGAGGTTCGTCCGCCGAGGGATTCGGCGCGGCGTTCGAGGTTCGTGAGACCCTCGCCACGCCGAACCGTCTCCGGGTCGAATCCACGTCCGTCGTCGTCGATCTCCAGGATGGCCGCGTGGTCTTCGTGCCGGAGCGAGATCCGACACGTGGTCGCGTCGGCGTGACGTCCGACGTTGGAGAGCGCCTCGCGCGCCAGCTGGACGACGTCCGCCGCGACCGAACCCAAACCGGAAGCGACCTGCTCGTCGAGCTCGACGATCGTCACGACCCCGCTGCGGGACTGGAACTCGTCGACCAGCGCGCGCAGCGCCTTGTCCAGCTCGCGATCGGCGAGGATCCCCGGCCTGAGGCCGAAGATGTAGTTGCGCAGGTCCCGGATCACGCGATCGATCTCCTTGACGGCGCCCTCGATCCGTGTCGCGACCTCCTCGTCCCCGGTCATCATCGCCGTGCCTTCGAGACCCATCCCCACCGCGAACAGCGCTTGGATCACCCCGTCGTGCAGTTCCTTAGCGATCCGCTCCCGGTCCTCGAGGACGACGAGGCGCTCGATCTCGCGTTGTGCGCGCGCGTACTCGAGCGCGACCGCGGCCTGGTCGGCGAACGTCTGGAGCAACCGGACGTGCTGCTCCTCGAAGTGCGCTCCGCCGCGTTCGTTGGCGACCGAGAGCGTTCCGAAGGCCTGGTCGCGAGCGATGAGGGGAACGACGACGACGGGTCCGAACCCACCCGCGACGACGATCGGTCCGAGCCTCCGGTCGTCGGTCGCGGCGTTCGTCACCTCGACGGCGCCGCCGCGGACGACCTCGCCCGAGATCGAGCCCTCGAGCGGGAACGTGCTCCCCAGGACGGATGCCGCCTTGAGCCCGTCGGCGTACGCGACCCGGAGATCGGAGCTGCCCTCGGGTACCGAGACCAGCGCCAGATCCGCTCCGACCAGTTCCCTCGCGCGCTCGGCGACGATCTGGAGGGCCTCGTCCGAACGTGCACGTGCCAGGATCGTCTCGCCGATCTCGCGGACGGCCTCGAGCCACCGTTGCCGGGTCGTTGCCTCCTCGTACAGGCGCGCGTTCTCGATCGCCGTCCCGGCCTGCGCCGCGAGGACGAGCAGCGCCTGCTCGTCGTCGTCGTCGAACGCCTGGGCTCCGCGCTTGTCGGTGAGGTAGATGTGCCCGAACGCGCGTCCCCGAGCAAGGATCGGAGTCCCCAAGAACGACGTCATGGCCGGGTGGTTCGGAGGGAACCCGACGGAGGCCGGGTGGTCGGAGATCCTCTCGAGCCGGATCGGGTGGCCCTCGCGCACGAGCAGCCCGAGGACCCCTCGGCCGGCCGGGGGGTCACCGATCGCCGTCCGCTCCTCGTCCGTGATGCCCGTCGTGATGAAGTCTCGGATCGAGCCGTCCTGGTTGAGCACGGCGAGCGCTCCGTACGTGGCATCCGTCAGCTCCACGGCGAGCTCGACGATGCGCTTCAGCACGGCTCCCAGGTCGAGCTCGGCCGCGAGCGCCAGCCCCGAACGGATCAGTTCATCTCGGCGGTCCACGTCCGAGGCAGCGTATCGCCTGCTCGCGGGCCGCACCCGACGGGCCGTCCGACCCTGCGGCCGGAGGGTCCCGGACCGGCGGGACCGGGACCGTCGGCCGTACGTCCCGACGCCGCGCCGGCCTACCGTGACAGCGAAGGACATGGAGGCGATCGACATGAAGCGCACCGTTGGCGACGTGATGACCCGCAAGGTCGTGACGGTGGACGGTCTCGCACCCTTCAAGGAGGTCGTTCGGTTGATGCAGGAGCACGAGGTGAGCGCGTTGCCGGTCGTGGACGAGGACGGCACGATGCTCGGCATCGTCTCCGAGGGCGACCTCATCTTGAAGGAGGATCCCGAGCTCGACGGGCACGGGCGGCTGTTCGAGGGCCGCAACCGCGCGACGGCGCGCGCGAAGGCGGCGGCCGGCGCCGCTTGGGAGCTCATGACCACGCCGGTGATCTCGGCCACCCCCGAGACCTCGCTCGGCGAGGCCGCTCGCCTGATGCACAGGCACGGCGTGAAGCGACTACCGGTCCTCGACGCGCGCGGCCGGGTCATCGGCATCGTGTCCCGCGTCGACCTGTTGAAGATCTTCTTGCGAACCGACGCCGAGATCGCCAGCGAGATCCGTGAGGACGTGATCCGGCGGACCCTGTGGATCGAACCGGATACCATCCGCGTCATGGTTCACGACGGCATCGCGACCCTCGAGGGACAGGTCGAGCGCGACAGCCTGATCCCCGTGATCGAGCGTCTCGTCTCCGCCGTGGAGGGCGTCGTCCACGTCGACGATCGCCTGTCCTCGATGCGGGATGTCGGTGGGGGCGAGATCCCGATGCACTGGGCCGGGGTGCTTCCCAAGGCCGACCGTTGAGGTCGCGCCCTTGACCGGAACCGGTCGTGGCTTCACTCGGATCCTCGTCGGGACGGACGGTTCGCAGAGGGCCGAGGAGGCCGCGCGGCAGGGCGCGCGGCTGGCCGTCGCGTTCGGAGCGGACCTCGACGTCGTCTACGTCGTCGACGAGCACGTCGCGCACGATCGCGACGTCGAAACGGTGGCCGACGCCGCGCTCGGCCGAGCCGTGGCGCTGGCACGCGAAGCAGGCGTCGAGGCCGACGCGCGCATCATGGCCGGCGATCCGGCCGACGTCCTGAGCTCGGAGTCGTCCGAACCGCACCGCGTCGACCTCGTCTGCATCGGGCCGGACGCCGGGTTGCTCTCCGGCGCCGTCCGCCTTGGACGCGTCGCCCGCCACGTGTTGCGCGAGGCGCGATGCTCCGTCATGGTCGCGAGGCCGAGCGCAGACTTCCCGTCTCGGATCACATGCGGCGTCGACGGGTCGGACGCGTCGCTCCAGACGGCCGAGCGAGCGGCGTCGATCGCGTCGGCGACCGGTGCCGAGCTGCACCTCGTGCACGTCGTTCCGGTGTTTCGCGGACGGGACTCGGAATGGACCCTCGAGGAAGACGAGGAGAGCCCCTCCGAGCTCGCTCGCGGCGTCGAGGTCGCGACCGCTCTCGGCGTCGTCCCGATCCGCGACATGGCGATGGGACGGCCCGAACACGCGCTGGTCGCCGTCGCCCGCCGCGACCACAGCGACCTGTTGGTCGTCGGTCACCGAGGGCTCCACGGGATGACCCGGGTCCTGCTCGGCAGCGTCAGCGAGTACGCGACGGAGCACGCTCCCTGCTCCGTCCTGGTCGCGCGCCCCTGAGGAGCTAGCCGGCTCCGGCGCGGGACGCGAGCGGCCGCGCGACCGGCACGGCCTGGACGCGGATGCGTGCGTCGACCACGACCACGCCGCGTCGCTGGACGATCACGGGGTTGCAGTCCATCTCCGCGAGCGCGGGATGCTCGTCGACGAGGGCGCCGATGCGCAGGACCATGTCCTCCAGCGCGCCGATGTCGACGGGCGGCGCGCCGCGGAAGCCTTCGAGCAGCGGCAGCGTTCGGAGCGACCGCACCATCTCCGCCGCGTCTAGGTCGGTGATCGGGGTCACGCGGACGGAGACGTCCCGAAGCAGCTCCGCCCTGATCCCGCCCGCGCCGCACGCGACGACCGGGCCGAACAGCGGGTCGTGGACCACGCCGACCAGCATCTCGACCCCGCCCTCCACCATCTCCTGCACGACGAACCCCTCGAGCCGCTGCCCCGCCGCCGAGAGCGCTCCGACCATCTCCTCCGCCGCCTGCTCCACGTCCGAGGCGCCCTCGAGGTCGAGCCTCACCGCCCCGATCTCGGTCTTGTGCAGGATGTCCGGGCCGGCGGCCTTGAGCGCGACCGGCCGGGCGATCTTGGCGGCCATCTGCGAGGCCTCCTGCGGCGTGGACGCCCGGTACGAGCGCACGACCGGGATCGCGGACGCTCGCAGGAGGCGTTCGACGTCGGCCGGTGGCAGCCAGCCCTCGCCGCGTCCGAGCGCCTCGGCGATGATGCCGGTCACCTGGTCGACGTCCATATCGACGAACGAGGGGATCGTGCCCTCGGGTCGCTCGCGCCATCGCCCGTAGCGGCACGCGTGCGCCATCGCGATCGCCGCGGCCTCCGGGAATGCGAACGACGGGATCCGTCGCTCGGCGGAACGGAGGTCCTCGGGCAGCGCCTCGTTCCACATCCACGTCGTGACGACGGGGATCCGGCCGTCGATGTCCGTGACCGCCTGGGCGATGGCCCGTCCGATGTCGGCGGCCATCGTCTCCTGCGGCGGGATGTAGATCACGATCATCGCGTCGACGCCCGGATCCGAGGCGATCGTAGCGATCGCGCGCCGGTAGTCCTCGGGCGTCGCCGACGCGATCATGTCGACCGGGTTGCCCACGGAGGCCTCCGCCGGCAGGAAGGTCCTCAGCTCCGCCGAGGTCTCATCGCCGAGCGGCAGCACCTTCAGCCCGTTGGCCTCGCACGTGTCCGCGCACAGGATCCCGAGGCCGCCGGCATTGGTCACGATCGCGATCCGATCGCCCTTCGGCGCCGGCTGGTTGGCCAGGATCGTCGCGACGTCGAACATCTCCTCGAGCGTGTCGGTACGGATCACGCCCGCCTGTGAGAACAGTGCATCGACGGTCACGTCGGAGGCGGCGAGCAGCGCGCCGGTGTGCGAGGCGGCGGCGCGCTGTCCGGCCGCGCTCCGGCCCGACTTGACGGCGATGATCGGTTTGGTCCGCCCGACGCTCCGCGCCAGCCGCCCGAACCGTCTCGGGTTCCCGAACGATTCGAGGTACAGCAGGATCACCTCGGTGCCGGGGTCTTGCGCCCAGTAGGCCACGAGGTCGTTGCCCGACACGTCGGCCTTGTTCCCGATCGAGACGAACGTCGAGAGCCCGAGACCCAGCTTGGTCGCGTGCTGCATCACGGCGAGTCCGAGGGCGCCCGACTGTGAGAGGAATCCGACCCGCCCGGAGGGCGGGTACACGGTCGCGAACGTCCCGTTCAGGCGGATGTCGGGGGCGGTGTTCACGATGCCCATGCAGTTGGGGCCGATCAGCCGCATGCCGTAGGCACGACAGATCTCGATCAGGTCCTGCTGGAGCTTCGGCCCGTCGCCGCCGACCTCGCTGAACCCCGCCGAGATCACCACGAGGCCGCGCACGCCCTTCTCGCCGCACTCGCGTGCCACGTCCGAGACGAATGGCGCCGGCACCACGACGAACGCGATGTCGACGTCGCCGGGAACCTCGGCCATCGAGTGATACGCGACCACGCCGTGGACGACATCGGCCTTCGGGTTGACCGGGTACACGGGCCCGTGGAACTCGGTCATCAGCAGGTTCTCGAACAACCGGCCGCCGATGCTGCTCGGGTCCCGTGACGCGCCGATCACGGCGACGGAGTCCGGCGACAGGAACGTTCGCATCGCGTTCACGGCCGCCTGTGTCTCGCGCTCCTCGAACTGCTCGACGGCCTCGTCCGTCATCTCGGTCGGGAACTCGACCTCGATCGATCCGGGCGTCGCGCGGATCGAGACCGGGAAGCCGCTCGCGCGGAAGACGTTGATCATGCCGTGGTTCTCGGCCAGGACCTCGGCCACGAACGTGGTGATGCCGTGACGCGCGGCCTCCTCGGCCATCTGCCCCAGCAGGATCGAGCCGATCCCACGCCCCTGGTAGTCGTCGGTGACCGAGAGGCTCACCTCCGCGCGGCCGCCGTCGAGCCGGATGTACTGCGAGCCGCCGATCATCCGCCCCTCGTCGCCTCCCTGGAGCACGAGCAGCGTGAGGTGATCCGCGTAGTCGACGTCGACGATCTTGGTCGCGAGGCCACCGACGTCGATCGCCTGCGACCAGAACCGCAGGCGCCGCGTCTCGGGGGACAGGCCGATCAGGTAGTCCTCGACCCGTGCCTTGTCGCTCGGTCTCGCCGGGCGGATCCGCACCGTGGAGCCGTCACGCAGCGCCACGTCCGAGACCAGGTGCTCGGGGAAGGCGACCGAGGCCATGCGGCCATCCTAGTGGGCTTGCGACGTCGCTTTGGCCGAGGGCGTGCGGGCCACGCGTTCCGGTCGGTACCCGACCGTGAACCCGCGGACGAGCACGAGGAAGACCACGATCAGGCCGGTGCCGGCGTACGTCCACCACATCCACGGTCGGGCGCTGTCGCTGCCGGCGAAGATCCCGTGCAGCATCGACAGGACGAAGGTCGGCACCGCGAGCAGATGCGTGCGCCGCCACCACGTCGTTCCGATCGTCTTGCGGATCCACGACGCCACGACGACGAACACGATCGCGTACATCGCGATGACGCCCAGCCCCGTCGCGACGGGTCGGTACGCGCTCACGCCGGGGATCGTGACGTCCGCCAGATCGAACGACATGAACGTGTCGACGAGGAGGCCGCCGACGTGGATGCCCACGAGGGCGAGCCCGCACGTCGCCATGAACTGGTGAACGGTCGCCGCCGACGCTTTCGAGACGCGCCTGCCGAGCGGCGCCGTCGTCGAGGCGAGCCCCCAGGCCACCGACAGGAAGAGCATCACGTAGGCGCCGATGCCGGCGGCTCGGAGCACGATCCAGTTCGTCATGCAGCGGCCCGCGTCGTCTGCAGGTTCGTCACGATCCGCCCGTCTCGAAGGACGAGCAGCGCGGGGGCCCGGTCGAGGTACGGCTCGCCCTCCAGGATCGCGTCCTTGGACGAGACCTCGGCCTCGGCGCACGTGGACGCCCACACCGTTGCCTGGAGCACCGGTCCGGCCGACGGCGCGCCCGTCGCCGGATCGATCAGGTGATGGAGCGCCGGTCCCCACGATCTGCGCGTGACCGACGAGGTTGCGAGCGCCCCGACGCCGAGCGCGACCCATCCGACGTCGCCGTCGATCTCGGGGTCCTCGACGGCGACGTCCACGCCGCCGCCGGGAGCGGCTCCTTCGATCCGAAGGTCGCCTCCGGCGTTCACGAGCACCCATGGCAGCCCGAGACGGAGCGCGGCGCGCACCGCGAGGTCCACGGTCCAACCCTTCGCGATGCCGCCGAGGTCGAGCGCGACGCCTTCCGGCAGGTACAGCTCGGTCCCGTCGAGCCGCACGTCGGCGGCACGGCCACCCGGCGCTGCGGGGCGCAGCTGCGCCCGCGCGCCCGCGATCAACTCGTCGAAGTCTCGGTCATAGCCGGCGGCGACCACCGCGCCGAGCAGCGTCGGGTCGAACCGTCCGTCCGTGCGGTGCCACGCGTCGAGCGCCACTCGGACCAGCTCGGCGAACGGCGCCGAGACCGAGACCCACGATCCGGCACGCGCGTTCACCCGCGAGAGCTCGCTCTCGGAACGGAACCGCGAGAAGCGGCGCTCCTCGCGCTCGAAGATCGCCCGCACGGCGCGCGTCGCGATCTCGAAGGCCTCGTGTCTAACGGGACCGGCGCACGTCACGCGCGTCCCCATGGCCCGGATCGTCGACGTCGCGAAGCGTGTCATCACGATCCACCGGTCGAGGTGGCGGCGGCCGAACCGGAGGACGCCGAGGTGGACGAGCCGCCCGGCGCCGAGCCGGCCGACGGGATATACCTGACGGGCGCCGCTGCGGCCGGCTCGACGATCACGATCCTCCGCGTGATCTTCCGGACCACGATGTCCGCCTCGGGTTGGGCCGTCTCCGGCGGCACCGGCGAGGCACCGATCACGGCCGCGGGCGCAAGGAACGCGAGGCCGCCGGCGATCCAGGCCCAGGCGCGGAGCTCGCGCTTGGACGCTCGGGAAGGCCTCGCCTCAGGCATCGGGCGGCTCGCAGCGATCCGAACGCTGTCCGGAGCTTCGCTCAGTCATCGTCCGTCTCGAACGCGTCGTCGTCATCGTGATCCGCGTCGTCGTGCTCGCCGTCCTCCGGGTCCTCCTGGTCCGAACCATCGTCCTCGAACCGGTCGCCGTACTCGGCCCCCTCGTCGTCGTCCCACCCGTCGCCGCCGCCGGCCTGCGGCGTCGCCGGCGCCGAGATCGCGTTCACGAACGAGGCGTCCGACGGCGCCTGCTTGTGGACCGTCACGGTGCGCTGGATCGTCCGAACGCGCGGCTCGGCATCGCCCGTTCCGGACGCCGGCCGAGCGCCGAGCACGCCGAGCGACAGTGCGGCGGACCCTGCGAGCAACACCGCGACCAGCACCGCTGCGAGCGCCATCGCGAACCGTTTCTTCATCGTGCACACCTCCCGGTCGGATGCATGCACCGTAGGGGTCGCGGCTCCAGCCCCAGGTCAGGGCTTGGCTAAGGGTTGGCTAAGCCGCCCGGCCGACCCGTCCCGGAGGCGTGTCGAGGCCGCGTCCACGCGGACCGGCCCGCAACCGTAGGGTCACGCGGCCCTCACCCGCGGTGGCGGGCGGCAGCATCCTGGCGGCGAGGCAAGGAGGCGATCCGATGTTCGACAAGATCCTCCTCGCGGTGGACGGGTCGACCCACAGCATGAAGGCGGTACCGATCGCCGCCGACCTGGGACACCGCTACGGTGCCGAGCTCGTCGTGTTCCACGTGCGGGAACACGAGTTCGCGTGGGGCGGCGACATCGACGTCGAGACCACCGAGGAGTCCGTCGATCTGGTCGACGGCATCGTGCGACGCCTGAAGGACGAGGGGACCAACGTTCGGGGCGAGGTCGTGCGCGCTCCCGTGGGCCAGACGGCCCGGGCGATCCTCGATGCGTGCGACGACGAGGGCGTCGACCTCGTGGTGATGGGCACCCGCGGGCTCTCGGACTGGGGCCGGCTGTTGATGGGCAGCGTCGCCCACAAGGTCGTGCACCTGGCCGCCGTTCCGGTGCTCGTCGTCCGCTAGCGTCCGTTTCCCCTTCGCGGCCGGGCGAGTCTCCGTACCCGTCTACGCCGGCGGCGTCCCTCCCGTATCGCGCATCTGGCGATCCGCGTCTCGGATCAGGTCCCTGAGCGGGCGCGGCTCCTCGGGGTCGTAGACCGCCGCGCCGAGCGAGATCCGTATCGGCGTCACGCGCTGCGCCCCTGCGTCGCGCGCGGCGACGGCCTCGACGATCCGCTCCAGGACCAGGGCCTCGGTCCCCGGCGCGGCTCCCGCCAACAGCACGCAGAACGCGTCCGCGCCGACGCGCGCCACGACGTCGGATGCGCGCACCGACGCGCCTATCACATCTGCGGCCTCGATCACGGAGGCGTGGTCGGACGTCCGCCCGTCCTCGCCCACGCGCAGGAAGACGATCACGACAGGCCTCCTCGAGCGGTCGGCGAGCCGCATGTGGTGCTCCGCCAGCAGCTCGAACCCTCGAGCGTTGAACAGGCCGGTGGGCTCGTCGACCATCTGGATCCGCCGCAACCCGACCTCCGCCTCGCGGAGCGATGTCGCGTACCGCAGCGAGCGCGTGAGGATGTCGGCCCCTGCGCCCGGCGGCAGCACGTCGTCGGCTCCCGCGCCGAACGCCTCGCCGGGATCGCCCGCTTCCTCGGCTAGAACGATGACCGGGACGTCGGGGGCGCGCTCGCGCAGCGACAGCACGACGTCGGCGCCGGACGCGTCGGGCAGATGCAGGGAAGCGCACACCACGTCGATCCCCCCGTCCGAGAGCTGGGCCAGCGCGCCGATCATGTCCTCGGCCGTTTCGACCGTGCATCCCTCGAGCGCGCCGGGGTGGACGCCCACGGCGAGGACAGCCAGCGATCCGTCGGTCGCGGTCATCGGCCGGTCTCCGCCAGGTTCAACTCGTCACCATCTCCGCGGACGAAGCCTATCCCGGCAGGCCCTCGGGTTGGGAAGGAGAGCCGCGAACGTCAGTCGATCGCGGCTCGGATCGCCTCGAGCGAGTCGGGGTTCTCCAGGCTCGAGAGGTCACCAGGCTCGTCGCCGGTGACGGTCGCGCGGATCGCTCGCCGGAGGATCTTCGCCGAGCGTGTGCGAGGCAGCTCCCGAACCGGCACGATCCTCGAGGGCTTGAACGCCTTCCCGAGGTGATCCGCGACCAATCCTGAGAGCTCGTTCGCCAACCCGGCCGGCGCGTCGGCCCTCGGCACGACGAAGCACCAGATCGCCTCGCCCGTGAGCTCGTCGGGGATTCCGATCACCGCGGCCTCGACCACGGCCGGATGCAGAGTGAGGATGCTCTCGACCTCGGCGGGGCCGAGGCGCTTGCCGGCGACGTTCATCGTGTCGTCGCTGCGGCCGTGCAGGAACCAGAAGCCGTCCTCGTCCACGCTCGCCCAGTCGCCGTGACACCACACACCCGGGAAGCGTCGCCAGTACGCGTCGAGGTAGCGCTCGGGGTCGCCGCGGAGGCCGCGCGTCATCGCCGGCCACGGTTTGCGGCAGACGAGCTCGCCCACCTCGCCGGGCGCCGCTTCGGTCCCGTCGGGACGGAACACCGCTATGTCCATCCCGAGCGCCGGCCCGCGCAGCGTGCACGGCTTGAGCGGGCTGATCGGATGCGGCGACAGGAAGCACGCTCCGATCTCCGTCCCACCCGACAGGTTGATGATCGGCAGGCGTCCGCCGCCCACTACGTCGAAGAACCACCGGTACGGCTCGGGGTTCCACGGCTCCCCCGTGGACGCGAGGATCCGCAGCGACGACAGGTCGTGCGAGCGAACCGGCTCCTCGCCCGACGGGATCAGCGCGCGGATCAGCGTCGGCGAGACGCCGAGATGCGAGATCCGGTGGCGCTCGATGATCGCCCAGAGGCGGTCGACGCTCGGATGGTTCGGCGCGCCGTCGTACAGGAACACCGTCGAGCCCAGCGCGGTCGCCCCGACGACCTCCCACGGGCCCATGATCCACCCGAGGTCGGCGAACCAGAACAGGACGTCGCCCGGCTGGACGTCGGTCTGGTACGCGACCTCCTCGGCGATCTTGACGAGGAAGCCGCCGTGCACGTGCACGGCGCCCTTCGGACGTCCGGTCGTCCCGCTCGTGTACGCGATGAACAACGGGTGCTCGGGGTCGAGTGCCGCGGTCTCGAACCGTTCGGGTTGGGAGGCGAGCAGCTCGTCCCATCGAACGTCGCGCGCCGGGTCCCACGGCAGGTCGGGGACCGGCATGCGTTCGACGACGACCACGTGCCGAACGCTCGAAGCGGCGGCGACGGCTTCATCCGCGATGCGCTTCATCGCCACCGGCTTGCCACGGCGAGGGAACGCGTCGGCCGTGATCAGCACCTTCGCGTCGGCGTCGGACAGCCGAACGGCCACGGCGTCGGCGCCGAAGCCACTGAAGATCGGCAGGAAGACCGCGCCGAGCTTGGCGCACGCCATGACCGAGATCACCGCCTCGGGTCCCATCGGCAGGAAGATCCCGACGGCATCGCTCTTGCCGACGCCCAGCGATGTCAGCCCCGCGGCCAGACGGTCCGACGCCTCGCGCAGCTCGCGATACGTCAGCCGGCGAACCGTCTCCTCCTCGCCCTCCCAGACGACCGCGACCGCATCGGGGGTACGCTCGGCCCAGCGGTCGACGCAGTTGTGCGCGAGGTTCACGGAGCCGCCACCGAACCATGTCGCCCACTCGATCCCGCGAGAAGCGTCGAGGACGCGTTCGTACGGTTCGAAGAACTCGATCCCGAGGTCGCGAACGGCCGCGTCCCAGAACCACTCGACGTCGGTGGTCGAGCGGCGGATCAGCTCCTCCTCCGTCGTGATGCCGTTCGCGCGCATCAGCCGGGTCACGTTCGCCCGCTCGATGACCTCGTCAGACGGTTTCCACACGATCGTCACGTGCCCTGCCCCGCTTCGCGTTCGGCACCGGGGGTACCCTCTGTGCCCGAGAACAGCCTATGGCTCACGACGCCCCCACGCAGACGGACACCCACGCGCCCGGCCCGTTCGCACGGCCGCCGGGTGAACGGCACCCGCACCCGCACCTGCGCCGCGTGTTCCTCGCGACGACGGCCACCCTGTCCGCGGTGGTGATGGTCGTCGCCGGCATCGCGATGGGCACCTACTTCTGGGCTCGCGGCCAGATCGAGACGATCCCGGACGCCCCGCCGACCGTCGCGGGCTCGACGGGTCCGGAGGACATCCTCGGCAAGTGCGCCGAACGAGCCTGCAACTACCTCCTGCTCGGCAGCGACTCCCGTAAGGGGCTGACGCCCGAGGAGCTGATCGCCTTCGGCGACGACGAGCACATCGGTGGCGAGAACCGCTCGGACACCATCATCTTGGTGCACACGCGCCCGGACCGGAAGGAAGCGATCTTCGTCTCGTTCCCCCGCGACCTGTGGATCGACATCCCGGGCATGGGCCAGGGGCGGATCAACTCCGCGTTCGAGGGAGGTATCGAGGGCGGGGGAGCGCAACGCGTCGCTCGAACCGTGAAGCGCATCTCCGGCATGCAGATCCACCACGTGCTGTACGTGAACCTGCTGGGGTTCCAACGCGTCGTCGACGCGCTGGGCGGCGTCGACATGTGCGTGCCGTACCCGATGTACGACGAGCTGACCCTGCTGGACATCCCGGCGGGATGCCAGCACTTCGACGGCCGAACCGCGCTCGCCTACGTCCGAACGCGGCACCAGCCGTGCGACACGGTGCCGGACTTCGCGCGGATCAGCCGGCAGCAGCAGTTCCTGCGTGCCGTCATCGCCAAGCTCCTGCGACCGGGCGAGCTGCTGCGTGTTCAGGAGCTGGTGCCGGAGATCCTGGGCAACCTCGTCGTCGACAAGGGGCTGAACCCGGCCGAGCTGGTCTACCTCGCGGGGCTGCTCAGGGGGGTCGGGACCGACAACGCCGACTTCCGGGCCCTCCCGACGATCCCAGAGGGGGTCTACGATGCGGAGGGCCGGTTCCTGTCGGTCGTGCGGCTGGTCCAGCCGGACGCCGACGAGCTGCTCCGGCGGCTCCGTGAGGGCAAACCGCTCGGTGAGCTCGGCACGCAGCTGCCGCAGACGCCGCCGTCACCCGCCAACGTCGTGGTGTCCGTCGTCGAACGTGGCGCAGGGACGATCGCACCGGACGTGTTCGAGGTGCTCACCGAGGGCGGGTTCAACACCTCGCCGGGCGTGGTGGACGACGTCGCCGTTCGACCGCCCACGAAGGGATCGATGATCCTGTATCGTGACGGTGCGGAGTCCGCGGCCAAGGTCGTCGGGACGTACTTCTCAAACCTCGAGCTCGTCCCCGCGCCGGCCGGAACGCTGCCGCGCGGTCAGGACGTCGCGGTCGTGATCGGCGGCAACTACCACCTCCCGCCGCCCAACGCGAACGAGCCGGTGGAGTGCCCGACGTAGCGCGCGTTCAGCCGGCGCGCTGAGCGAGCGCCGCGTCGAGCGCCCCGAAGGCGACCTCGGGCACGTACCGTCGGCGAACGAGGCCGCGCCCGTTGCGGCTGAGCGCCGTCCAGCGTTCGTCGTCGCGCAGGACCCGTTCGAGCGACCGCACCAGGTGGTCGCGGTCGTCGGCGACCAGCAGATGCTCTCCGGAGACCGCTTCGAGACCCGCCGCCCCGTCGGATCCGGTCACGACGGGAAGGCCGCGTGCGAGCGCGTTCAGCACCTTCACCTTCGTCCCCGAGCCGCCCACGCCGACGTCGACGAAGCACCGAGCCCGTCTGTACAGCGGCTCGTCGTCCTCGACCGGACCGGCGAACCCGACCCCTCGGCTCGCGTGAACCAGGCGAACGAGGCGGTCCGACGCGCCGGAGCCGGCGACGATCAGCCTTGCGTTCGGCACGCGTTCGAGGAGCCTGGGGACGACGTCGTGCACGAAGCGCGCGAGTCCCTCGTCGTTGGGCGGCCACGAGAGCGTCCCCAGGAACAGCAGGACCGGCTCGCGCGGCGGTGTGAGCGCGGGCCGTTCGAGCAGCGACGCGTCGGCGACGTTCGGGAGGAGCGCGATCCGCTCGGCTGGCGTGCCGAGCTGGGCGAGCGCCGCGCGGTCGCGCTCGGAGACCGCGAAGACCACGTCGAACCGCCGGAGCAGGCTCGCCTCGTACCGGCGGACGCGCCGCGCTTCCACCCGCACCGCCGGGCGAAGGACGGGATGGCTCGCCAGCTCGGCGTGGCGTCGCCACATCACGTGCTCGGCGTTGTGCTCGTGCAGCAGTCGGAGCGCGGTCGAACCCCACGGGACGTACTGCGCCATCAGCCATCCGTCCACGAAGATCGCGTCGTGGGCGTTCGAGGCCGAGAGCGCCTGGACCTGCTCGGCGAATGCGGAGCTGCGATTGCGCTCGATGCTGAGCGGCACGCGCGAGCCGTAGCTCGCGAGCAGGTGACGCACCGAACGTCCGCGCTCGAGCCGTAACGAGACGACCCCGGGGCGATCCCACGGCGGTTCGGCCGTCCCGCGGAAGCACGCGACGTCCACGTCGTGGCGGGCATCCAGGTACGCGAGGACCGCCGCCGACTTGATCGTCCCACCGCTGCGCGGCTCGCTCAGCTGACGCGGCGTGAGGAACAGGATCCGCACTCAGTCCGCCCGATCGAAGAGCGCGAGCACCGGGAAGACGACCGTTGCGCGCACGACGCGCAGGAGCCTCCACGGTTCGAGCGCCAGTCGCCACAGCCACTCCAGACCGATCTTGCGCAGGGCGAGGGGAGCGCGGGGCGTCGAGCCCGCCCAGACGTCGAACGAGCCGCCGACGCCGATCATCACGCGCGCCGAAGGGAACGCGTCCGCGTGGGCGGCGATCCACCGTTCCTGCTTCGGGGCACCCATGCCGACCAGGATCACGGTCGGGGCGGCCGAACGGACCGCGTCGACCA
The DNA here is from genome assembly GCA_048594645.1 of Actinomycetota bacterium. Lineage (GTDB taxonomy): Bacteria > Actinomycetota > UBA4738 > UBA4738 > HRBIN12 > DASSJM01. Next base: position 38,435 of record JBMDWR010000218.1, read on the forward strand.
CCGCATCGTCGTCCTCGGGTCGCGATGCCGAACCGTCCTGCCCGAACGCGACGCCGTCACCCGCGACGATGACCTTCAGCCCCGGCAACGCGCGCCAGCGGAGCGCCGCGCGCTCGGCGACGCCGTTTGTTCCGCCGACGAACGCGACCGTCGCGCCGCGTTCGGCCGCCAGGCGCAGCAGGAGCGCCGCGACGTCGATCCCGGGCCAGCGCCTCAGCCGGCGACGCTGCTTCACGGCCTCTACGATGGCGACACCGCTCCCGTCGGGAAGCGCCAGGTCCGCCGTTCGTAGCACGTCCGCGTACCGAGGGTTCGAGCGGGCGAGCAGCAGGATCTCGGGGTTGGGCGTGAAGATCCGATGCGT
>JBMDWR010000219.1:0-28023 GCA_048594645.1 Actinomycetota bacterium
ATCTCGGACGTCGATGCGCTCCGCCACGACCTCGCGTTCGAGCGGTTCCTGAACCCGATGCGCGACGAGCTGCCCGACATCGACGTCGACGTCGAGTCGGCCAGGCGCGAGGACGTCTACGACATGGTGCTCTCACGCTACGGCGACGACCGGTGCGCGTGCGTCGCGATGGTCGACACGTACCGCGCCCGCGCGGCCGTCCGGGAGGTCGGCAAGGCGCTCGGCCTTCCCGAGCCGGAGGTCGACGTGGTCGCCAAGTCGTTCCCGCACATCGGCGCGTCCGACCTCCGGGTCGCGGTCGAGCGGCTCCCCGAGCTCGCAGGCAGCAACCTGAACGCCGGACAGCTCGAGACGCTGTTCCGCGTCGCCGAGCGGCTGAACAGGTTCCCGCGCCACATCGCGCTCCACCCCTCGGGGATCGTGCTGTCGAACGACGACCTCGTCACCCGGACCCCGCTCGAGCGCTCGTTCCAGGGGTACCGCGTGATCCAGGCCGACAAGGACGACGTCGAGCTGCTCGGCTACCTGAAGCTCGACGTCCTCGGCGTCCGGATGCTCTCGTCGATCCGCCACGCCCTGGACGAGATCGCGCGGACGGAGCACGAGAAGGTCGACCTCGACGAGATCGCGCTCGACGACGAGCCGACGTTCGAGCTGATCCGCGCCTCCGACACGCTCGGGTGCTTCCAGATCGAATCGCCCGGCCAGCGCGAGCTGCTCCAGAAGCTCCAGCCCACGCGCTGGGAAGACCTGATCGTCGACATCTCCCTGTTCCGGCCGGGGCCGGTGAAGTCAGACATGATCAATCCGTACCTCCGGCGGCGCCACGGCATGGAGCGTCCGGCGTACGCGCATCCGGCGCTGCGGCCGGCGCTCCGCGAGACGTTCGGCGTGATCGTCTACCACGAGCAGGTCATGCGCACGCTCTCGGCGATCGCCGGCTACGACCTCACGTACGCCGACCACGTGCGGCGGAACCTCGATCGCGTGGACCTGCTGCCCGGGTTCCGCGCCGAGTTCCTCGAGCGCGCGCGAGAGCGTGGCGTCCCATCCGACGTGGCCGAACGGACGTGGGACGACGTGGCGCAGTTCGCGAGCTTCGGGTTCTGCAAGGCGCACGCCGCAGCGTTCGCCGTGCCGACGTATCAGTCGGCGTGGCTGAAGACGCATCACCCGGCGCACTTCCTCTCGGGGGTCCTGACGCACGATCCGGGGATGTACCCGCGACGACTGTTGCTCGAGGACGCGCGGGCACACGGCATCCCGATCCTGCCGCTCGACGTCAACCGTTCCGAACGGGCGTACGTCGTCGAGGACGTCCCCCCGACCTCAGCGCGCCTCGACGAGGCTGCGATGTACGGGATCCGGTTGGCGCTCCAGGACGTGCACGGCATCTCGGATGCCGAGATCCGTTCGATCCTCCGGGCCCGAGCGGAACGGCCGTTCCGCGACATCGGCGACTTCCTCCGGCGGACCGACGTGTCCAGGCCGGTCGTCGAGGCGATCGCGCACGCCGGTGGGTTCGACGCGATCGGTCGAGGCACGCGCAGGGACCGGCTCTACGCCGCGATGACGACGGCTCCGCAGCGCGAGGGCGACCAGCTCGCGTTCGACCTGTCGAGCGCGGGCGACGACGACCGGCGCACGCTGCCCGAGTACTCCGACGCCGAACGCGTCCGCGCCGAGCTCGAGGTGCTCGGGCTGGACGCCAGCCGGCACCTCGTCAGCTTCTTCGAGCCGTTGCTCGCCGATCTGGGTGTCACGCGTTCGGCAGACCTGTACCGATGTCGCTCGGATGCGCGCGTCATGGTCGCGGGCGTGAAGGTCGCCTCGCAGACGCCGGCGATCCGGAGCGGCCAGCGGATCGTCTTCCTCACGCTCGACGACGCGACCGGTCCGGTCGACGTCACGGTCTTCGAGAGCGTCCTGCCGAAGGTGGCGAAGACCGTGTTCCACGCGTTCGTCCTGGCGGTGGCGGGAACGGTCCGCCGGACGGGCAAGCGAGGTGTCTCGATCATCGCGGACGACGTGTGGGACCTCACGGCGCTGCTGCACGCCTGGCGTGATGGGCGGTTGTCGGAGGCGCTCGCGCACGAGGGTCCTTCGGTCGGCGCGAGCGCCCCGCGCAAGCTCTGGCATTCGAGCGGCGGCTCGGCCGGCCGATGAGCACCGGCGCGGCTGCGATGAGCTCGTCGGATGACGCGGCCCCGGTGGTGGCCGCGACGGTACGCTCCACCGGGATGACGCGGGGGACGACGCGCGCGCGGACGACCGAGCCCATCCTGCACGTCGATCTCGACGCGTTCTACGCCTCGGTCGAGGCCCTCAAGGACCCCCGCCTCGCGGGCAAGCCCGTCGTCGTCGGTGGCGCCGGTTCGCGCGGTGTCGTGATGTCGGCGTCCTACGAGGCTCGGGCCTTCGGGATACGCAGCGCGATGCCCGCGGTCCGCGCGCGCCGCCTGTGTCCGGACGCCGTCTTCGTCCCGCCCGACTTCGAGTCCTACCGGGCGCACTCCAACCGGTTCCGCGAGATCCTGCTCTCGGTCACCCCGCTCGTCGAACCGATCTCGCTCGACGAGGCGTTCCTGGACGTCTCGGGGGCGCACCTGCTGTTCGGCCAGCCCGACGAGATCGCCGCGAGGATCCGGCACCAGGTCGAGGGTGGCGTCGGCGTCAGGTGCTCGGTCGGCGTCGCGCCCACCAAGCTCGTCGCCAAGCTCGCCTCGCGCCGCGCCAAACCCGATGGCCTCGTCGTCGTTCGCGCGGGCGAGGTCGGCGCGTTCCTGGACCCGCTCCCGGTCCGAGAGCTCTGGGGCGTCGGCGAAAAGACGGCCGAGACGCTGGGGCGCCTCGGCATCCGCACGGTGGGCGACCTCGGCCGGACGCCGGTCGCCGTGCTCGCCCGACTGCTCGGCGACCAGCACGCTGCCGACCTGCACCGGCTCGCACAGGGAGACGACGCGCGCGCGGTCGTTCCGTACGAGGCCCCCAAGTCGCTCAGCCACGAGGAGACGTTCGACCGGGACCTGGACGACCCGCGCGAGCTGCTGCGGGAGGCGCTCGGGCTCTCGCAGAGGGTGGCCGCCCGCCTCCGGGAAGACGGATACCGAGCGAGGACGATCACGCTGAAGGTCCGGTTGGCCACGTTCACCACGCTCACGCGTTCGAGGACGCTGCCTGCGCCGACGGACGTGGCCGCCGACGTCTACGCGGTGGTCCGCGAGATGTTCTCGGCGCTCCCGGGTGCGAGACGCCGCATACGGTTGCTGGGCGTCGCCGCGTCGGGGCTGGTGCCGGCCGGCGAGGAGCAGCTGGCGCTCCTTCGGGGGGAGCGCTGGGGTGACGTGGAGCGAGCGGTCGACCGGATCGAGCGACGGTTCGGCCGAGGATCGGCCATGCCCGCGGCGCTCCTCGACCGACCGCCACGACCCGTGAACGGCCCTTCCCCTCGGGGGGCGCGTTCCTATAATCGTCCCTGACGAACGGAGCGGAGCCCGACACATGCCCCTGTCGCCCGACGAGCAGCGGATCCTCGACGAGATCGAGCAACGTCTCGCCCAGGAAGATCCTCGGCTGGTCGAGGCCGTCAGTCGCACGTCGCTGTACACGCACCTCGCGAGGCGGATCCGCTGGTCGGCGCTCGCGTTCCTGGCCGGATTCCTGATGCTGATGGCGTTCCCCGTGTCGCTGTGGGTGGCGGCCGCCGGGTTCGGCGTCATGCTCGCATCGGCGTTGATGATCTACCGCTACCTGAAGCAGCTCGGCCGCGACCAGGTGCGCGCGATGCAGCAGCAGTCGGGCCGCTTCTCGCTGACGGGTCTGCTCGCGCGGCTCGCCGGACGCTTCAGAACGCCTCCGCCGCAAGCACCTGAGCCCTGACGTCGGCGTCGCGAACGACAACGCGCGTCGAACGACATGACGCGGTCCGCGTCGTCCGCTTGCCAGCGGCCGCGCACGTGGAGTAAAACTGTGCGCACCTTCCCCGGGGGCGTGGCCGTCGAACCACCGTCGAGACCTTTCCCTCGACGAACCGACGGAACGCGTTGGTGTCGTGAGGGAAACGTCTCGTCGGAGGGCACGCGTTCCTATGGAGGGATTCACCGCCCATCAGGCCACGAAGTTCACCGGGTGCTCGCCGCGTCAGCTCCGCTACTGGGATCAGATCGGTCTCGTGCGCCCGTCGATCCAGGGGACCGGTGGCCGTCCCGGCGTCCCGCGCCTGTACTCGTTCCGAGACCTCGTCGCGCTCAAGGTCGTGCGGTCGCTGCTCGACAACGGGATGTCGCTGCAACGCGTTCGGCGCGCGTGGAACTACCTCAACCGACGGGCAGCGCTGGACAAGCACCTGTCCGAGGTCAAGCTCATCACCGACGGGGTGAGCATCTTCAAGATCGCCCGCCGCAACGGCGAGATCATCGACGCCCTACGTGAGGGTCAGCTGGCGTTCTTCGTCGCGATCGACGAGATCGCCACGGGCGTCGAGAGCAGGGTCGGTCAGTTCCGGGAGGACCGGGATCGCTTCGTCCGCGCCCTGCGCGAGGCCGCGGCGCACGCGCAGACCGCGCGCTGAGCTACGGCCGTACGCCGCCCGGGCTGCGTTCGGCTAGACGCCGGGTCGGTACGTCCCCACGATCCGCCGGATGAACCCGGCGTCCCTGCGGAGGTTGCGGATCGCCCTGCGCGCCGCTCGGACGGACGCATCGGCATCGTCGGTGGTGGGCGGCTCTGAGGCGTACGCCGCCCGGGTCGCCAACGAGGCCAGCCGTCCGAGGTGGCCGTCCGAGAAGGCGACGGCCGCCGAGAGCCTCGCGCGATGCTCGTCCAGCGTCTCGCCCTCGCGCCTGCCCAGCCCCAGGTCGGCCGCCTCGCCCTCGAACACGCGATAGGCGGCGAGGATGTGCTCGCGCGGCTCGCGCGAGCGCCGGAGCGTCCGCGCCCGCCAGGCGGCCTTGCCGATCGGCACCACGACGAGCAGGAGGCCCACGACCGCGAGGAGCCCCAGCAGGATGTACCGGTACGGCACCGAGTACCCGTCCTCCTCCGGCACGGCGCCGACGCCGATCGTCGGCTGGATGACGAACCCGCCTCCGGGGGTGTTCTGGGGCCGGGTCTCGACGTTGCAGAGGAGCTGTCGTTGCCGGGGGTCTGCCGCCTCGTCGCACCGCGCGCCCGTGGCGTTGGGGTCCGGACCGGGCGTGGGCTCCGGCTGCGTCTCGTCGAGGCGCCCGTCCCTTCCCTCGACCGGGTTGAGGTACGAGCCCGCGTCGGCGTTCGGGTGCGTCCCCACGCCCGACGCGGGCGTCGGTTCGAACTGGAGCCACCCATAGCCCGGGAAGAGCACCTCGACCCACGAATGGGCGTTCTTCGTCTGGACGAGGAAGCTCCCGTCCGGCTGCTCGGTGCCCGATTGGTACCCGATCGCGATCCGGGCGGGGATGCCGAGCTCGCGCACGAGGACGGCCATCGCGATGGCGAAGTGCACGCAGTAGCCCTCCCTCGTCTCGGTAAGGAACTCGAGGAGCCCGCCCGCGCCCTCGAGGCGGTCCACGTCCTTCGAGTAGCCGAACGATCCGTCCGTCAGGTGGTTCTGGATCGCGAGGACCTTGCGGTACGCATTGCTCTGGCCGGCGGTCCACTGCTCGGCGATCGCCTGGATCTCGGGGTCCAGGCCCGCCGGGAGCCTCGTCCAGAGGCCGTACTGCTCCGGGGTGAGCGGGATCACGCGATCGAGCTGCTCGGGCGTCGGCACCACGATCCTCGACGTGACCGTGTACTCGAGTCCGTCGTCCAGCCCGCCATCGACGAACGCCTGCGCACGCGAGGGATCCCACCGGAACTCGCCGAGATCGCCGGACGGGATCGCGACCGGCGTCTGCGCCATCGGCAGCCCCGAACGGCTGTCGAAGAAGTCGCCGTCGATCACGCGGAAGATCTGTGACAGGGACCCGGCATCGGAGGGGTAGCCGTACCCGGGTGCCTGCGGCAAGGTCGCCGGCGTCGACAGCGCGATGCCGTCCCTCGCGGTCGGGTCGCTGCTCGTCCAGGCCGTGCCGTCGAACGTGTCGACCGTGAACAGCCGCCAGTACGCGGGCTCGTCGGCCTTCACCTCGAACAGGTCGCGTACGGCCTGGTCGTCGAGCTGCGTTTCGATCGAGACGAACGGGTCGAGCCCGATCCCCCCTTCACCCGTCGAGGACAGGTCGACGAGCGGATCGGCTCGGAAGCCGGGCAGGAGTCCCGGGACCAGCACGGCGGCGCCGATCACCGCCAACGCGACGGGGCGGGAGCCCCGGACCGTCATTCGGGCTCGCCGCGAACGCGATCCGCTCCAGACCGGCCCCCACTGACGGACGCGTCGGAGCCCGTCCGCGAACACGACGGCGAGCGCCGAACCGAGCAGCGCGATCGCGTACACGGGCCTCGCGCCGTCCTCGAGGACCATGTCGGCGAACCCTACGAGCGCGAGCGGCGGCAGGACGGCCAGCAGCGGGCTGCCCGCTCGAACGGCCAGGGCATGCGTCGAGAACGAGGCCGTCCACACGGCTGTGACGGCGGCGAGCATGAGCGGGGCCAGGGCCGGCGTCGGTGCGACCCGGGTTCGAGCCTGCTCGCCGACGAACTCGAGCGAGCGGCCGACGGCGCGCAGCGTCCGGAGCGTCGGTACGCCGAACCACGTCGTCTGCGGCAGGACGATCCATGCGATCGTGAGCGCGAGCCCCACGAGGCTGGCGAACGTGGCGACCAGCAGTCCGCGTCGCTCGAACAGAGCGGCGACGCCGACCGACGCGAGCGCGACGAGCATCAGCAGCAACGTCGGGATGCGGCCGGCGAACACGCGGCCGAACGCCGCGGCGGTCGCCACGGCGAGGCCGGCGACGGCCGCGACTGCTAGGAGCCGCTGGTGACCAGCGGCTGCGTCCGCTCGGCGTGCCATACCTCTCGCAACCTCCGAGATGGCGGGAGGACGACCACCTCCCAGCCGGTTCGTGAAAGCGACATCCTGGCCTGTGAGCCGCGACCCTCGAGCTGTGACCTTCGGTCGGGCGGAAGCGTGTCCGGATCCGTCGGGTACACGAACACGCCGACCTTTGGACCGAACATCGCGCCGACGCGCAGCCAAGAAGGAAGCTCGGTCGGCGCCGGGGGCGCGCCCACGACGACCAGCGTCGTGTCGCGCGCCGCGACCATCCGCAGCCGGGTGAGCCCCGTCGACAAGGCCCGGGAGCTCTGGTGGCTCATGCCGGCGAGCGCGTCGAGGAGGCTGTCCTCGCCGACGCGTTGCGGCGGCATCTGCGTGGTGGCGAGCTTTACCGAGAACCCGTACCGGACCAGGAGCATCCCGAGCGACGCGCCGGCGGACACGACCCTCTCGAAACACGGCGTGTGGGTCTGTCCGACCGCGGTGTCACGGGTGTCGATGAAGAGCACGGCGGTGGAGCGCCGCGTGGACTCGTCCTGGCGGATCATCAGCTCACCGCTGCGCGCGACGCTCGGCCAGTGGATCCGCCGGAGATCGTCTCCCTCGACGTACGGTCGCATCGTGTAGAACTCGTCGCCGGTCCGGAACAGGTGCTTCGCGAGCGCGAGCCCGCTCGTCACGCCGAACGGCGAGTCCGGGCCCCCGCCGAGCATCTCCACTTCCGGCGCGACCACGAGCTCGTCCTTCTCGTCGAACTCGACACGCAGCTTCGTCAGCGCGAACGGGTCCGACAGGTCCGCCGTGAGCGGTCCGAGCACGTAGCGTCCGCGCTGATGCGCGGTGACCGCGTAGCGGACGCGCTGGCGCGATCGAGCGTGCAGCGAGGTGACCACGAGGCGGGCCGAGCGCCCGAGCTGGGCGGGGAGTCGGTCCTCGATCAGCAGGAACGACGTCTGCGCCGGCGAGAGGTTCTCGACCTCGAGCTCGACGTGGACGCGCTGACCGGGTTGGACGCGCGTGTCCGAGAGCCGCCTGCGGATCCGCAGCCGTTGCCGTGTCCACCTCGCGAAGATCGCGGCCGCGAACGGGAGGACGACAAGGCCGACGGCGACCATGTGCAGCGTCGGCGACCCGAGGAGTCGACCGCCCACCCAGAGGGCGATGCCGGCCGCGAAGACCAGGACCCCCCGGCCCGACGGCATGTCAGGCGGTCCCGGTGACGGGGACGGCGATCTCCGCCGCGAGGTCGTCCAGCAGCGCGTGTGCCGACCGCCCTCCCATGACGGCGTCGGCGGTCACGATGACCCGGTGCGCGAGCACGGGCCTCACCAGCGACTTCACGTCGTCGGGGATCACGTAGTCGCGCTCGTCCGCGGCGGCCAGTGCCCGAGACGCCCTGAGCAGCATGATCGATGCGCGCGGGCTCGCGCCGAGGTAGACGTCCGGGTGGCGGCGCGTGCCCTCCACGAGGTCGACGATGTACCGGCGGACGGCGGGGGAGACGTGGACGGTGCGGGCCTGCTCAATCATCTCGCGCACCGACAGCGCGTCCGCGACGGGACCGATATCCGGAAGCGTCGAGCGGACGCCGTGCGTGGCGAGGATCTCCGCCTCCACGTCGCCGGAGGGATACCCGATCCCGATCCGCATCATGAAGCGGTCGAGCTGCGCCTCCGGCAGCGGGTAGGTCCCCTCGTGCTCGATCGGGTTCTGCGTGGCGATCACCATGAACGGCGTCCCGAGCTGGTAGGTCTCGGTGTCGACCGTGATCTGCCGTTCCTCCATGCATTCGAGCAACGCCGACTGCGTCTTCGGGCTCGCCCGGTTTATCTCGTCGCCGAGCACGATGTTCGCGAAGATCGCGCCCGGCTTGAACTCGAAGTCGCCGCGCTCCTGGTTGAAGACGTTGACCCCGGTGACGTCGGTGGGAAGCAGGTCCGGCGTGAACTGGATCCGGCGGAACGAACAGTCGATCGACCGGGCGATGGCCTTCGCGAGCATCGTCTTGCCGACACCCGGGACGTCCTCGATCAGGATGTGACCCTCGGCCAAGAGAGCGGCGAGCGCAAGCCTGATCTCGGGCTGCTTGCCCTGAACCACCTTCTCGACGTTCTCCTCGATGGCGCGGAACCCTTCGGCGAACCGCTGCCAGTCGGGAGTGGATTCTCGAGCCTCCAAGGGGACCTCCGGGGACGGGGACGCGGCCAACATCTTACTCACGAGTACGCGAAGGGTAGGGGCGAGGTTCGTTCGGCATCCTGCCCTTCGGTTTCCCGCTGTGCGCACCGTCGCGTCCGCTCGTGCCGTCGACGCGATCGCGGCAACGACCACCGGGATCGCGCGGTCGGACCGGACATGGAAGGCGGCGGTGGCGCACCCGATGCCGGACGCCCCGCGCGGCCCCTTGTTCGCTCTAACAGGCGTCCACGAGCGCGGCCCTCCGCCGCCTCCACGCGGATTACAGCCCTGGCATTCGCCCGTTGCAAGCACCTCACCCCGAAGTCCTGCTCGGGAACCCCCGTATACTCGCGCCGTGGGACGAGCGCTCGTGCTGAACGCGTCGCATCAGCCGCTCGCGGTGGTGCCCGCGAGACGAGCCGTGATCCTCGTGCTCAAGGAGAAGGCCGAGGTCCTGGTCTCCAACGGTCAGGTCTTCCGTTCCGAGCACATCCACATCGACGCGCCCTCGGTCCTGCGCCTGCGAACGTTCGTCAAGATCCCGCATCGCTCGCACGCGCCACTCACACGGCGCGCCGTGTTCGCGCGCGACGATTGGACGTGCCAGTACTGCGGGGCTGCTGCCGAGAACCTCGATCACGTCGTCCCGCGGTCGAGGGGTGGAGCCCACGCGTGGGACAACGTCGTCGCGGCGTGCCGCCGGTGCAACTCTCGCAAGGAGAACCGACTGATCGACGACGTCGGCCTGCGTCTGGCTCGGCCGCCGCGGCCGCCGCGCGACGGCTTCCGGCTCTCGATCGGCCGGCTGGAGCCGGAGTGGGAGCCGTTCCTCTGAGCCTGCCGTAGCGCCCGATCCCGCTGGGCGTCTCACTCCTTCACTTCCGTTGACAGTCGTTGACGGTTTCGTTGCCTTTGCACTTGACGTGGTGGAGTAGCAGTGGCATAACGGTGGCTCGTAGTGGAGGAGAAGGGGAGTACGCGTGGCCGAACTGCTCGGCTCGCACAGCTACCAGCTCGACCCGAAGGGGCGCATCAGCCTGCCCGGTCGGTTCCGTGAGGCGTTCGCCGACGGAGCCGTGCTCACGCTTGGGCAGGACGGGTGCCTCTTCTGCTTCCCCAGGGCCGAATGGATGGCGAGGGCCGGCGAGATCCGCGAACTCCCCCTCTCCGACGCCGAGGGTCGCGCATACGCACGGATGTTCTTCGGCAAGGCGGAGTCGGTGACGCTCGATGCGCAGGGCCGGCTCCTGATCCCGCAGCGGCTCCGCAACGAGATTGGGCTCGGCAAGGAGGCCGTCGTGCTCGGCGTCTCCGACCGCATGGAGATCTGGGATCGAGATGCCCACGAGCGCTACGAGGGCGTGCACGGCGGCGCCTACCAGGCCGGCACGCTCGCTCCGGGAGGAAGAGGATGAGGCGGACGTCGCTCCGTGGGGAGGTTCGCCAGAGCCTCTCGTTCATCGGCCTGACGATCGCCTCGGCGGCCATCTACCTGTGTCTCGGCCTGCTTGCCGGACACCTCCTGGGATGAGGGTGGGTCGGTGTCCGAACGCGGCCACGAGCCGGTCATGGTGGCCGAGGTCCTCGGGTTCCTCGGCGAGGCTCGGACCGTGATCGACATGACGCTCGGCGCGGGTGGCCACGCGGAGGCGCTCCTTTCGGCTGGGGTCGGCCGCGTGATCGGCGTCGACCGGGACCCCACCGCGATCGAGCTCGCCGAAACCCGCCTCGCGCGGTTCGGAGAGCGTTTCACCGCCGTCCGGACCCGGTTCTCGAACGTGCCCGCGGAGAACCGGGTCGACGGCGTCCTCTACGACCTCGGTGTGAGCTCCATGCAGCTGGACCGCCCGGAGCGCGGCTTCTCCTACCGGGCGTCGGGACCGCTCGACATGCGGATGGGCCCCGAAGGCGAGCGCGCGATGGACGTCGTGAACCGCGCGCCCGAGGATGAGCTTGCGCGGATCCTGTTCGAGTACGGGGAGGAGCGACGCTCGCGCCGCGTGGCCGCCGCGATCGTTCGCGCACGCTCCCGCGCGCGGCTAGAGACGACGGACCAGCTCGCGAGCGTGGTCGCGAGCGCACTGGGAGCGCGTCGGGGCGGCCCCCACCCCGCGCGCCGGACGTTCCAGGCGCTCCGTGTCGCGGTCAACCGGGAGCTGGAGGAGCTCGCTGCGTCGCTCCCTCGAGCGGCGGGCGCCCTCGCTCCCGGTGGCCGCGTCGTCGCGATCTCGTATCACTCGCTCGAGGATCGCATCGTGAAGCGGTTCCTCAACGAGGAGCCGCGGCTCCAGGTGCTGACGAAGAAGCCGCTACGTCCGAGCGCTGCCGAGGCGTCACGCAACCCTCGAGCACGAAGCGCGAAGCTCCGCGCCGCCGAACGGGCGTCGGCATGAGCGTACCGGCCCGCCGCCTCGACATGCCGGTTCCGGCGCCGGAGCGGCGCGCGGCGCGTGCTGAGCCCGCCAGGCGGAACGTGCGCGTCGAGCCTCGCAGGCGTTCGGCGCCGGTGCCGCGTCGCGTCGCGTCGAGCCACGGACCGCGAGAACGGAACGCGAGACGCGAGCGCCCGCGACCCCACAGAGGCTGGCTCGGCTTCGCCGTCCTCGCATCCGCGATCGTCGGCTCGATGGTCTTCGGCATCGTCGTCTTGAACGTCCTGCTCGCGCAGGCGGCGTTCCGCATCGACGACGCGGAACGCCGGACCGAGGAGCTCACCCAGGAGCGCCTCGAGCTCGTCCGCGAGCAGGCAACGCTCTCCGCTCCGGCCCGGATCTCCGCCTGGGCCACCCGGCACGGCATGCGTCTCCCCGACGACATCCGCATCCTCCACGCGCCCGGCGGCACGGCGGATCCGGCCGGAGCGGACCTCTCCTCGAGCGACCCCTCGGCGGAGGACGCGTGAGCCGCGCGCCGGCGGGTCGGCTTGTCGTGCTGTTCGCCGTGATGGCGTTCGCGTTCGGCGCGATCTCCGTTCGCCTTACCGTCTTGCAGCTCACCCAGGCGGACGACTTGCAGGACCGGGCGATCGATCAGCGCGCACGGACGGAGGATCTCCCGGTCGAGAGGGGGGAGATCCTCGATCGAGACGGCTCGGCGCTCGCAGTCTCGACCCCTGCGGTGGATGTGTACGCCGATCCGCGGATGGTGACGGATGCCTGGTCCACGGCCTCGCGCCTCGCACCGCTCCTCGGCGTCGGCTCGCCCGAGCTCGTGGATGCGATCTCGGCGCCCGGCACGTTCGTCTACCTCGCTCGCCAGATCCCGCCGACGCTCGCCGAGCGGATCCAGCGCATGGCGCTCCCCGGCATCGGCCTGCTCCCCACGTCCGACCGCTCGTACCCGGCGGGCTCGCTCGCCGCCCAGGTGCTCGGGTTCGTCGGCACCGACGGCGAGGGCCTCGCGGGACTGGAGCTCGCGTACCAGGACGTCCTCGCCGGAAGGCCGGGTAAGCGAACGACCGAGTTCGGCCTGTCGGGTCAGCCGATCGTCGGCGGGCTGGACGTGGAGCGAGCCCCGGTCGAGGGGGCGTCGATCGTGACGACGATCGATCGAGAGCTTCAGTTCCATGCGCAGCAAGCGTTGGAGCAGGCGGTCGAGGCGCAGCGCGCCCGTGGCGGGACGGTGATCGTGATGGATCCCCGGACGTTCGAGATCCTCGTGATCGCCAACTACCCGTGGTTCGACCCGAACGCGTTCGAGGACGCGCCGGAGACCACGTACCGAAACCGGGCCGTGACCGACGCGTTCGAACCGGGCTCGACGAACAAGGTGATCACGGCGGCGGCCGCGATCCAGGAGGGGGCGATCGCGCTCGATCGCCGCCTGTCAGTGCCGTGGAAGATGCCGGTCGGTGACTACGTGATCCACGATGCCGAGCCGCACGGCGTGATGCAGATGACCCTCGGCGACATCGTGGCACGGTCGAGCAACATCGGGGCCGTGATGGTAGCGAACATGCTGGGGTCGACGGCGATGGCGTCGTACCTGTCCGGGTTCGGTCTCGGCCGGACGACGGGCGTCGGGTTCCCCGGCGAATCGAACGGGATCATCCAGCCGGTGTCCGAGTGGACGGAGACGAGCCTCGCGACGATGGCGTACGGCCAGGGGATCGCGGCGACGCCGCTGCAGATGGCGGCCGTGTACTCGACGATCGCGAACCGCGGGCGCTGGATGCAGCCGATGCTCGTCCGTGGGACGATCGATCCGACCGGAAGCTTCCACGAGGTGGGGCGCCCCGCGCCGCGACGGGTCGTTTCCGTGGAGACCGCCGAGACCGTGACGCAGATGCTCGCGTACGCGGTCGAGCACGGCACGGGCTCCAACGCCCGGATCACCGGCTACCAGGTCGCCGGCAAGACCGGAACCGCGAGGATCCCGGTCCCCGACGGCTCGGGGTACCTCGAGGGCGAGTACATCGCGTCGTTCATCGGGTACCTGCCCGCGGGAGACCCGAAGGTCGTCGTGGCAGCCATCCTGGACCGGCCGGCCGCCTCGTACGGGAGCCTCGCCGCAGCGCCGCTGTTCCGGAGGGTGGCGCTTTCGGCGATCACCCGGCTCGGCATCGCGCCCGCTCGTCACCTCCCCCTTCCGCCGCACGGCTTGCCGGTCGGATGAGAGTTCGGGTCGCGGAGGGGCCCTCCGAGCAGACGATAGGCTCAACAGCCGTGGCCCCGTCCGTTCCTCGAATGCTTCGGGACCTCGTCTCGGACCTTCCGGAGGCGCGCATCCGTGGAGACGACCGCGTGGAGGTCTCCGACGTCTGTTACCGCTCCTCCGACGTCCGAGCGGGGTCGGTGTTCTTCTGCGTGCCCGGCACGGTCACCGACGGCCACGCCTTCGCCGGCGAGGCGACGGCTCGGGGAGCGATCGCGCTCGTCGTCGACCATTGGCTGACGGCCCACGCCACGCAGGTGCTCGTGCCGAGCGTACGCACCGCGATGGGACCGGTCTCGGCGGCGTTCTTCGGCCGGCCCGCCGACGCGATGACCGTCGTGGGGATCACGGGAACCAACGGCAAGACGACGACGACGTTCCTGCTCGAGGCCGTGTTCCGCGCCGCCGGCCTCGCGCCCGGCGTGGTCGGAACGACCGGCGTGCGCATCGACGGGCGCCCGGAACCGTTCCCGCGCACCACCCCGGAAGCACCCGACCTCCATCGCCTGTTCGCCGAGATGGCCGACGCCGGCGTCGGCGCCGTCGCGATGGAGGTCTCCTCGCACGGCCTGCATCAGCACCGTGTCGACGGCGTTCGCTACGCGTGCGCGGTCTTCACCAACCTGTCACAGGACCACCTCGACTACCACGCCTCGATGGAGGAGTACTTCACGGCGAAGGCGCGCCTGTTCACGCCCGACATGAGCGAACGTGCCGTCGTGAACCTCGACAGCCAGGAGGGTCGCCGCCTCGCCGCCTCGGGTCTGCCGACGATGACGTTCGCGATCGACGCCGCGGCGGACGTCCGGGCGACGAAGGTCGAGACGACGGCCCGCGGCATCTCGTTCCTCGCCGACGGCGTCCCGATCCGTTCGCGGCTGCGCGGGCTGTTCAACGTCGAGAACTGCCTCGCCGCGTTCACGACCGCGCGATCGCTCGCGATCGACGATCAGGTCGCAGCGGGGGCGATCTCGCGCCTCGAGGGCGTTCCCGGGCGGGTCGAGACGGTGGAGGCGGGACAGGACTTCCTCGTGCTCGTCGACTACGCGCATACGCCGGACAGCGTGCAGAACGTCCTTCGAGCGGCCCGACCGCTCGCGGCGGGACGTCTGATCGTGGTTCTCGGGTGCGGCGGCGATCGGGATCGCGCCAAGCGACCGCTGATGGGGCGCGCGGCGACCTCGAACGCGGACCTGTCGATCATCACGAGCGACAACCCGCGGAGCGAGGACCCGCTCGCGATCATCGCCGAGATCGTGCCGGGCGCGAAGGAAGGGGGTGGCGCCTACGTCGTCGAGCCGGACCGCCGCGCCGCGGTCGCCCTTGCCGTCGCCGAGGCCGGCCCGGGAGACGTCGTCGTGATCGCAGGCAAGGGGCACGAGGCCTATCAGGAGCTCGCCGACCGGACGATCCCGTTCGACGACCGGGTCGTCGCGACGGAGCAGATCCGCGCCGTGGGGAAGGCGCCGTGATCGTCCGACCGCTCTCCGAGCTCGCGTCGGCGGTCAACGGGACGCTGCACGGCGACGACGCGATCGTCTCGAGGGTCACGACGGACTCCCGCACGGTTCGCCCAGGCGACGTCTTCGTCGCGCTCGCGGGGGAGGCGGCGGACGGTCACGACTTCGTCCCGGACGCGTTCGATCACGGCGCCGTTGCAGCGGTCGTGCACCGGCGCGGCACCTTCGTGCCCGTGGTCGAGGTCCACGACACGGGACGCGCCCTGCTGGATCTCGCGAGCGACGAGCGCAGGCGGATGCGGGACGCACGCGTGGTCGGCATCACCGGCTCGAACGGCAAGACGTCCGCTAAGGACCTGACCGCCGCCGTGATGAGGACGCGCTTCCGGACGCACGCCAGTCCGTCATCGTTCAACAACGAGATCGGCCTGCCGCTGACGCTGCTGGGCGCCGAGGAGGGGGTCGAGATCGTCGTCGCCGAGATGGGGGCGCGCCACGTCGGCGACGTGGCGGTCCTGTGCGACGTTGCCCGGCCGGACGCGGTGGTGGTCACCAACGTTGGGCTCGCGCATATCGGCATCTACGGCTCGTGGGACGACGTCGTTCGGGCGGGTGCCGAGGGCGTCGAGTGGCTGCCACAGGACGGCACGGCGATCTTGAACGCCGACGACCCGGTCGTGCGCGGGTACGCGGCGCGGACGCGGGGTCGCGTGGTCACGTTCGGGACG
This sequence comes from Actinomycetota bacterium, assembly GCA_048594645.1. Taxonomy (GTDB): domain Bacteria; phylum Actinomycetota; class UBA4738; order UBA4738; family HRBIN12; genus DASSJM01. Next base: position 15,939 of record JBMDWR010000219.1, read on the forward strand.
GGCACCGACGCGGACGTGCGCGCCGAACGGGTCGAGCTCGACGCCGAGGCGCGCGGGAGCTTCGTCCTTGCTGCCGGCGGCGAACGGGAGCCGGTCGAGCTTCCCGTCCCCGGTGAGCACATGGTCTCGAACGCGCTCGCGGCCGCCGCCTGCGGGCGGTGGGCGGGCATGAGCCTCGCCGAGTGCGCGGCGGCGCTCAAGGGGGCTCGCATCACGCCGTGGCGCATGGAGACGTTCACGGGTGCATCCGGCGTCGTCGTGTTGAACGACGCATACAACGCCAACCCCGAGTCGATGGCCGCGGCCCTGAAGGCGGCTCGATGGATGGCGCGGGGCCGGCGGCTCGTCGCGGTGCTCGGACACATGGCGGAGCTCGGCGACGTCTCGGTCGACGAGCACGAGAGGCTGGGCGAGCTCATCGTGCGGATCGGGGTCGACCGGCTGATCACGGTGGGACGCGAGGCGGACGCGATCGCCCGCGCCGCGGTCCGCGAGGGTCAGCTACCCGAGGACGTGGCGTCGTACGGCGACGCGGGGGACGCTGCGGAGGACGTCCGAGGGTGGGTCCGATCCGGCGACGTCGTCCTGCTGAAGGCGTCGCGGGTCGCCGCCCTCGAACGCGTCGCTGAGGCCCTCCGATGAACGGGGCGGGTGGATGAGACAGATCCTGATCGCGGCCGCCGTCGGGCTCGCCGTCACGCTGCTCGGCACCCCGATCGCGATCCGCGCGTTCCGCCTGTGGGGGTGGGGCCAGCGGATCCGAGAGGACGGGCCACACACGCACCTCGAGAAGATGGGGACGCCCACGATGGGCGGGACGGTGATCGTGGCGGGCATCGTCGCCGGCTACGTCGCGACGAGGGTCGTGTTCACAACGGTGACCGCGGCGGGACTGGCGGTGCTGCTCGCCACCGTGCTCCTCGGGGTGCTTGGGTTCATCGACGACTTCATCAAGGTTCGTCGACGGCGGTCGCTCGGGCTCTCCAAGACGGCGAAGATCGTGGGGCAGGCGATCGCCGCGTCCGCGTTCGCGATCGTGGCAGTCCAGGCCGCGAACGTTCCGACCGAGCTCACGTTCCTGCGTTCGACCGGCCTGGAGATGGGCGCCCTCTTCTTCGTCTGGGTGTTCGTGATCCTCGCCGCGTCGTCGAACGCGGTGAACCTCACCGACGGGCTCGACGGTCTCGCGTCGGGGTCGTCGATCCTCGTGCTGTCGGCATACGTCTTCATCGCCTTCTGGCAGTTCCGTCACACCTGCGGGCTGATCCCGGGCGACGCGTGCTACCCGATGGACGTGAACGCGACGCTCGACCTCGCGATCGTGGCAGGCGCGGGCGCCGGCGCGATCGCGGGCTTCCTGTGGTGGAACGCGGCTCCGGCGCGGATCTTCATGGGGGACACGGGGTCGCTCGCGCTCGGCGGGTTGATGGGCGCGCTCGCGATCGTCACCAACACGCAGCTGCTGCTCGTGATCCTGGGCGGTCTGTTCGTGATCGAGACCACGTCGGTGATCGCGCAGGTGATCGCGTTCCGCGGCTTCGGCAAGCGTGTGTTCCGGATGTCGCCGATCCATCACCACTTCGAGCTCGCCGGGTGGCCCGAGTTCACCGTCATCGTCCGCTTCTGGATCGTGACGGGACTCTGCGTCGCCGTGGGGCTCGGTCTCTTCTACACGGACTTCGTGAGCCGCGGTGGACTGGGGCTCGAGTGATGGGCGCGTTCGAGGGCGAGCGGGCGGTGGTGCTCGGGCTCGGCGTAGCGGGTGTGTCGGCGGCGCGCGTGCTGATCGCCGAGGGCGCGAGCGTTCGTGCGAGCGAGGCCGGCGCGGCGAGCCCCCACGCGGCGGAGCTGCGAGCCGCCGGCGTCGAGGTCCACGACGATGGCCACGCACCGGGGCACCTCGACGACGCCACGATGGTCGTTCCGAGCCCGGGCATCCCGCCCCACGCCCCGGTCCTTTCCTGGGCGCGCGAACGCGGCGTGCCGATCGTGGGCGAGATGGAGATCGGTGCGCGGCTGGTGCGCGTTCCGTACCTGGCCGTCACCGGGACGAACGGGAAGACGACCACGACGGGGATGCTCTCGGCGACCCTGCAGGCCGCCGGTCTGGACGCGATCGCGTGCGGGAACATCGGGCACCCGTTCCCCGAGGCGGCTCGCGAGACACACGACCTCCTGGTGGTGGAGGTCTCATCGTTCCAGCTGATGACGCAGCGGTCGTTCCACCCGCGCGTGTCGGTGCTGCTGAACCTCGCGCCCGACCACCTGGATTGGCACGGGACCTTCGAGGCCTACGCGGCCGCCAAGGCGATGATCTTCGCGCGCCAACGCGGCGACGACACCCACATCGGCAACCGCGACGACGACGCGGCCGCCGACGTCACGCGTGGGGCGCCGTGCGAGATCCGGTGGTTCACGGGCGGCGAGCCCGCGGAGGGAGAGGCCGGATTCTCCGGCGGCCGTCTGGTCGCCGGATGGAGCGGGGCGGACCTCGGCGTGCCTCGCATCGACACGCCGGCCACGCGGGAGGACGCCGCCGCGGCGGCCGCGGCTGCACACGCGTTCGGCGTCGACGACGCGGCTATCGCGCAGGGGATCGGCTCGTTCGCGATGCAGGCCCACCGCGGCGAGACCGTCGCCACGGTCGACGGCGTTCGGTTCGTCGACAACTCGAAGGCGACCAACCCCCACGCGGTCCTGACGGCGGTCGGTGACGCAGACGACGTCGTGCTCATCGCCGGCGGCGACGCCAAAGGCGTGGACCTGGGACCGCTCGCGGCCGTCTCGCCACGACTGGCGGGCGTCGTCGCTCTCGGCAGCGCGGCGCCCGTCGTCCGAAGCGTGTTCGGATCCACGGTGCCGGTCCGAACGGTGGCCTCGATCGAGGAGGCCGTGCGCGTCGCGTTCGAGATGGCGCCGACAGACGGAACGGTGCTGCTCGCGCCGGGATGCGCCAGCTGGGACATGTTCCGCGACTACGTCGAGCGCGGGGAACGGTTCTCCGCCGCCGCACGGGCGCTGGAGAAGGAGGGCGCGCGCGCGTGAGCGTCGCAGGGGCGACCAGCGCCCGGCCCCGTCTACGGCTCGTCCGGCCCGACGAGCGACCGGTCACGCGCGCGAGGGCGGAAGCGCGAACGCGTCGAACGCTCGCCCTGTTGCTCGGCTCGACCGCGTTCCTGGTCGGCACCGGGCTCGTCATGGTGCTGTCCGCGAGCTCGGTGTCGGCGTTCGCCGAGTACGGCGATAGCTTCCTGTTCATCCAGCGGCAGGCGATGTACGCGGTGGTTGGTGTGCTGGCCGCGTTGTTGACGTCGCGGATGCGGTACGACGCATGGAAACGGCTCGCGAGCCCGTTCCTCGTCGTCACGCTCGCCCTGCTGATCCTCGTCCTGATCCCGTCGCACGGGATCGAGGCGTACGGGTCGTCCCGCTGGTTCCGGTTCGGCCCGCTCACGGTGCAGCCGTCCGAGATCGCCAAGCTCTCGCTCATCGTGTTCGCGTCCGGGATGCTCGCGCGCAGGTGGGGCCGACTCGACGACCTGCACCAGCTCACGATGCCGCTCGTCCCGATCGTCTTGCTGGCGTGCGGGCTGGTGATGCTGCAGCCGGATCTCGGCACCACCGTGATCTTGGCAACCACCGTGCTGCTGCTGCTGTTCGCGGCCGGGGTGAGGATGCGGTACCTGCTCTCGGCGAGCTTCGTCTGCGTCATCGTTGGCGCCGGACTCATCATGAGCGCCGACTACCGGCGCGTGCGGTTCCTGGCTTTCCTGAACCCATGGGAGGACGCCCAGAGCACCGGCTATCAGTTGATCCAGTCGTTGATCGCGCTCGGGTCCGGTGGGTTCACCGGCGTCGGGCTCGGGGCCTCGCGCCAGAAATGGGAGTACGTGCCTAACGCGCACACCGACTTCATCTTCTCGATCCTGGGCGAGGAGCTCGGGCTGGTCGGCGAGATCGTCGTGCTGATCGCGTTCGGCGCGCTCGTGTTCGCCGGCATCCGGATCGCCGCCGGAGCCAAAGACGTGTTCGGCAGGCTGCTGGCAGCCGGCATCGTCGCGTGGTTCGGGGCGCAGACGCTGATCAACCTCGGGGCCGTGACCGGGCTGCTGCCGATCACCGGTGTGCCGCTGCCGTTCCTGTCGTACGGCGGCTCGTCGCTGGTCGTGTCGCTCGCCGCCGTGGGGGTGCTCGTGAGCATCGCTCGGACGCCGGCCGCCGCGGCCGCCTCCTCGAGGCGCTCCTCGACGGTCGCCGCTGGACGCGGGCGAGCCGCGACGATCGACCCCGCCTCGCGTCGGCGAGCGGTTCCCTCGCACCCGTCCTCGGCGCGACCGAGGAGAGCGAGATGAGGGTCCTCGTGGCCGGTGGCGGCACGGCCGGACATGTCTTCCCGGCGATCGCGCTCGCGACCGAGCTTGCGTCGTTCGGGCACGACGTGTGGTTCGTCGGCACGCCGTCCGGTCAGGAGGGGCGTCTCGTCCGCGACGCTGGTTTCGAGTTCCGCGAGGTGGACGCCAAGCCGTTCGAACGCCGGATCTCGCCGCGCGCGCTGATCGCGCCGGTCTCCGCCCTCCGAGCGGTGAAGACGGCGAGGCCCTTGGTCGAGTGGTCCGACGTGGTCGTCGGCATGGGCGGCTACGCCAGCGTGCCCGTCGTGCTCGCGGCCCTGCGTTCGCGCCGGCCGGTCGTCCTGCACGAGCAGAACGCCGTCCCGGGCCTGACCAACCGCGCCTTCGCCAGGGGGGCGCGCACCGTCGCCCTGTCGTTCGCACACGCGAAACGCGGCCTGCCACGACGGACCCGAACCGTCGTCACGGGCAACCCCGTGCGCAGCCGGATCCTCTCGGTCTGGACCGAGCGCGAGCGACTCGCGAAGGAGGCGCGAGGGGAGCTGGATCTCGCGGACGACCGGCGAACCGTGGTCGTATTCGGCGGGAGCCAGGGGGCGTTGCACGTCAACCGCTCGATCGTCGAGGCCCTCGCGACGCTCGGCCGCTCGGACGTGCAGGTGCTGCTCCTCACGGGCAGGGCCCACGTCGATGCCGTTCGGGCTTCTATACCCCCGACCGGCCCGCCCGTTCGCGTCCTGGGGTTCCTCGAGCGGATGGAGCTCGCGTACGCGGTCGCCGACGTCGTGGTGGCCAGGGCGGGAGCGACGACGATCGCGGAGATCGCCGTCTGCGGTCTCGCGTCGGTGCTCATCCCGTACCCGTACGCGACCGGCCGGCATCAGGAGGCGAACGCGCGGGCCCTGCAGCGGGTCGGCGCGGCGACGATGCTGCTCGACGACGAGCTCGACGGCGGCGTCCTCGCGGAGCGCATCGCGTGGCTGTTGGACGACGACGACCGCCTGCGAACGATGGGCGAGCATGCTCGCGCGTGGTCGCGGCCGGATGCAGCCACCGCGCTCGCGAGCGCGGTCGTCCGAGCGGGAGCCCACGCGTGAGCGCCTACGTCCCGCCGCCCGGATCGATCCCCACCCTCGGGGTCCCCGAGATCGAGGGAGTGCGACGCGTCCACATGATCGGCATCGGCGGCGCCGGCATGCGGAACCTCGCTCGGCTGCTCCTGGCGCGCGGGGTCGAGGTGAGCGGCTCGGACCTGAAGGACTCGAAGGGTCTCCGCGAGCTGGAGACGCTCGGCGCGACCGTGTCCGTCGGTCACGAGGAGCGCAACCTGGGCGACGCCGACGCCGTCGTGATCTCGAGCGCGATCAGAGAGCAGAACCCCGAGCTGATCGAGGCGCGTCGTCGCGGGATCCCCGTGTGGGCCCGTGCGCAGGCCCTGGCCGCGACGGCGACCGGACGCGAGCAGATCGCCGTCGCAGGGACGCATGGCAAGACGACGACGACGGCGATGATCGCGCTCGCGCTCGAGCGAGGCGGGCTCGATCCGACGTACGTGATCGGAGGCGATCCCAACGAGTCGGGGAGCGGCGCCCACGTCGGTGAGGGTGATCTGTTCGTCACCGAAGCCGACGAGAGCGACGGCTCGTTCCTGCTCGGGCATCCGGCGATCGGGGTGGTGACCAACGTCGAGGTGGACCACGTCGACTTCTACACGAACGGCCTCGCCGAGATCGTGGACGCGTTCACCGCGTTCGCAGCGAGGTGCGGACGCGTCGTGGTGTGCGCGGACGACGCGGTGGCCGTCCGCGCCGTATCGGCGGCAGGCGGGCAGGTCACGACGTACGGGTTCTCGCCGAAGGCGGACGTCCGCATCGAGATCTCGTCGCTCGGCCCGGACGGTGCGCGAGCCTTCCTCCAACTGGATGGCGGCCAGCGGCACGAGCTGCGGCTCGGTGTCGACGGGGCGCACAACGTCCTGAACGCCGGGGCGGCCGTCGCGGTCGCACGGATCGTTGGGGTTCCGGTCGAGCGCGCGACCGAGGCGCTCGCGACCTTCCGCGGCGTGCATCGCCGCTTCGAGCATCGCGGGGGGGCCCGGGGCGTGGAGTTCTACGACGACTACGGTCACGTGCCGAAGGAGTTGGAGGTGACGCTGGAGGTCGCTCGTCGAACGGGACCCGGCAGGCTCGTCGCGGTGTTCCAGCCGCACCGCTACTCTCGGACGCAGGCCCTGTGGCGGGAGCTGGGAGCCAGCCTGACGGAGGCCGACGTGATCGTCGTGACCGACGTGTACGCGGCGGCGCAGGACCCGATCCCGGGAGTGACCGGCAAGCTCATCGTCGACGGCATCGCGCGCACCGCGCGGGGCCGACGCGTCGTCTACCTGCCGCACCGCGGGGACGTCGTCCGTTTCCTCGAGCACGAGGTCCGCGAGGGCGATCTGGTGATCACGATGGGGTGCGGCGACGTCTGGATGCTCGGCGATGCCGTGCTCGAACGGCTGGGGGAGGCATCGTGACCCGCCGCCGGGATGCAGTGGCACACGCCGAGGCGATCCTTCGAGCGGCGTGTGGCGACCGCGTGCGGACGAGGTTCATCCTCGCGCCGCTCACGACGTTCAGGATCGGCGGACCGGCGGCGCTCTTCCTCGAGCCGGAGTTGGAGGCGGATCTCGTCGCCTCCTCTGAGGCGATCCGAGAGACCGGCATCCCGTTCGCGGTGCTCGGCAAGGGGTCGAACGTGCTGGTGGCGGACGACGGCTTCCCGGGACTCGTCCTACGGTTGGGCCGCGGCTACCGGTGGTCCGCGCGCGACGGCGTTCGGCTGTCCGCGGGTGGCGCCATGCCGTTGCCCGCCCTGGCGGGCGTCGCCCTCTCCCACGGACTGTCCGGGCTCGAGTTCGGCATCGCGATCCCGGCGTCGCTCGGCGGAGCGGTGCGGATGAACGCCGGAGCTCATGGCCGGGAGATGGCCGGCGTGCTCGAGCGCGTCGACGTCTTCCGACTGCTCGCCGGGGTGGCCGCGAAGGTGCCGGCCGAAGACGTCGGCTTCTCGTATCGACGCTCGGGCCTGGCGAGCGACGACGTGGTGGTGGGGGCGACGCTCCGGCTGGCGGCGCGGGACCGGGCCGAGATCAGGGCGCTGATGGACGAGGCGAGGATGTGGCGCCGGCGGACGCAGCCGCTCGCCGAGCCGAACTGCGGGAGCGTGTTCAAGAACCCACCGGGCGATCACGCGGCTCGGCTGATCGACGCCGCCGGGGGGAAGGGGCGTCGCGTGGGCGGGGCGGCTATCTCGACGAAGCACGCCAACTTCATCGTGACCGACGAAAGAGCACGCGCCGCCGACGTCCTTGCGTTGGTCGCGGAGGTGCAGCGGCTCGTCGCCGAACGATCGGGCGTCCATCTGGAACCGGAGGTGCATCTCGTTGGGGACCTGGATCCCGCGTCCCGCTGATCGCCCCGAACCTCGCTCCGGCAGGGGCCGACGCCTGATGCTGCTCGCACTCGTGGTGCCGGCCGCGTTCGGGGCGCTGGCCTTCTCGCGCGCATCGGCGTTCCACGCGAGGTCGATCGAGGTGTCGGGCAACGAGCACCTCACGAGGGCTCAGGTGCTCCGGCTCGCGGACATCTCGAAGGAAACGAACGTCGTCTGGCTCGACGAGGGTGACGTGGAGCGGAGGCTCGAGTCCGACGCATGGATCGCTCGGGCGGACGTCCGGGTCTCGCTCCCGCTGACGATCCGGATCGTCGTGACCGAGCGGACGCCGGTAGCTGTGAACGCCGGCCCGGTGGGCGCCGCGTTGATCTCGGCGGACGGAACGACGTTGGGGGCGGGGCCGCGACGAGGCCTCCCGGTGATCCAGTTCGTGGCCGCCGGACGTATCGAGGGCCCGCTGCCGAACGCAACGGGGGCCGCGCGCGCGGTCGGCGCCCTCACGCCCGAGCTTCGGCAAGACGTCAAGCGCGTGGTGGTACTGCTCGACGGAACGCTCGACATGTTCGTGCGGGGCGGGCCGACGATCCACTTCGGCACCCCGGAGCACGCCGCGCGCAAGGCGCGGGTCATCGAGCGGGTGCTGTCATGGGCAGCGGAGGAGGGGACCAGGATCGAGGCGCTCTCCGTCGTCGCACCCTCGTCGCCTGCGGCTCGCCTGTCCGATTGACGACGCATCCGGGTTGCTACGCGGGCGCGCAACGAACATCGTGTCCGTATTGACGGACCAGGGCATCGATAGTAGCGTGGCCGAGTCAACATCAAGTAGATATAACAATAACGGTTCAGTTGAGGTTCAACCTTTTCGGGAGACAGTACGGCGTTTCCCCAGGTAGACCGGGGGGCTTTCACCCGGGGAGCGGAGGTCTCGTTGATGGATTCTCCTCAGAACTACCTCGCCGTCATCAAGGTCGTCGGTATCGGCGGAGGTGGTGTGAACGCGGTGAATCGGATGATCGAGGCGGGTCTGCGGGGCGTCGAGTTCATCGCGGTGAACACGGACGCGCAGACGCTGCTGATGTCCGATGCTGAGGTGAAGCTCGACATCGGGCGGGAGACGACGCGCGGGCTCGGCGCCGGCTCGGACCCGGACGTCGGCCGACGCGCGGTGGAGGAGCACCGCGACGAGATCGAGGAGATCCTCAAGGGTGCCGACATGGTGTTCGTCACCGCGGGTGAGGGCGGCGGCACCGGCACGGGCGGGGCTCCGATGGTCGCGGAGATCGCTCGCGGTCTCGACGCGCTCACGATCGGCGTCGTCACGCGCCCGTTCGGGTTCGAGGGGAGGCTGCGGGCGACACAGGCGGACCTGGGCATCACGGAGCTGAAGAAGGCCGTCGACACGCTGATCGTCGTTCCCAACGACCGGCTCCTGCAGGTGTCCGATCCCACCACGCCGATGGTCGACGCGTTCCGGACGGCGGACCAGGTCCTGTATCAGGGCGTGGACGGCATCACCTCGCTGATCACGACGCCGGGCCTCATCAACCTGGACTTCGCCGACGTCCGCTCAGTGATGACGGGTGCGGGTTCGGCGCTGATGGGGATCGGACTGGGGTCGGGCGACGACCGCGCCGAGGAGGCCGCCAGAGCGGCCATCTCTTCACCGCTGCTCGAATCCTCGATCGAGGGCGCGCGTGGGCTACTTCTCTCGATCGCCGGGCCGACGGACCTCACGCTCCACGAGGTCAACAAGGCCGCGGACACGATCACGCGTGTCGCGCACCCTGACGCCAACATCATCTTCGGCGCCGTGGTCGACGACGCTCTGGGCGATGAGGTCCGCGTCACCGTGATCGCCGCCGGGTTCGAGAAGCTCTTGAGCGCGCCCGCGACGTCGCGTTTCGAGGGACGCCTGTCGAGCCTCCTCGAGGAGCCCGAACCGATGCCCCGGCTGGAGACGACGCCGGCAGCGGCTGCGGCCTCCGAGGAGGAGGAAGAGGAGCCGATGCTCATGCCCTCGATCCTCGCCGAGGACGAGGACGAGATCTTCAAGCCCCACGAGGGTGTGGCGTTCGACGCCGAGGAAGATCTGGACATCCCGGACTTCTTGAAGAGCTGAACGAGCTGAACAGAGACGTTCCGCCTCGAGCGTGGGGGCGGGACCACACAAGGAGTCGGAGGCGCCCTTCCCCCGCCTCCGAGCCCCGGTCCCGTCCCCCTTCCACCTCCGGGCACCCTCGCGGCCCGTGTCCGGCACCTTGCAGCGGCCGCCCCGCGCGCGCGGCGGTTCCCGTGAGTGACGCGCTAGGTTCCCAGGCGTGAGCGAGGACGCGGGAAGGCAGGTGATCCACGGCAACGTCGAGACGATCCGCCGGGCGATCGATCGTGCGTGCATGCGTTCGAACCGCGATCCCGGCGGCGTCCGGATCGTGGGCGCGGCCAAGACGGTGCACGCGCGCGCCGTTGCGTGGGCGCGGGACGCCGGCATCCGTGACATCGGCGAGAACTACGTGAAGGAGCTCCGAGCGAAGCACGCCGAGGTGCCCGGGGTGGTCTGGCACTTCATCGGAACGCTCCAGAGCCACTCCGCGCACCACGTGGCGGAACTGGCCGACTTCGTCGAGACCTTGGTGCCCGGACGCGCGATGCAACGCCTCGCTCGGCGCGCTGCGGAGACCGGGCGAACGATCCCGGCCCTCGTCGAGGTCGACTTCACCGGTGAGCGGACGGGCGTTCCCCCCGACGCCGTCGTCGGAGCCGCCGGCGAGGTCGCGAGGGCCGAGGGCCTGTCGCTCGTCGGCCTCATGACGCTCCCGCCGATGCCTGCGGTAGCCCAGGACTCGCGGCCCTACTTCCGCCGCCTCCGAGAGCTGCTCGACCGCGTGCGCGACAGCCACGCATCGGCGACGGAGCTGTCGATGGGAATGTCGCTGGATTACGAGGTTGCCGTGGAGGAAGGCGCTACGATGGTTCGGATCGGCACGGCGTTGTTCGGTCCCCGGACCCCGGTGGATACAGGGAGGACGTGATGCCAGGCGTGTGGAAGAAGACGCTCACGTATCTCGGGCTCGTCGAGGACGACGAGTTCGAGGAGCTGGACGAGGTCGGTGCCGTGCCGGAGACCGCGGAGGTCCGTCGCTTCCAGCGTCCCCAAGCGGTGCGGGAGGTCGATCTCGAGCACGAAGGGGTCGTGCGAACGATCCCGTCCACCCGACCCGCGACCGCGGGTTCGATCCACAAGTCGGAGCCGCGCCGGTTCAACGAGGCGCGTGACATCGCCGATCGCTACAAGGACGGCATCCCCGTCATCATGAACCTGCAGAGCACCGACGACACGATCGCGCGGCGGCTGGTCGATTTCGCGTCCGGTCTCGTCTACGGGCTCGACGGCAAGATCGAGATGGTGGCGAACCGCGTCTACCTACTTACCCCCGCCAACGTCGACGTCTCCGCAGAGGATCGCGAACGCATCGCGGGCGGGGATCTCTACAACCAGTTCTGACCGGCGCTGAGGGCTCGAGCGCCCACCGATGACGGCCGCCGACAACGCGCTGCTGACTCTCCTGTGCGTCCTCATCACCGTGTACACGATCGTGCTGTTCGTCCGCGTGATCGTGTCGTGGGCGTACATGTTCGGGTTCCGCCCTCCGTACTCGGGGCCGATGCGAACGATCCTCGACCTGCTGGAGGACGTGACCGAACCGGTCCTGCGGCCGCTCCGAGCGCTGATCCCGCCGATCAGGGCGGGCGGGGTCGGGCTGGACCTGTCCATCATCATCGCGTTCGTTATCCTTGCGGTCCTTCGGACCGCGCTGAACTGCTGACGGGGGGAGCCGCATGCGGAGGAAGAAGGCCCACGACCAGGAGGCGCCCACGACGGGCGACGCTCGGATCACTCCCGAGGACGTGCAGAAGGTCGAGTTCCGGCTCGCCTTCCGTGGCTACAACGAGCGTGACGTCGATGCCTTCCTGGACCGCATCACGGAGGACCTGTCCTCGTACATCGAAGAGAGTGCGCAGCGCAGCGGCGGCGCGCCCGCGGTCGGACCCGGCGCGACGAACGCCGAGGCGGACGAGATCGTGGCGAACGCGCGGGAGGAGGCGGCCGCGATCGTCCGCCGGGCCGAGGAGCACGCCGCGAGCATCCGTGCGGTCGCCGGTGCGGGATCGGGCGACGCGCGGGCGGCCGTCGCGCCCTTCCTCAACACGGAGCGGGAGTTCCTGCAGAGCCTCGGCTCCCTCGTGCAGACGCACGCCGAGGAGATCAAGCAGATGGTCATGGTGCTCCGCGAACG
>JBMDWR010000022.1:0-2353 GCA_048594645.1 Actinomycetota bacterium
TTCAGTTCGTCGGCGGCATCGAGGCTGCCATGGCCAAGGCGCAGGAGCTCGCGGGTGACCGCGTGGTCGAGGTCGCCGCCGGCGACGTCGGTGGCCAAGTGCTTGCCGCGGGTCTGATCGACGAGGTGCGCATGGACGTCGTACCTGTCGTGTTCGGGTCCGGCAAACGCTACTTTGGGTCGGTCCACGCGCAGCACCTGTTGGAAGATCCTGACGAGACGATTCAGGGCAGCCGAGTGCTCCACCTACGCTATCTGGTGAGCCGTTGACTGGATCTAGCGGATACGCGAAGGTCGCATGACATTGGTGACCGCGCTCGCCGAGGGCGCGGAACGCCGGGCCGCGCTCAGGAGCGTGCCGCTGCGGTGCTGGGACGCCCGACTCCGCGTCTCCGAGTACCTGGAGGGACAACTCGCCGAGAAGATGCCGTGAAAGTCGAGCGGCACCTGGAGACCTGTCCCACCTGTCCGCCGATGCACGCGTCGCTCGTTGGGGTCCACGCGCGGCTCGGCGGGATGCGCGATCCGGACACCGTGGTCCCGCCCGGCCTGGCGGGACGGATCCGGGCTCGCCTTCAGCCCGAGGCCCGAGGGACGCGTCGACGGACGGGCTGTCGTCCTCGTCCCACCAGCCGTTGGTCGTCAGTGTCGAACAGCGAACCGGCCCGCATCATGGAAACCAACCGAACGCTTCGAGGGGAGGCATCTCATGGATCGCGCGATCGAGGCCGAGGGCCTCGTCAAGACCTACCCTGGGGGTGTCCGCGCGCTTGACGGGCTCGGGTTCGAGGTCGAGGCCGCCACGATCTTCGGCATGCTGGGTCCGAACGGGGCGGGCAAGTCCACGACCGTCAAGATCTTGACCACACTCTCCCGGCCAGACGAGGGTTGGGCGGTCGTGGCCGGCCTCGACGTCCTCGAGCGCCCTGGCGACGTGCGGCGGACGATCGGCGTGGTCGGGCAGCGCTCCGGCGTCGACCGTGAGGCGACCGGCCGGGAGAACCTCCGGCTGCAGGGCCAGCTGTTCGGGATGGGCGGCCGAGAACTCGAGCGCCGGATCTCGGGACTGCTTGAGCAGTTCGGGCTCACCGAGGCGGCCGATCGGATCGCCAAGACCTACTCAGGCGGGATGCAGCGAAGGCTCGACATCGCGCTCGGGCTCGTCAACCACCCCCAGGTCCTGTTCTTGGATGAACCCACGACCGGGCTCGATCCAGAGGTCCGCGCCGGCATGTGGAGCGAGATCACGCGCCTGGCCGACGAGGAGGGGATCACGATCCTGCTCACGACCCACTACCTGGAGGAGGCTGATCGGCTGGCCAAACGCCTGGTGATCGTCGACCGTGGAAGGGTCGTCGCGGAGGGCACGCCGGACGAGCTGAAGGGCGAATTGAAGGGCGACGCCGTCACGGTCGAGCTCGAGGGGTCCGACCCGGACGGACGGGTCCACGAGGCGCTCGGGCGGCTGTTCGACGTCCGCGAGGTCCAGGTCGACGGCAAGACGGTCCGGGCGCGTTCGGACGACGGCGCCCGAGCCGTCCCCGGCATCCTGCAAGCCCTCGAGGCCGGCGGCGCGTCGGTCGCGCGCGTGACCGTGTCGCGTCCGTCGCTCGACGACGTCTACCTGCGCCACACCGGTCGCAGCTTCGCCGAAGCCGAAACGGAGGCCCGTGCAGCCACGGCCGAAAGGCACGATCGGGAGGAGGCCAGGCGATGACGACGACGCTCCGTCACACGTGGTTCATGACGCTGCGTCACCTGCGGGAGCTGTTCCGCCAGCCGGTCTGGATCGCCATCACGCTGGTGCAGCCCATCATCTGGATCCTGCTGTACGGCGCGCTGTTCAAGCGGATCGTCGACATTCCCGGCTTCGGCTCGGACAACTACATCGACTTCCTCACACCCGGCATCGTTCTGATGACGGCGCTGTTCTCCGGAGGTTGGACAGGCATGGGCCTGATCGAGGACTTGAAGGCAGGCGTAACCGACCGGTTCCTAGTCACGCCCGTCAGTCGGGGCGCGCTGATCGCCGGCCGGATCCTGATGCTCGGGATCATCGCCGTGATCCAGTCGGCGATCCTCCTCACGATCGGGATGATCCTCGGGGCGAGCTATCGGGAGAACCCCGCCGGGCTGCTGCTGCTCGTCCTGTGCGCGGTGCTCCTCGGCGCTGCGTTCGGAGCGCTGTCCACGGCGATGGCGGTGCTCGTCCGCAAAGAGGAGACGGTGATCGCCGCCGTGAATTTCATCATCCTGCCGCTCACGTTCCTCTCGGGCGTGTTCATCACGCTCTCACTGGCGCCCGGGTGGATCCAGATGGCGGCGCGCTTCAACCCCGTGAACTGGGGCGTGGA
>JBMDWR010000220.1:0-1611 GCA_048594645.1 Actinomycetota bacterium
GAGCGGTCATGCGCTGCGCCTCCCACCGGTCGGCTCCGTCAGCCGCGCCTGGATCGCGCGTGCGATGTCCTGCCCGATGCCCGGTGTCGCGGCGATCTCGTCGACGCTCGCCCGCGCCATGCGGGCAACCGAGCCGAACCGCTTGAGCAGAGCCTTCTTCCTCGACGGTCCGACGCCCGGGACGTGGTCGAGCGGCGACGCGAGCGCCCGCTTCGCGCGCTTCTGCCGGTGATAGGTGATCGCGAACCGATGGGCCTCGTCCCGGATGTGCTGGAGCACGAAGAGCGCCTCGGATCCGCGAGGGATGATCAGCGGGTCCGGCCGGTCGGGGAAGTAGACCTCCTCCAGGCGCTTGGCCAGGCCGATCGCGGGGATGTGCACGTTCGCATCGGCGAGCGCCTTGGTCGCCACCGACAGCTGCCCGCGACCCCCGTCGACGACGATCAGGGCTGGGGGGTACGCGAACCGTCGGCGCTCGCCGGGGTCGCGGTCGCGGGACAGGCGCGCCAGCCTGCGGCGGAGCATCTCTTCCATGCTGGCGAAGTCGTCCTGGCCCGGCACGCCCTTGATCTCGAAACGGCGGTAATCGCTCCGCTTCGGCAGCCCGTCTTCGAAGACGACCATCGAACCGACCTTGTCCGACGGTCCGAGGTTCGACACGTCGTAGCACTCGATCCGCAGCGGGGGCTGCTCCAGTTCGAGCAGCGCGCCGAGCTCGGACAGCGCCCGCGATCGGGCGCCGAAGTCGGATGCGCGCCGCAGCTTGTGCCGCTGGAACTGCTCGCGCGCGTTCTGTGCCACGGTCTCCATCAGCTTCCGCTTGGTGCCGCGCTCGGGCACCGCGAACCGGACGGGCCCGCCGCGCACCGTGCCGAGCCATGCCTCGAGGACGTCGGCGTCGGCCGGCACCTCGGGGACCAGGATCCGCGGCGGGACGTCGCGCCGCTGCATGTACATCTCGCGGACGAACGACGCGACGAGCGCCGGTCGGTCCAGGTCCTCGACGCGGTCGACGACCCACCCCTTGCGCCCCATCACGCGCCCGCGCCGGACGAAGAACACCTGGAAGCCCGCCTCGAGGTCGTCCTCCGCGAGCCCCACGACGTCGAGGTCCTGCGGCCGTGACAGGACCATCTCCTGGCTCTCGAGCGCTCGCCTAGCAGCCGCGAGCTGGTCGCGCAGCTTGGCGGCGAGCTCGTACTCCTGCCTCGACGCGGCCTCCCGCATCTCTCGGTCGAGCCGCTCCAGGATCGGGCGCTCGTGTCCGGAGAGGAACTCGCCGAGCGACTCGACGTGCGCCCGGTAGGCCTCCTCCGTCACGCCGGTCGCCTCCGGGACGCACGGACCGGCGCATCGGCCGATGTCGTAGTACAGGCACGGGCGTCGGGCGCGCGCGCGTTGATCGAAGAACGCGTTCGAGCACGTCCTGACGGGGAACACCCGGGTCAGCGCATCCAGCGTCTCGCGGATCGCGTACGCGTGGCCGAACGGGCCGAAGTACCGCACGTTCTTCCGCTTCGCGCCCCGCAGGACCTGGGCGCGAGGCCACCGTTCGCCGATCGTGAGCGCCAGGTAGGGGTACGACTTGTCGTCGCGGTAGCGGACGTTGAA
>JBMDWR010000221.1:0-26759 GCA_048594645.1 Actinomycetota bacterium
AGCTCGAGGCCGAGCACGCGGTCGATCTCCTCGCCTCGGGCGGTGAGCATCACGATCGGCACGTCGGACCCGCTCCGGATCTCGCGTGCGAGGTCTCGCCCGTCGCCGTCCGGCAGCATCACGTCGAGCAGAACCAGATCGGGTGGCTCGCGGCGGATGGCCTCCCGAGCGGCCGCGAGCGTTGGAGCAACCTCCGCTTCGAACCCGTCACGACCGAGGCTCTCGGCGAGCGGGTCCGAGATCGTCGACTCGTCCTCCACGAGGAGTATGCGGCTCTTCACGATGGGAATCGTACTCGTGCACCTTCGCCTGGAGGAGCCATGCGGCCCGCTACCGAAGAGGCGACGGACCTGATTTGTCGCTGTTGACGGGTCGAGCCGCTTCTTCAAAGATGCGTCGCGGCGCGACGGGAGGGAGGGCGCATGTCTGCAACGATGATGTCCGGCGCTCGGAAGATCGTCGGCAATCGACCGCCTACTTCGACTCTAATCCTCCACGGCTTCGTACTCGCTGTGATTGGAGTGGACGCTACAGTCCTCATAACGGGCGCTGTGGTCTCACCAGATGTATTTCACGAAGTCGGGTGGGCAATCATCGCGTGGATCCTCGTTGTTGCTGCAATTGACGCCGCTTCGCTGCCTTTCGAGTCAGGCCAGCAACTCGGTCTCGACATGCCTCTGCTGCTGGCAGCCGGTTACCTCTTTGGACCTCTCGTCGCGGGAAGCATCGCTTTCGTGGCGTACGTTGATCCCCGCGAACTGCGAGGCAAGATTAGCCTCGCCCGCGCTCTCTTCAACCGCGCACAAACATCCCTTAGCGTGATGGCGGCCGCGGCAGTCTTCGGACTACTCGTTAGTCACGACGCGCCTTGGCCTTTCGCATTCGTTGGTGCTCTACTAGCCGTTGGTGTCGACTGCCTCGTCAACTACGGCTCCGTCGTATCCGTCCTGTGTCTCGATCAGCGAGTGAAGCCGCTCGATGGCCTGTCCCGGCTGTTCTTCGGATCCGCGCACGAGTTCGTCCTCACATACATGAGCTTCGGCCTGTTGAGTCTCGTATTGGCCGAGACGTACGACTCGGTCGGTGTGTGGGGACTGGCCATCGTGGCGATTCCCGTCTTTCTGGCCAGACAAGCCTTCGCAGGACACCAGCGAATCACGACAGCGACTCGCCGCGTCGAGACGCAGGCTGAGGCAATTCGAGCGCTGTCCTCGTCGATGGCTGATGAACGCCGAGATGAGCGCCTCTCTCTCGCCGCGGGTCTCCATGACGAGGTCTTGCCGCCGCTCTACAAGGTCCACCTGATGGGTCAGGTGCTGAGACAGGAGCTTGCGTCGGGACGACTTCTTGAGCTTGAAGACGACTTGCCGGAACTGCTGGTCGCGACAGAGGCTGCCAGCGAAAGCATGCGATCGCTGATTCGGAATCTCAGAGCCTCGTCGCTCGGAACGAGCGGCCTCGCGGAAACGCTGAAGTTGTTGGTCGAGTACTTGGAGCGGGAGTCGCCAATCCGCATCAATCTTCGATGTGCAGACGTCACTGCGACCCCGCTAGTGCAGTTACTGGCTTATCAGGTGGCACGCGAGGCGATACGCAATGCGCTGAGGCATTCCGGCGCGTCTGAGGTCAACGTTTCGATAGCCGAAGACGAAGGCTCACTTCGAGTGAGCGTCAGGGACGATGGTATTGGGTTCGATCCGCGCAATGTCGATGCAGCCAACCATTTCGGGCTGTTGCTCATGAGGGAGCGCGTCGAGGTGGTGGGGGGCGTCTTGCATGTTGAGACATCGCCAGGTGCTGGCGTCCAGATTGTCGCAAAGCTTCCGTCCCGTGCCACCTACGAATAGGGGCAGGCCCATCACTGGACCTGCCCCGCAATGTCCGGTTGAGCCGGTTGGTGCTAGAAGCGCAGATGTGCGCCACCGGCAAGCGCGAGCGCCGCCAGCGAGCCGACCGCTACGGCAATCCGCTTGATCAGCTTCATGGCACCTCCCTCCGCCTAGAGGGCCGTCAAGCTGGCCCCGTCCATCCAAACTGTCGGTACTCCGGGTCCCCGTCCGGGGGATACCGGGCAACTATCGGGGGTCCCCCCTACGGCCGACAAGCCCGTATTGTCGCCTACAGCGCATAACGTAGGGAGAGCGAGGTGTTAGCCCGATCCTCATTCATCCAATAGGGTGATTCCCTCAACGAGGTACTAGGTTCCACGATGTGCGGGACCATCGGGCAGAAGGCGGTTCGTTGGCGGCTCAGGAAATCACGACCCGCGCCGGGAAGTCGGCCGCGCTACTTCCCTTCTTTGAGGCGGCCATCGTTGTTCCTACGCTTCTCGGTCTCATCCTGGCCAACGCGCAGGACGGTTGGGTCGCCATTCGTGACGATCTAGTACCGCTCATCACGTGGGTACTGATCATCGGCATCGTCGAACTCATTCCTGTGCCGGTATGGCGGGGCGTCCATATCAGTATGGGATTTCCACTGTTGATGGTAGTCGCCTTCCTATACGAGCCAGAGGCCGCAGCAGCGACGGCGTTCCTTGCTGCCTCCGATCCACGCGAGTACCGACGAGAAGTCAGTGTGCTCCGAGCGCTGTTCAACAGGTCCCAAGTCGCGCTTGCCGTCGGAAGCGCAAGCCTTGTCTTTCATTCGTTTGCCTCGGTAGAGGACTCGAACGCGCTCGTCTTGATCGGAGCCGCGAGCCTCGCGTCAATCGTGGACTACGTGGTCAATACGACGCTCGTATGCATCGCTGCCAGCATCCATTATTGGATGAATCCGTTACGCGTGATTCGCGAGCTTAAGGTCGGGCGGCTCAGCGAATACCTCGTGAGTTATCTCGGCCTTGCGGTCTTCGGGGTGATTCTTGCGAAAGTCTTCATCCTGGGCGGAAATGAAGCCCGGAATTGGTGGGCGGTCCCTGTCTTCGTCTTGCCGTTGCTACTGGCTCGACAGATGTTCTTCCGCAGCAAGGCGCTCGAGGAGGCGCACAAGGAGCTTCAAGACCGCGAGCATGTCCTTCGTGCGCTGTCGAACCGGATGGCCGAAGAACGCCAAGACGAGCGGATGCAGATCGCGGAGTTCCTGCATGACGACCTCGCCCAGCTGTTGTTCAGGCTCTCGATCCAGGTCGATGTCGCGCGGCGTCACCTGGGGGCGGGCAAGGTCGACGAGACCGAGGGGCTCTTGCTCGAGATCAAGGACACGAAGAACCGGACGTCCGACCGCATCCGAGCGCTGATCCGCGACCTGCATCGGTCGCCGCTCGGCCGCGCTGGGTTGGGGGAGGCGATCCGCAGCTTCCTCGCCGAGATGGCTCGAGAGTCAGACGTCCGCTTCCACGCCGACGTCGACGAGGTGGACGTGCCCGGGCCCATCGCGCTGCTCCTGTACCACAACGCCCGCGAATGCGTGACGAACGCGCTGAAGCACGCGAACGCCTCGAACATATGGGTCGCCGTCGAGCAGCAGGGTGACGAGATCCAGATGGTCGTCCGGGACGATGGTGTCGGGTTCGACGCCGACGCTCCCGAGCCCGAAGGGCATTACGGCATGACGATGATGCGCGAACGGGCGACGGCGGGCGGCGGGACCTTCGCGATCGAGAGCTTCGCGGGCGAAGGAACGAAGATCACCCTCCGGTACCCGACATCCTGGCTCCAGGAGGGTGGAACCCCAGGTCCGGTCGAGGCCGCTCAGGCTCCTCCTGCGACGCCCCCCGCCGATGCTTCCCGCGGGACCGTTGCGTCGTCGCCCGTCTCGCCGACGGAGTCCATCCCCGCATAGCGGCCAAGACCAACCAGATCAGCCCCGCATACACGAAGATGTCCCCGACGCTGATCGCCTGTCCGATCGGTTCGGGGACGGGGATCACGTCCGCGAGGAACGTGAGCTCGTCGCTCTCCGTGAGGAGGTGGTGTTTGTCCGCCCCCTCCTCCTTCAACAACGCCAGCACGTCCTCCTGATCCGAGGCGATCAGCGCATCGGCGCTCGCCGGCATGCCACCGTTGACCGCGATCACGGCGAAGTTGCACGCGAGCCCGATCATGACGAGTGCCATGCCTGGCATCCGGACGTTCACGACGGTGAACGTCAGGAGGAGCGTGTAGGAGAGCGAGAGGACGGCCGTCCGGACGAGGAGGTCGGTCCCTGTCTCCCCTTCGGGGAGCGGGACGAACTGGATCGCGAGCCCTGCGATCACGAGGCCCCACCATCGAGGATGGAGGGCATCGAGCCGGTGCAGCCGCCCGCCAAACAGGTAGGCGAGATACACCGAGATGAGGACGACGGCGAGCAGAAGCTTCATGCGCGGACCATGTGAGGGGTAGCCGATGGTCCCACGGGCCGAACCGACTGTCCAGGCTCCGAGCTAGCATCGCGTGATGGCCCGGATGGTGCCGTTCCCCATGCTCCCCACCGACAGCGCGGCCGAACGCCGACTGTACGAGGCCTTCCTCGAACAGCTGGACGACGAGTTCGTCGTGTACCACTCCGTCGACTGGGTGGTGGGTGGCCGTCGGGGGCCCGATGAGGGCGAGGCCGACTTCGTCATCACACATCCGGTTCATGGACTCCTCGCGCTGGAGGTGAAGGGAGGGGGTATCGCGTTCGAGCCCGCGACCAAGCGATGGACCCAGACCGGCCATTCGGGAACGCATCGTCTGGACGAGGACCCCTTCCATCAGGCCCAGGACGCGATGCACTCGCTCGTGAGGATCCTCGAGGCGCAGGACGGCTGGGACCGGTGGCGGCCGACCTACGGGTTCGGCGTCGCGTTCCCCGACGGCAGGTACCAGCGGGCGGCGCACCCGGGCGCCCCGGCCGAGGTCGTGATCGACGCCGACGACCTCGAGCGGCTGTCCGAACGCGTGCCGCAGGTCATGCGTCATTGGACGCGTCCGGGACGGCGTTTCGGCGCCGAGGGGATGGAGGCCGTCGCGACGGCGCTGGGCTTCCGCGTCGAGATCCGGCTCCCGCTCAGGTTGAGCTTCGACGAGGAGGACAAGAAGATCGTCGAGCTCACGGACGACCAGGCCTGGATCCTGGCCTTCGTCCTGCACAGGAACCGCGCCGCGGTGACGGGCCCCGCCGGGAGCGGCAAGACGCTGCTCGCGATCTCGATCGCCAAGCAGCTTGCCGCCGCCGAACACCGCACGCTGCTGACCTGCTTCAACCGCCGCCTCGGCGACCACCTCCGGGACTCGACCAAGGACGTGCCCGGCATCGATGCCGCGCACTTCCACGAGGTCTGCGTGCAGATGGCCGCCGAGGCCAACGTGGACCTCCCGGCCGAGGACGCGGGTCCGGGTTCGGCCTACTTCGAGCACGCGCTGCCCGAGGCTCTGGCGGAGGCGGCCGCCAGGCTGGGGCCGCGGTACGACGCGATCGTCGTCGACGAGGCTCAGGACTTCCGCGAGTGGTGGTGGCCCGCCCTGCTGACGCTCCACGTCGATCCGGACGCGGGGCGTCTGTTCGTGTTAGCCGACGACAACCAGAACCTGTACGGAGGCCGGCTCCCGGTCGCCGAGGAAGACCTCGTCGGCCCGATCCCGCTGAACCTGCGGAACACCAGGCGGATCGGCGAGTTCGTCTCGGTCTTCTACCGCGGCTCGCAGAAGCCCGTCGCCCGCGGGCCCGAGGGCAGGCCCGTCGAGATCCTCGGATACGAGAACGATGCCGACTTGGCGCACCTCCTCGCCGTGGTGCTGCGCAACCTCGTCGAGGAGGAACAGGTGCCGATCCAGGACATCGCGGTGCTGACGCCGTCCGGGGACGAGAAGAGCCGGCTGCGCGCTCGCGGACGCGTGGACGGCTTCCGGCTGTCCGGATCGGTCGAGGCCGGCGCGGTCCTGGCCACGAGCGTGCACGCCTTCAAGGGACTCGAACGACCGGTCATCATCCTGGCCGAGCTCGGCGACAAGCATCTCGAGGACCTGGGGCAGTACCTGTACGTCGGCGGTTCGAGGGCTCGCAACCATCTGATCGTGCTCGCGGCGGAGCCCGTCGCGCGGGAGCTGCGGGAGCTGACCGGCGTCACCGGTCCGTAAGCGAACGTCGTTACGCTGGACGCATGGCCGACCTTGGCTACTTCGGGCCCGAGAGCGTCTCGTGGCAGGTCCATCGCGAGGTCACGGTTCTGTTCGGCGGCGCACGCGCGGTGCTGATGCAGGCGGCCCACCCGCTGGTGATCGCCGGCGCTCGCGAGACCGGATTCTACGAGCGCAACCCGTGGCGGCGCCTGCAGCGAACGCTGGTACTCACGTACACGATCACGTTCGGCACGCGGGAGGAGGCGGACGCGGCGGCCGAGCGCATCAACGACGTTCACGCGCGCGTGGGCGGCGTCGACCAGGTGACGGGTCTGCCGTACGACGGCCTCGACCCGGACCTGCTGCTGTACGTGCACGCGTGTCTCGTCGATAGCGCGCTGCTGTTCGAGCGGTTGACGGTCGGTCGCCTGGACGAACGCGGACGCCAACGCTTCCATGAGGAGCAGATGCTCGCTGCCGAGATGGTCCGGATCCCGCGCGAGATCATCCCGCCGACTGTCGCCGACCTTCGTGCCTACCTCCAGGGTGTCTACGACTCGGGGATCCTCCAGGTCACGGACGCGGCCCGACGCGTGGCTGCGCTGTTCGACGACCCGCCACGCGAGGCCGAGTGGAGACCCGTCCTCGAGGGCGTCTCGAAGCTCGCGTTCGGGACGCTCCCGCCGACGATCCGGCGGATGTACGGGATCGACGTCGGACCAGGGCGACGGGCAGCCATGCGGGCCACGTTCGCCGGGATCAGACTGTTCAGGCCGTTGCTCCCGTCCCGATACCGGTTCATCGCGCCGTACCACGGATGGCGGATCGGACATGCGGATCTCGCCGACCGCACTCGCCGTTCGGCGGGAGTCAACCTGGCGCGAACGCGGAGCATCGGCGAGGATGTGACGGGAGGGCCGCGCACCTCCGACGACTAGACTCGGCGCGTGGACGACATCGACGGTGTCCTGCTCGACATCGATGGTGTCCTCTCGGTCTCGTGGGAGCCGCTGCCGGGTGCCGTCGAGACGCTGAGCCTGCTGCGTCGCCGCGGCATTTCGTACCGGCTCATCACCAACACCACGACCAAGACGCGCGCGGACCTCGCTGCGACCCTCCGCGAGGCCGGCTTCGACGTTCGAGACGACGAGCTGATCACCGCGGTTGCCGCGACGGCCGAGCATCTCCGGACGAACCACCCGGCCGCGCGATGCTTCGTGCTCTCCGACGGTGACGCCACCGACGACCTCGCCGGCGTGGAGCTCGCGGACGTCGAAGACGCCGACGTGATCGTGATCGGCGGAGCGTGCGAGGACTTCACGTACCCGATGGTGAACCGGATCTTCGGCAGGCTGATGCAGGGAGCAACCCTCGTCGGGATGCATCGGAACCTCTACTGGAGGACGGCCGCCGGTCTCCAGCTGGACGCGGGCGCGTACATCTCCGGGCTGGAGGAAGCGACGGGCCGCGAAGCGGTGATATGCGGCAAGCCGACAGCCCCGTACTTCGACGCGGCGATCCGCATGCTCGGGGTGAGCCGGGATCGCGCGATCATGGTCGGCGACGACATCGTCAACGACGTCCACGGCGCTCAGGTGCTCGGCATCCGCGGCGTCCTCGTGCGGACCGGAAAGTTCCTGCCCGAGGATCTGAGCAAGGTGTCCCGACCGCCCGATCGCGTCCTGGACTCGATCGCCGACCTCACGCAACTCTTCGACCCGTCGTAGCCTGGTTCGGTGGACCGTCGGCTCCGCGCCGGCCGCGGGACCAACCTCGCGCTCCTCGTGCTGATGGCCGGCGCGCTCTCGACCGGCGCGCTGACGTTCGCGATCGGCGGTCGGTGGGCGTTCGCGGCTCTCGCCGCGCACGGAGCGACCGGGCTGGGGATCGTGCTGCTGTCGCCGTGGAAGTCGGCGATCTCCCGTCGCGGCGCTCGCCGGGGTCGTCCAGGCACGGTCGCCTCGATCGGCCTCGCAGTCCTGGTAGCGCTCGCGGTCGTCACCGGGATCGCTCATGCGGTTGGCCTTTGGCCGAGCGTCTCCGCGATGCAGGTTCACGTGGGCGCTGCGCTGTGCTCGATCCCGCTCGCGATCTGGCACGTCGTGGCGCGGCCCGTGCGCCCGAGGGTCACCGACGTCTCTCGTCGCACCGTCCTGCGCGCCGCGGGCGTCGCCGCCGGATCGCTCGCAACGTTCGCCGGCCTGGAAGGACTCGTTCGCATCTCGGGGCTCGCGGGCGCCGAGCGACGCGAGACGGGTTCGTACGAACGCGGCTCGTTCGATCCGCGCGCCATGCCGGTCACGCAGTGGCTGGACGACCCTCGACCGGCGATCGAGCCCACCGACTGGCGCCTGGACGTCCGCGCGCCGGGAGCGGTTCGGACGTTCACGTACGACGAGCTCGCCATGTTCGACGACACGATCCGAGCGACGCTCGACTGCACCGGTGGGTGGTTCGCCACACAGGACTGGAGCGGCGTGCGGCTCGACCGCCTGCTCGAGCCCGGCGAAGACGTTCGAAGCGTCATGGTGGTCTCTGCGACCGGATACGGTCGACGGTTCCCGATCCGTGATGCCGGGTCGATCCTGCTCGCCACGCGTGTCGGCGGCGAACCGCTGTCGATCGGCCACGGGTTCCCCGCGAGGCTCGTCGTTCCGGGACGGCGAGGCTTCTGGTGGGTGAAGTGGGTCGAACGGATCGAGGGGAGCCCAACGCCGTGGTGGTGGCAGTCGCCGTTCCCGCTGACCTGACGACGCGGGTACGCTCACGCATCGTGGATCCGGAACGCACGCGCCACGCGAGGGGGCTGTTCGCCGGCATCGCTCCCGAGTACGACCGTATGGGGACGCTCCTGTCGTTCGGTCAGGACCCGCGGTGGCGACGGTTCCTGGTCTCGAAGGTGAACGCGATACCCGGCTCCTGGGTGCTGGACGTCGCGACCGGGACGGGGCTGGTCGCCAGGGAGCTGGCACGCAGGAACGTGCGCGTGATCGGCCTGGACCAGAGCTCCGCGATGATCGAACGTGGCGTGCAGGCCGTCCTTGACCGCGGGCTGGACCAGCGGATCCGGTTCGTGCTCGCGCAGGCCCAGGCGACGCCGTTCGCCGACGAGGCCTTCGACGCGGTCACCTTCACGTACCTGTTGCGGTACGTCGACGATCCGGCCGCGACCGTTGCCGAGCTCGTCCGTGTGCTCCGCCCCGGTGGCGTCCTGGCGTCGCTCGAGTTCCACGTGCCGGTCGAGCCGTGGGCGCGGGCGGGATGGCTCGCCTACACGAGGGGTGCCATGCCGCTGCTCGGGCGGAGCGTCTCGGCGGGCTGGTACCGCACCGGACGATTCCTCGGTCGCAGCATCGAGGAGTTCTACCGCAGGTACCCGCTCCCGGTGCAGGTGCGGTGGTGGCAGGAGGCGGGGATGCGACGCGTCCGCACGAGACTCCTTAGCAACGGGGTCGCGGTGGTGACGTGGGCCGTCAAGGCGACGCCCATCCTCGAGGACTGGCGCTCGACCGGCGGAGATGGCTGAGAGCGGCGAGCGACCCGCCTTCTACGCGCTGTCGCCCGGCGGATGGCGCGACTACTGGACGCTCCTGCACCCCCCGTACACCCTCTGGCACCTGTCGTACGTCGTCCTCGGCGCATGCGTCGCACCAGCCGTCGACGACCGGTGGTTGCTCGAGACGGTCATCGCGTTCTTCCTCGCGATGGGCCTCGCCGCCCACGCGCTCGACGAGCTGAACGGCCGGCCGCTTCGAACGCGGATCCCGGATGGTGTGCTGTGGGCGATCGCGCTGATCGGGCTGGCGGGCGCGGTCGGTCTGGGCGTGCACGGAACGGTGATCGTCTCCCCCTGGATCTGGGCGTTCGTCGGCGTGGGCAGCTTCCTGGTCGTCGCCTACAACCTCGAGCTCTTCGGCGGCGCGTTCCACTCGGATCTGTGGTTCGCGCTCGGGTGGGGTGCGTTCCCGGCGTTGACCGCCTCGTTCGCGCAGACGGCGACCTTGACGATCGACGCCGTCTTGGTCGCGGCCGCGTGCGCTGCCATCTCCGCGGCCCAGCGCGTGCTGTCGACGCCCGTCCGCAGGCTCCGGCGTCAGGTGGCCACCGTCACCGGGGAGGTCGTGACCGCGGGGGGCGAACGACAACCGCTCGACGCAACGACGCTCCGGGCGGCGCCCGAAGGAGCGCTGCGCTGGCTTGCGATCGCGATGCCGCTCCTGGCGCTGGGTCTGCTGGTGTCACGGCTCTGATGGCAGGACGCACGACCGCGAAGGAGGGCGTGATGTCGTTCGAAGGGTTGGGTTCGATCGGGCAGATCCACCTGAGCGTCGCCGACGTCGAAGCGCGATCGGCTTCTACCGCGACGTCCTCGGGGTGCCGCTGCTCTTCCGCGTCCCGGATCAGCCGATGGCGTTCTTCGACTGCGGCGCCGTCCGTCTGTACCTCGGTGTTCCGGAGACCGAGGCGTATCGCTCCCGCGGGATGGTGTACTTCAGCGTGGACGACGTCGATGAGGCGTACCGAGCCCTCTCGGCGCGCGGCGTCAGGTTCCTCGGCGAACCGCACGTCGTGCACCGAACGGCCGATTCGGAGCTGCGCATGGCCTTCTTCGCCGACCCGGACGGCAACAACCTCGCGATCATGGCCGACGTTCCGCTCGCTCAGAGCGACGGGTAGCGCAGCGGCAGGCCGCGCACGCCGGATGGCGCGGCGACGAGGCTCCATCCCCCGAGGCTCGAGACGGCCAGCCGGTCGAGGTCGAGACCGAAGAACGCCACGTTGGCGGGCTGGTTGAGAACGACGCCGTCGGGATCGTCGGCGAAGACCTCGACCCGTCCGTCCGACTGGATCCGGTACACGCGGTCGGGCCGGTAACAGCCGACGAAGGCCGTGCCGTCCTCGGCGAGGGCGACGCCGTCCGGTTGCGACCCGGCGAGATCGGCCACGACCTCGGGGACCCCCGGCGGATCCGTCGTCGCCGATCGGCACGTTTATCAACGCCCGGCCGCGCGATTCGATCACGAGCAGCCCATCGCCGTTCGCCGACACGCAGCAGCCGTTCGGGAAGCGCGGCGTCGCTTCCGTCCACACCTCGGCCACGCCGCCGGGGGCGATCCGGAACACGACGCCGTCGTCGTCGCCCCACTCGCCCGAATCCGTAACGTAGAGGTTCCCTCGATCATCGAACGCGGCGAAGTTCGGCACGCGCATGGGCCGTTTGGGCGTGCCGCTCGAGTACGTGGAGACCTCGCTCGACGGGCTCACGCGAACGACCGAAGCGTTGCCGAAGTCGCACGCGTAGACGTTGCCGTCGGCGTCGAGGGCGACGCCGTAGATGAACCCGCCCGTGTTCGCGATCTCCACGACGTCACCGCTCGCCTCGATCCGGTAGATCTGGCCGCCCTCGCCTCCCGTGTACAGGAGCCCGTTGGGCCCGACGGCGACGCCCTCGGGGTGATCGAGTCCGGTCGCGATCGTCTCGAACGTCTCGAGCATGCGGGTTCAGACCGCCGCGTCCAGCGCGGACACGAGCCGCGTGACGTCGTTGGCGCGAGCCGAAGGGCCGCCGATCTCCAGCGTGATGACCCTGCTGTCGCGCCTCCACATCACGAGGAAGATGCGCGTCTCGTTGTGGCAGCACGCGTCCGGCTCGTGGACGAAGACACGGCCGCCCGCCGGCGCGTTCAGATCGCCGGCCGGCGCCGCGTCACCGATGACCTCGTCTACGTGCTCGGCGAGCCAGGCGAGGTACCCGTCGGCCCCGCCGGGCCCTTCGAACACGAGCACGCGCGCGAGCGTCCGGCGGCGGCCGGGTCCGGCTCGGCTGAAGAGCCGCTGCGTCCCGCCAACGAACCCCGCGTCCTCGAGCAGCGTCTCGAGGCCGGCGAAGTCGATCGCGTCGCCGGAGACGGTCGAGGCATCGAGCGTCACGGACCGCGACGAGGACCCCGGCAGCGCCGTAGCCGGTATCGGCTCGACGCCGGCAGCCTCGGATCCGCACGCTGCCACGATGACGGTGGCCACGACGAGGGCGACGATCAGCGAAGGGCGTCTCACCGTTGTCCTTCCGTGAAAGTGGCGCGGTTGCGGCGTTCGGCGCATGATACGGCGTCGCTTTTCAGGGGGACGAAGGGGGAGAGCCGTGACCGACATCGACCGTATCCTTGCTGAGCGGTACGACCGCCGTGGGTTCATGCGGCTGGCCGGCGCCACCACGCTGGGGGCCGCCGTGCTCGCTGCGTGCAAGAAGGCCGAGGACGAGGGGGGCGGCACCGCCACCGGGGCCACCGGCAAGACCGAGCGGCCGCCGATAGAGGAGGAGCCGGGCGGCCTGACGGTGTTCGACTGGAGCGGCTACGGCAACGGCGACTACTACCCGGACAAGGAGCGCCTCGGGCTGTGGCAGCAGTACACGGACAAGACCGGCGACACGCCCGAGTTCATCCTGTTCGAGAACGACGACGCCGCCTACACCAAGGCGGTGGCGGGCACAGCCACGTTCGACGTCGTGCACCCGTGCGGCTACAAGTACAAGGATTGGGTGGACCTGGGGGCGGTCCAGCCCTGGGACACGTCGCTGATCCCGAACTTCTCGGCGCTCAATCCCAAGCTGATGGAGTCCGGCGTCGTGGACGGGCAGCAGTACTTCATCCCGCTCGACTGGGGCTTCATCGCGCCGATGGTCAACCTCGACCACGTGGACGTCCAGGAGGAGACGTTCGGGATCCTGTTCGACGAGCGGTACGAAGGCAAGATCTCGTGGGTCGACACGTCGAACATGATGTACATCGGCGGCCTGTTCCTCGGTGTGTCCGATCCGTTCAACATGACGGATGACGAGCTGGCCCAGACGCGGGACTTCCTGATCTCGAAGAAGCCGCTCGTCCGGAACCTGTGGAACCAGTCCTACGAGTTCTGGCTGGACTTCAAGAAGGAAGAGGTCTGGATCGGCTACGCCTGGCCGGACACCGTCGGGTATGCCGACGCGGCGGGCATGAACTACCTCTACATGGAGCCGAAGGAAGGGCGCGTGTCGTGGGTCTGCGGCCTCGGTCTGGCCAAGGACACGGAGAACTACTTCCACGCCCACGAGTACGTGGACTCGTGGGCCAGCAAGAAGGCCGCCGAGTTCCTGCTGGCCTGGTACTACTACGGCCACACGAACACCGAGGCGGACCTGTCGGTCGTCTCCCCCGGCGTGGTCGACGCGCTCGGCCTGGACGACCCGACGGTGCTCGACCCGCCGCGCGCGATCCCCGAGTCGTATATCCCGCGGCGCGACGTGTACCAGCAGTATTGGAGCGAGGTGCTGGCGGCCTGACGTCTCGCACGCGTCCGTAGCACGCCGTGGCCTTCCCGGAAGCCGCCCCGTCGGCTCGTCGGTGGCGACGCCGAGATCGGGCCGTCACGGCGGGGCTGCTGTCGGCGCCGCTGCTCTGGCTGGTGCTGTTCTTCGTCGCGCCGGTTGTGTACGTGGCCGCGTACAGCGTCGGCGCGATCGAGCTGTTCCCGGCCGACACCGGCGTGATCTCGCTGGACGACTGGAGGCGGTTCCTCACCGGCGGCTCGATCTACATGGGCCTATTCTGGAAGTCGTTCCGGATGTCGCTCACGGTCTCGGCGGCCGTCGTGCTCCTGGCGTACCCCATCGGGTACTACCTGGCGCTCTGCGTCCGGAAGCTGAAGTACGTCCTGCTCCTGGTCATCATCGTTCCGTTCCTCACGAGCTTCCTCCTGCGGGTGCTGGCGTGGAAGGTGATGCTCGGCGAGCACGGAGTGGTCAACTCGCTCTTCAGCTGGCTGCACGTCCGTCCCGCGGACGATCCGATCGAGTGGCTGCTCTACAGCCAGTTCGCCGTGATGCTCGTCCTCGCGTACGTCTGGATCCCGTTCGTCGCGCTGCCGATCTTCGTGAGCCTGGACAATCTCGACCGCAGCTTGCTCGAGGCGGCGAGCGACCTGGGAGCGAGCCGACTGCGGACGTTCCTCCGGGTGACGCTGCCGCTCAGCGTGCCGGGGCTCGTTGCCGCGTTCGTGTTCGTGTTCATCCCGACGATCGGGGAGTTCGTCACGCCGCTCCTCGTCGGGGGAACGAGCGGGTACATGTACGGCAACGCGATCCAAGACCTGTTCACGCGGGGCCTCGACTGGCAGAGCGGCTCGGTCCTCGCGATGTTCCTGTTGATCGTCGTAGGCGTCCTGATGGCGATCTTCGGACGGTACGTGCAGGTCAGATCGGTGGCGACGGACTGATGGAGATCGCGACCTCCCGGGCCGGGCGCGTCTGGCTCACGGCGTTCTTCTGGGTGCTGGTCGCCTTCCTCTATGCGCCGATCGCGATCCTCGCGCTGTTCTCGCTGAACGACGGCGACCCCTCGTTCCCGCTCTCCGGGTTCACGACGCACTGGTACGGAGACGTGCTTTCCAACCGGATCCTGATCGGAGCGCTCGGCAGAAGCGCGATCGTGGCGATCGCGTCGAGCCTGATCGCGGTGACGCTCGGAGTGCTCACGTCATTCGTGCTCCTGCGTCGGAGGTTCTTCGGGAAGCCGGTGGTCTCGGCGCTCGTCTTCTCGCCGCTCGTGATCCCGTACCTCGTGTTCGGGATCTCGCTGCTTCTGGTGTTCACGCTTGTCGACAAGGTCCTGACGCAGTCGTTCGGCGTCTACATCGGGCTCGGCCTGCATGCCGTCGTGATCGGGCACGTGGTCGTCGCAATGCCATACACGATCCTGACGATCATGCCTCTGCTCGAGCGGCTGAGCGTGTCCCTGGACGAGGCGGCCAAGGACCTGGGCGCGAGCCCGCGCGAAACCTTCCGGCGCGTCACGCTCCCGCTCCTCACGCCGGCGCTCGTGTCCGCGTTCATGGTGGCCTTCACGCTGTCGTTCGACGAGTTCGCGATCGCTTCGTTCCTCGCCGGCACGCAGCAGACGTGGCCCGTGTACCTGTTCGCGCAGCTCCGGGTGCCGAGCCTGCTCCCGCAACTGATCGCGGTCTCCTCGGTCGTGTTCATCGGCTCGATGCTGCTGGTGCTCGCGGCAGAGGTGGGCCGCCGCCTCGCCGAACGGCGGTACGGCGCCGAGTACACGGCCCGCGCGACGGTCTAGCGACCGCCCCGGTTCGCGACGGAGCCGGTAGGCTGGTCGGGCATGCCCGCTCCCTCCACGATCGCCGAGCTCCGGGCGGCCGGGTACCCCGACCGCACCGTCAAGGAGGAGCTCCGAGCCAACCTGCTCGAACGCATGGGCCGCGGCACCGCGCTGTTCCCGAGGATCGTCGGGTTCGACGACTCGGTGCTGCCCGTGCTCGAACGGGGGATCCTTGCCGGCCACGACCTCGTGATGCTGGGCGAGCGCGGCCAGGCGAAGACCCGACTGATCCGCCAGATCGTCGAGCTCCTCGACGCGGAGGCGCCGACGATCGCCGGCTGCGAGGTGAACGACCACCCGTACCGTCCGATCTGCGCGGCGTGCAGGGCGCTCGTCGCCGAGGAGGGCGATGCGTCGCCCGTCCGCTGGATCGGCCGTCACGACCGGTACGCGGAGAAGCTCGCGACGCCGGACACGAGCGTCGCCGACCTCATCGGGGACGTCGACCCTATCCGCGTCGCCGAGGGGCGGTACCTCGCGGACGAGCTCACGATCCATTACGGGCTGATCCCGCGGACCAACCGCGGCGTCGTCGCCATCAACGAGCTTCCCGACCTGCCCGAGCGGATCCAGGTCGCCCTGTTCAACATCCTCGAAGAGCGGGACGTACAGATCCGCGGCTACAGGATCCGCTTGCCGCTCGACCTGCTGCTCGTCGCCACCGCGAACCCGGACGACTACACGCACCGGGGCCGGATCGTCTCGCCGCTGAAGGACCGCTTCGGGACGCAGGTGCGGACCCACTATCCCGAGTCCCTGGACGACGAGATCGAGATCATGGAGCAGGAGGCCCGGACGTGGGAGGGCGATGTCCGCCTCCGCGTCCCCGTCTACCTGGAGGAGGTGCTCGCCGCGTTCACAGCCGAGCTTCGGCGGTCGCCGCATGTGAACCACCGCAGCGGCGTGAGCGTCCGGTACTCGATCGGGAACCTCGAGACGCTTTCGGCGGCGGCGATCCGCCGCGCGGCCAGGACCGGCGAGGCCGAGGCCGTCCCGCGCGTGTGCGACCTCGCCGCCGTGGTCGAGGCTGGTCTCGGCCGCGTCGAGTTCGACACGATCGAGGAGGGACGCGAGGAGGAGATCCTGTCCAGGGCGCTGAAGACGGCCGAGCTCCAAGTTTTCCGCCGGCGGCTGTCGGCGTTCGACTTCCAGCCGATCCTGTCCAGGTTCGCGCAGGGCTTCGAGGCCGAGACCTCGGACCTGCTCCCGGCGACCGGCCTCCTGTCCCAGTTCGGCGAGGTACGCGGGCTCTCGAAGCTCCTTCAGCGGCTCGGCGTCGAGGAGGAGTCGCCGGGGGTCGCGGCCTCGGCGCTCGAGTTCGCCCTCGAGGGCCTGCACCTTTCGCGTCGTCTCAACAAGGACTCGACCGACCGTCCCGGCGCGAGCCGTTACCGGTCGGCCGAGTCGCAGGCGTGACGACCCGCGCCTGATGCCGGCGACGAGACCGTAGTATCCGCCCGCCGTGAACGAGATCCACCGCTTCGCCGGGTTCGCTGTGGTCGCGCTCTTCGCGGTCGGCTGGTTGTTCGGCCTCGTGCTGTGGGCCCTCCGGCGTCGGGCGGGCGACTGGTTCTGGCGATGGCTGGTGGCCGCGCAGGTCGTCGCGATCGTGCAGGCGCTGCTCGGCGCCATCTTGTTCCTGCTCGGTCACCGACCGACGACGTGGTTGCACTACGTCTATGGGTTCGGACCGCTCGTGATCTTCGCGATCGCGCACCTGCTCGCGCGCGAGGAGAACTTCCGCAGGTGGCCGTGGGCGCCGTTCGCGATGGCGTCGTTCATCTCGTTCGGGCTGTCGCTCCGGGCGCTGATGACGGGGCTCGGGCTGGGCTGAGGGCGCTCAAGTCGATGCCATCGGTGCCGAAGCCACGAGCATGCCCCCACGCACGAGACGTGACGTCCCACCGAGGCCCAAGCGGCAGGCGCGATCGCCTCAGGAGCCGAAGCGACCCGTGCCGGGGGCGGGACCGGCCGAGGTCGCGGGACCGGCCAAGAAGGACGAGGAGGGCAAACGCAAGGGTCTGAGCGAGAAGGAGCTCGTCACCGCGGCGAACTACTTCTTCGCCTACCACGAGTGGATGATCTATCTGGCACAGAGTGTGGACCGTCCTTCTTCGCTCCGGCAGCGATTCGACGAGCACCTAGCGAGACCGGCCTCGGACGTGCCGATCCTGTCCGAGACCTTCGATGCGTACGATCAGGTCAACGTCCAGCGTGCCATCGACGGTTACCTGCGGGACAACAGCCGGACGCACGACCTTGTCGGCGTGGGGAACGGTCGGACGATGTCGCTTTCGGACCTCATCGCCTCGAAGCAACGCTCCGGGCTGGAGACGGGACCGGTCGAGCACGCGAACCTGCCATCGGGCCCAGACGATCACGAGGCCTGTGTCCAGGTCGGCTTGTACTTCATCGTCGATCGGGGTCGGCCGATGATCCTGTTCGTTCGGGGTCCGGATCTGACGTGCGGGCGTGACCGCTGCGTCCTCGAGGTCGTCTCGGCCGACGAGGGCGCTGGGCGCGCGTTCTTCCCCGAGGTTCGCGGCTCTATGAGCCGCGACAACGTCTTCCGAGGTCGCGTGATCTCCTTCGCCGACACCGACATCGGTCGATGGGCGCTGGGTCCGATGGTGTTCTGGCAGCGGCCCGAGATCTCGTCGGAGCAGTTGATCCTGCCCGATGGGCTCCTCGAGCTGATCGAGCGTCAGGTATTCGGGATCGCGGAGCACGCCGACCGGCTGCGGCAGGCGGGGCAACACATGAAACGCGGACTGCTCCTGCATGGCCCTCCGGGCACGGGCAAGACGCACACCGTCCGGTACCTGCTGGGGAAGGCTTCGGAACACACGGTAGTGGTGCTCACGGGCGGCGCGATGCGGTTCGTTCGGCAAGCCTGCGCCCTCGCCCGCCATCTCCAGCCCGCGATCGTCGTCCTGGAAGATGTCGACCTGGTGGCGAGGCACCGGGACTTCGACGAGGGAGGCAACCCGATCCTGTTCGACGTGTTGAACCAGCTCGATGGCATCTCGGACGATGCGGACATCGTCTTCGTCCTGACGACGAATCGGGCGGACCTACTCGAGCCGGCGCTCGCGGCACGCCCCGGGCGCGTCGACCTCGCCGTCGAGATCCCTCTGCCGGCAGGCGACCAGCGAAGACGGCTGTTCCGCCTCTACGGCTCGGGCATGCACGTCGGTCAAGACGTAGAGAACGAGGTCGTTCGTCGGACCGAAGGAGTAACCGCGTCGTTCATCCGCGAGCTCGTTCGGAAGTCGTCGTTGCTTGCCGCCGTCGCCGGCTCCGGGGACGGCAGGATCTCGGTCGATGACGGCCACGTCCTTGCGGCCCTCGACGAACTGTTGGCGGAGCGGAGCTCGCTCACGCGCGTGCTCCTCGGCGAACAGGCGCAGCGTGACGATCGCTCGTATGCGGGCGGCTGGCTCTGACGTCCTTTCGCTCGGCTCGTCGTAGGCTGGGCGGGTGCGCGCCCGCTACTCCCGCTGGGACGACACCCAGGATCCTTTCGGTCCGGAGCTCTCGGCGTCCGAGCTCCTGGACGAGCTCTCCGACGACATGCTCTCTGGCCTCGGCGCCGAGGGCGCCCTCTCGCGCCTCCTCCGCCGCGGGATGCGCGGGAGCATCGACGGCCTGGATGCCCTCCGCACCCGCCTGCGCGAACGGCGCGCCCGCGAGCAGGCGGCGCTCGATCTCGCCGGTCCGCTCGAGGACCTGCGCGAACGGCTCGACGACGTCGTCGACCGCGAGCGTTCGACGCTCTCGTTCAAGGCCGAGGACGACGCGCGCCTGCGCGAGGCGTTCCTGGATGCGCTGCCACCCGATGTCCCCGGGCGGATCGCTGAGCTGACCGAGTACCGGTTCGTCGATCCCGAGGCGCAGCAGGCGTTCGACGAGCTGATGGAGCACGTGCGCGAGCAGGTGATGGGCGCGTACTTCCGGAGCATGGCCGAAGGCCTGCGTTCGATGTCGGAGGAGGACCTCGGCAGGTTCCGCGACATGTTGGCCGAGCTCAACGCGATGATCGAGCGGCGCGAGCGCGGCGAGCCGTACGACTTCGACGGGTTCATGGAGCGGTACGGCGACCTCTTCCCTGGCAACCCGAGGACGCTCGACGAGCTGCTCGAGCAGATGGCCGCCCGCATGGCGGCGATGTCTCGGCTGCTCGCCTCGATGTCTGCGGAGGAACGCGCCGAGCTCCGCGCGCTCGCCGAGCAGGTGCTGCAGGACATGGACCTCGCGTTCGAGGTCGACCGGTTGGGGTCGAACCTGGCAGCCGCGTTCCCGGGCATGCCGTGGGGGGAGCCGGCGCTCGGTGCCGGCGACGAGCCGATGCCGCTCTCGGCCACGATCGACGCGATGGAGCGGCTACACGACCTCGAAGAGCTGGACCGATCGCTGAAGGGCGACTACCCCGGAGCGTCGATCGACGATGTCGACGAGCAGGCGCTCCGCGACGCGCTCGGGGAGGACGCCGTCACCGACCTCCGCCGGCTGACGGAGATCGAGCGCGCCCTCGAGGGCGCCGGCCTGGTCTCGCGCGAGCGTGGACGCCTCGAGATAACGCCGAAGGGCGCACGCAAGCTGGGCGAGCGGGCCCTCGTCCGCGTGTTCGAGGAGCTCAGGCGCGACCGGGAGGGGACCCACGAGGCACGCGACGCCGGAGGGCTCGCCGAGCCGACGGGCTCGACCCGACCGTGGCGGTTCGGCGACGCCGGTCAGATCGCGGTGCAGCGCAGCGTCTTCAACGCGGTGGTCCGAGGCCAGGGTTCGGGTGGCCGCGTGACCCTCGCGCCGGACGATCTCGAGCTCGTCGAGGCCGAGCAGCGGACCGAGACGGCGACGGCATTGCTGCTCGACCTGTCGTTCTCGATGCCGCTCCGCGGCCACGACGTGCACGCCAAGAAGATGGCGCTCGCCCTCCACGCGCTGATCGAGGGCCGGTACCCGCACGACACGCTGTACCTCATCGGGTTCAGCGACTACGCGCGGCAGATGCAGCCGAAGGATCTCGCGGCGGCCGGCTGGGAGCGCGTGTACGGAACCAACATGCACCACGCGTTCAATCTCGCCGGGCGCCTGCTCGGCGAACACCCACGGGCGTCACGACAGGTCATCATGGTCACCGACGGCGAGCCGACCGCGCACCTCGAGGGTGAACGCGCGCGCTTCGCGTGGCCGCCGATCCCCAAGACGATCCGCCTCACGCTGGCCGAGGCGTCTCGGCTCGCACGTGCTGGCGTGACGCTGAACGTGTTCATGCTCGAGGACTCGCCGGGCCTGATCGGGTTCATGGAGCGGCTCGCCGAGCTGACGGCGGGACGCGTCTTCCTCATGGACGACCGTGAGCTGGGAGGCTTCGTGCTGCGGGACTACGTCTCGCGGCGGTCGCGCTGACGCGGACGATCCAGCTCCTCGAGCACCTCGCCCGTGTGCTCGCCCAGGCGAGGCGGCGGCAGGCGGGCCGGTGGGACGGACCCATCGATCCGGATCGGGTTGGCGACCAGCCGAAGCGTGCCGCGGCTCGGGTCGTCGATGCGTTGGACCGTCGCCGCGCCTTCCGGAGAGGCGAAGACCTCATCCAGCGCGCGGATGGGCGCGCACGGCACCGAGGCGGCCTCGAGCGCGGCCAGCCAGTGCGCCGCTGCGGCGGTCGCGAACCGATCCGCGAGGATCGGGATCAGCGTCACGCGGTTGCGGACGCGCGCCTCGTTGGTGGCGAACCGGTCGTCCTCGGCGAGCTGCGGGCGGCCGATCACCGCGCAGGTTCGGCGGAAGAGGCGGTCGTTGCCGGCGGCCAGGATGAACGGCCGGTCGTTCGCGTGGAACAGCTGGTACGGGACGATGTTGGGGTGCGCGTTGCCCATCGGCTGCGGCACGAGGCCTCCCAGGAGATGGTTCGCCGCCTGGTTCACCAGCGCGGCGACGCTCGCGTCGAACAGCGAGAGCGTGAGCCGCGATCCCCGCCCCGATGCTCGCCGCCCGATCAGCGCGGCCTGGATCGCGTTTGCCGCGTAGAGCCCGCAGATCACGTCGAGGAGCGCTACGCCGACCTTCGTCGGCTCGCCACCGGGATGCCCCGTGAAGCTCATCAGGCCGGACAGGGCCTGCACGATGATGTCGTAGCCGGGGCGTTCGGCCCCGGCCTCCTGACCGAACGCCGTGAGCGAGCAGTAGACGAGCCCTGGATGTTCGGCCGACAGGTCCTCGTAGCCCAGGCCGAACCGTTCCATCAGGCCGGGCCGGAAGTTCTCGACCAGGACGTCCGATCGTAGCGCCAGCTCACGCGCCGCCGACCGGCCCTGGTCGCTCTGGAGGTCAAGGACGACGGATCGCTTGTTGCGGTTCAGCGAGAGGAAGTAGGCGGCGTCGCCGCCGACGAAGGGTGGGCCCCATCCCCTGGTGTCGTCCCCCGTCTCCGGACGCTCCACCTTGACGACGTTCGCGCCGAGGTCGCCGAGGACCATCGTGGCCAGCGGGCCGGCAAGCACCCTGGAGAAGTCCGCGACCGTGACGCCGCTGAGGGGCAGATGCGTGGCGGATTCGTCGGGTGCCAAGGGCTCCTCGGCCGCGACCGGAAAAGCGGCGCCGCCGGAGCCCGAGGGCCCCAGCGGCACCAACAGCTTTGTACCATCGCATGGAGGAGCGGTCAAATCGAGCGGGCGGGACCGGTGCTCGCGGGGCGACCCGAGTGGCACGCTGCGGCCGAATCGGACACGATGGGGGGGTGAACGAGGAGAGCCTTCAGCGGGCGAACGCGTTCCTGGCCGCCGTGGCTGCCCGCGCTGCCCCGGGCGACCTGATCGACATGTCGCCCGCCGAGCTCGGCAAGGAGATCGGCGTCGTGGAGCCGCTCGCGGCAGCGAGGGCGGTGCGCGCGCTGCTCGCTCGCCGCAGGCTCGAGGCGGCCGACGGCGGGTACCGGTTGCTGGACGCCCGGCCGATCGAGCAGGGCGAGCGCGAGCAGGTGCCGAGGCCCCGTCGCCCGGCGAAGCGAGAGCCTCGTGGCACCCGAGAGCCGTCGGCAGGAGGGCGTGCCACCTACTCCGAGATCGGCCGCGAGGTCGTCGAACGCACGATCGAGCTCGGTCGCGAGGTCGGAACGCTGCGCGGCGCGCTCCGCACAGCGCGCGAGGACGCCCGTGAGTCGCGCGAGGCTCGCGAGGAGGCCGAACGGCGCGCCGCCCATCTCGCCGCCAGGGTCAAGGAGCTCGAGGCTCGCGCGGAGATGGCCGAGACGAACCTTCGGACCCTGCTCGCCGCTGCCAGGGGCACGGGTCGCGACGCCACGCTCGGCGACACCGAGATGGAGGCGATCCTCGGCGTGCTGAAGGGCGCGCCCAACGAGGAGTAACCGGGGGGCGCGGGCCGGAGCGCTCCGTGCGTCCCCGTCCGCAGGCGGTCGCCTCAGTGCGTCCCGGCCGACGCCGCGTCCGGCACCATCCGGTCCGAACGGAACCGCGACAGGCCGAAGGGCTGGATCAGCTCGCGTGTGCGTCCCGTGGCGATCAGCTCAGCCATCATCTTGCCGAAGATCGGCGCGCCCTTGAACCCCCACGTCCCCATCCCGGCCATCAGCCAGAAGCGCTCGACCTCGCAGGCGCCCAGGATCGGCGACGAGTCGGGCGTCATGTCGCACAGCCCGGTCCACTGGCGCATCGCTCGGGCCGTTCGCGTGAACGGGAGGATCTGGATCGTCCGCTTCGAGGCCTCGCACAGGAACTCGAACGTGGACCGCGTGGAGTAGGTGGGGTACGGAAGGACCTCCGCTCCGACGAGCAGCTCGCCGCGCGCCGTCTGCGAGACGTAGACCGCCAGGTCCATCGACGAGACGAGGCCTCGAAGGACGGGCCGGTACGGCTCCGTGACGAATGCCTGGAGCGCGTGCGTCCTGATCGGCAGGCGGACGCCCGCCATCGAGGCGAGGACGCTGCTGTGACCTGCCACGGCGCTCACCACGCCCCCCGCCGCGACGGTTCCGGCATCGGTCTGGACGCCGACGCACCGCCCGTCGCGCACGTCGACGCCCGTCACGGTCACGCCCTGATGGATCTGGACGCCCAGTCGCGCCGCGGCCGCCGCGTAGCCCCACACGACCGCGTCGTGCCGGGCGAACGACGCCGGAGGGTGGTACGAGGCGCCGAGCACCGGGAACTCGCCGCCGCCCGTCACGTCCACCAGCGGACAGAGCGCGAGCACCTCGTCGACGGTGAGGATGTCCGTCCGCACGCCGAAGGCGCGATCCAGCAGCGACTTCTCGCGTTCGACCTGGAGGGAATCCGTCGTGTGGCACAGGTCGAGCTCGCCCTGGTTGGTGAACATCACGTTGAAGTCGAGCTGCTGTGAGAGCGTTCGATACATCGCCAGGCTCGCTCGGTACAGCGGCACGGTCTCGGGCGTGTTGTAGTTGGCGCGCAGGACCTGCGTGTTCCGCCCGGAGCCGCCCGAACCGATGTAGCCGCGCTCGAGCACGGCGACATGGCGGACGCCCTGCTCCGAGGCGAGGTGGAACGCGAGCGAGAGCCCGTTGACGCCGCCCCCGACGACGAGCACGTCGTAGCGCTTGGCGAGGCGATGCTGCGGGAGGAGATCCACGTGCCGCAGCAGCCCGGTCATCGGACCGCCTCCGCGAGGCAGCGCGTGATCCGTTCGCGCACGTGATGGGCGACCGGTGCCGGCACCAACATCTGGATGCGGTGGCCGTCGACGAGCACACGCGCACCGACGCCCGCGACGTCGCCCTGCACGAAGCCGGACGGTGGCAGTTCCAGCTCGGACAGGCGCGCGAACGCGGCGCGCGAGCCCTCTCCCTCGAGTACGTGGGCGACCCACGCGTCCGACACGTCGACCACGAGCGCATCTGGGTCCGCCGTTCGAACCGTCCGCAGGACCGCGGGGATCGAGACGTCACCGACGATCGCCATCTCCTCGGGCGCGATCCGGTACGCGCCCGGCAGCCCCGCGACGCGCTCCCACGCGTCTGCCGAGGCGAGCACCGCGATCACGATCGGCTCGTACGTGCGGACGTCAGCCACGCAGCCGAGCTCCCTCCGGGTCGTAGAACGGCGTCGGCGCGACGCCCACCGCGGCGGTTCCCGAGCGCATCTCGTTCGGGAACCGGCCGTCGGCCGCTCGGACCCAGCCGAGGCCGATCGCTCGCCCGAGCGCGGGTGAGCGAGCCGCAGAGGTGATGCGGCCGACGATCGCCCCGTCGGCCGACAACGGGGCGCCGCGCAGCTCGGCTGGGTCGGCAGGTCCGCCGTCGAACACGAGGCCCACCAACCTCCGAGACGCCGGCAGCGCGTCCAGGCGTCCGAGCGCGGTCTTGCCCACGAACCAAGGCTTGGCCATCTCGACGGTCCAACCGAGCCCGAGCTTCGCGGGGGTGTCGTCGGGGAGCGTGTCCTGGCCGATGTACACGTGGCCCTTCTCGAGCCGAAGGACCTCGAGCGCCTCGAGCCCGAACGGCGAGACGCCGAAGGCCTCACCTGCCTCGATCACTGCGCGCCAGAGCTCGGCGCCCCGAGATCTGGGGTGGTGCAGCTCGAAGGCGACCTCGCCGACGAAGCCGGTTCGGATCGCGGTGCACGGCACGCCGGCGACCACGATCGAACCGTGCGAGCCGTGGGGGAACGACGCCGCGTCCACCGGGTCGTCGGTTAGCCGCTCGAGGAGATCGCGAGTCATGGGGCCGGCGAGCAGGACGGCACCGAGCTCCGCCGTCCGATCGAGCACGTGCACGTGGAGATCGAGACGATCCGCCCAGTCGCGCAGGCGCGCGTCCATGCCTTCTGCGCCGCCGGACGTCGAGGTGAGCAGGTAGCCGTCCTCCAGCGCGCACAGCAGGCCGTCGTCGGCGACGTACCCCGCCTCGTCGAGCGCGAGCACGTACCGGGACCGTCCCGGCTCGAGGTCTCGGACCCGGGCCGGGAACACGCGGTCGACCAGCTCGAGCGCGTCGCGTCCGGCGATCAGGAACCGGCCGAGCGTCCCGACGTCCATGATCCCGGCGCGTTCGCGAACGGCCCGGTACTCCTCGGCCGGATCGCCGTAGCCGAACGGCCGCTGCCACCCGCCGGACCAGCCGAGTCGAGCGCCGGCCTCTGCGTGCGTCGCGTGCAGACCCGTGCGCTTCTCGATCACCTCGTGCACGCACGTCGCGAGCGTCTCGAGCGAGACCGGACGGACGGGTGGGCGAGCCGTCGTCCGCCCGTGGCCGTTGGCGGTGTCAGGTGCCGTGGTTGCGCGTTCGCGGGCGAACCGGGTGAGCGCGCGTCCGCACATCGCTCCGCGACACGGTCCCATCGTCGCCGTCGTGTAGCGCTTCAGGATCTCCGACGAGCGGAAGCCCTCGGCCCACGCTCGCCGCAGGTCGCCGATCGACACGTCCTCGCACAGGCAGACGCATCCGCCGTCTCGGAGCGGTGGCTCGAGATCCACGAGGGCGGCGTCGCCGACCACCTCCACGGGATCGTCCACCGCCATGCGGGCGAGGTCGTCTCGTGGGGCGAGCCCGACCGAGAGCACGAGCGCGTCGCATCGGATCGTGCGATCCCGTCCGTCCTGGCGGACGACGACAGAACGCACGGAGCTTCGGCGCCGGGCCGCCCTCAGCTCGCCGTCCACGATCGCGTCGACCGAGCTCGGCACCTCGTCGGCGAACGCACGCGGGATCAGCGCCGCCCCGACGTGCGTCCCAGCGGCGACGAGCGCCTGGAGGTGCTCGATTCCCTCGGACGTCGATGCGACGACCACGACCCGCCGTCCCGGCTGGACGCCGTGCACGGCGGCCATCCGCGTGGCGGCCCGGCCGAGCCACACGCCCGGGAGATCGTTCCCCGGGAACACGGGATGCGCTTCCGAGGCTCCGGTCGCGACGACGACCCGAGCCGGATGAACCAGGACGAGCTCGCTCGGCGAGGCGAGCGGCACGAGCGGGCCGTGGTAGATGCCGAGCGCGGCGGCGCCCTCGAGGATCTCGACGTTCGGCATGGCTCGGACGCGAGCCTCGAGCGTGGAGATCTCATCGAGCGTCGGACCCGGCGGTACGCGGGACCCGATCGTGGACTCGTCGCAGACCACGACGCGCCGGCCCGCAGATGCGGCCTCGAGCGCGGCCGCCAGCCCCGCCGTGCCCCCACCGACGACGATCACGTCGCACCGGACGTGCCGGCTGGCGCTCGGTGTCGGCGGGACGTCGTTGGGAAGCGGCCCGGACCCCGTCGAGCGTCGGATCACGCGCTCGGCGACGGGCCACGCGAACCTCGGGTGGATGAACGTCTTGTACAGGAAGCCGACCGGCATCAGCGGATGCATGAGATCGGAGACGCGCAGGAGGTCGTGACCGGCCGAAGGCCAGCCGCGTCCGCGTTCGACCCGCATGCCGTCGCGTGCCGGCGTCACGCACGCACGGATCCCCGGGACGCGATCCACGGTGAGCGTGCAGTTGGGGCATTCGCCGGTCCCGCAGTAGAGGCCGCGAGGGCGATGGCCCTTCAACGAGCGCGAGAACGTCCGGACGCCGGCGCGGAACAGCGCGGAGGCGATCGTGTCGCGTTCGTGGACC
>JBMDWR010000222.1:0-2406 GCA_048594645.1 Actinomycetota bacterium
GGGCCTCAGCGAGCTGAACGACCAGGATCCGGATCTCGACCTGCACATCCGCGTCGGCATCAACACGGGGGAGGCGCTCGTCTCGCTCGGTGCGAGCCCGGGCCGCGGCGAGGGCATCGCGGCGGGCGACGTCGTGAACACCGCCGCCCGTTTGCAGGCCGCCGCGCCCGTCGACGGCATCCTCGTGGGCGAGTCGACCCACCAGGCGACCGAGCGGGCGATCCAGTACCGCCCGTCCGAGCCGATCCGGGCCAAGGGCAAGGCGATGCCGGTCTCGGCTTGGGAAGCCATCGCACCGCGATCGAGCTACGGCGTGGACATCACGCGACGCGTCGACACCGCCCTGGTCGGCCGCGAACGCGAGCTGACGCTCCTGCGTGACGCGCTCGACCGCGCGCGCCACCAGGACGAGCCACAGCTCGTCACGCTGGTCGGCGAGCCGGGGATCGGCAAGAGCCGACTGGTGCACGAGCTGTCCGTGCACATCGAAGAGATGCCGGAGCTGATCGCGTGGCGTCAGGGGCGATGCCTACCCTACGGCGAAGGCGTGAGCTACTGGGCGCTCGGCGAGATCGTGAAGGCCGAGGCCGGCATCCTCGAGACAGACCCGGACGTCGAGGCGGCGGGCAAGCTCGATCGCCGGGTCGATGCCCTCATCACAGATCCGGACGAGCACGGCTGGGTCACGCGCCATCTCCGTCCGCTGATCGGCCTCGGCCAGGAGCGCGCGAGTGACGGTGGATCCGACGAGGCGAGTGCCGCCTGGCGACGCTTCCTCGAATCGCTCGCGGAGCACCGCCCCACCGTCCTCGTGTTCGAGGACCTCCACTGGGCCGATGAGGGCCTGCTCGACTTCCTCGACGACCTCATCGACTGGGCGCGCGAGATCCCGCTCCTGGTCCTGTGCACGGCGAGACCGGAGCTGCTCACGCGCCGGCCGGGGTGGGGCGGCGGCAAGCTCAACGCGACGACGCTCTCGCTGGCGCCGCTCTCGGACGAGGAGACCGCGCGCCTGATCGCCGGCCTCATGGACCGCGCGCTGCTCCCGGCCGAGCTGCAATCGGCGTTGCTGACGCGGGCCGGGGGGAACCCGCTCTATGCCGAGGAGTTCGCGCGGATGGCGGCCGAACGTTCGACCGGCGACCTGGCGACGATGGAGCTCCCGGGTTCGGTGCAGGGGATCATCGCGGC
Organism: Actinomycetota bacterium; assembly: GCA_048594645.1. Lineage (GTDB taxonomy): Bacteria > Actinomycetota > UBA4738 > UBA4738 > HRBIN12 > DASSJM01. The sequence continues at coordinate 1,192 of JBMDWR010000222.1, forward strand.
ACGGCTCGACGGGCTGGACCCGACCGACAAGGCGCTCCTGCAGGACGCCGCGGTGGTCGGCAAGGCGTTCTGGCTCGGCGCCGTCGCGGCGATCGGAGGGCGCTCGGCTCCGGACCTCGAGGCGCGGCTCCACGGGCTCGAGCGAAACCGCTTCGTCCGCCGCGCCCGTCGCTCCTCGGTCGGCGGTGAGTCGGAGTACGCCTTCCTGCACCTGCTGGTCCGCGACGTCGCCTACGGCCAGATCCCCCGCGCCGCGCGAGCGGAGAAGCATCGGGCGGCGGCCGACTGGATCGGGTCGCTGGGTCCCGACCGCCTCGAAGACCGAGCCGAGCTCATGGCGCACCACTACCTGTCGGCGATCGAGCTCGCGAGGGCGGCGGGCCGCGAGACGGCCGAGCTGGAGCGGCCCGCTCGGCTCGCCCTGCGCGCGGCCGGCGACCGCGCGTTCGCCCTCGGGGCCTCCGGCGCCGCGGCGCGTGCCTACGCGACGGCCGCCGAGCTGTGGCCGGCGGACGACCCGGAGCGGCCGAGGCTCCTATTCGAGCACGGCCGCGCACTGATGCTCGATCGCGACGCCGGTGCCGAGATCCTGGCGGAGGCGCGGGACGGGTTCCTCGCGGCCGGGGACGTCGAGAGCGCCGCCGTCGCCGAGGTGCTCATCGCGAACATGACCTGGCGACGAGGCCGCGGTGAGGAGGCGCGGGAGCGTTTCGAACGCGTCGAGGGGCTCGTCGAGGGACGGCCGCCCTCGACCGCTGTTGCCCAGACGAAGAGCTTCCTGGCCACGTATTTCATGGTGAGCGGCCGCTCCGAGGAGGCGATCCGCATCGGGCTCGAAGCGCTCGCGACCGCGGAGCAGGTGGGGACCGAGGACATCCGGTCTCAGGCGTTGAACTCGATGGGCACGGCCCGCGTCGAGCTCGGCGACCTCTCGGGGTTGGACGACATCCAACAGAGCATCGACGTCGCGGAGGCCGCGACGCTGCCCTGGCACGTCTCTCGGGGCTACGTCAACCTCGGGGTCTCGCACTTCATGCTCGGCGACGTCCGCCGCGCTCTCGTGCTGCATCAGTTGGGGTACGAGTACGTCAATCGGTACGGGTTGGAGACCGGGATCATCTGGCACACGGCCGAGATCGCGTTCGAGCTGTTCCTACTCGGCCGCTGGGACGAATCACTCGAGATCCTGGATGCCGAGATCGCGCGGATGCAGGC
>JBMDWR010000223.1:0-10747 GCA_048594645.1 Actinomycetota bacterium
CCCCCGAGCACGAGGCACACCACGCCCGCGATCGCCGGAAGGCCGACACCCGGATGCAGCAGCTCGAGGACGAAGAACACGAGCGAGGCGACCAGCAGCACCACGCCGATCAGCTGGACGGGAAGCATCCCGAGCGCGACGAGCGACGCCACGAACATCAGGACGCCGAGCGTGCCCGCGACGCCGCCGGGGATGAAGAACTCGGCCACGATCAGCGCCAGACCCAGCCAGAAGAAGATGAAGGCGAGGTTGGGATCGAGGAGGGCGTGGAGGAAGCCCGCGAAGAACCCGAGCTCCTCTTGCCGCACCGTCGCCCCGGAGAGTTCGAGGGTCACCTGTTCGCCGGCAACGTCGACGGTGGTGCCGTCCACCTCGCGCAGGAGTGTCGGGACGTCCGTGGCGATCAGATCGATCACCCCGATCTCGAGCGCCTGCTGGGCCGAGATGCTCTCGGCATCCCGAACGGCCGACTCCGCCCACTCGGCGTTCCGGTCGCGCGTCTCGGCGATGCTCACGATGTACTCGGCCGCGTCGTTGACCGCCTTGTCCGACGCGACGGCTCCGGACAACCCCACGGGCTGCGCGGCCCCCACATTGGTGGCGGGCGCCATGGCGGCCACGTGCGTCGACAGCAGGATGAACGTCCCCGCGGACGCCGCCCGCGCCCCCTGCGGCGAGACGTACCCGATCACGGGAACCTTCGCGTTCAAGATCGCCTGGGTGATCTGGCGCATCGACGAGTCCAGGCCGCCCGGCGTGTCGAGCGTCAGCAGCACGGCGGCGGCGTTCTCGCTCTCGGCCGCGTCGATGCCTCCCTCGACGTGGTCGGCGACGAACGGGTCCACGACGCCGTCGATCCGGAGCTCCACCACGACGGGGGCTGTCTCCTGCGCACCGGCGGCCCCGCGCGCGAGCACGCTGAGCGCGACCGCCGCGAGCGCGAGGACCCGTCGAGCGTTCACGGGGTCACCGAGGCACGTCGAGGGTTCACCAGGTCACCAAGGGCATCATCGCACCGACGGTCGGACAGGGTGAGTACGCTCGGTGCGTGCGGGTCGCCCTGCTCGTCGCGTGCGCCGTCCTGGTCGCCTCGTCCTCGATCGAGGCTGCGGCCGGCACGGGGGACCCGTTCACGGGCTCGGTCTCGCGGATCGACCCTGACACGCGGCGGCTGATGGTGGGCTCCTCGTGGCGGCGGGGATGTCCCGTTGCGCTCACGAATCTTCGGGTGGTCCGCCTCACCTATCTCGGGTTCGATGGCGAAGCGCAACACGGACGGCTCGTGGTGCACCGACGATGGGCGGACGAGATCCTCCGGGTGTTCCGGCGCCTGTACAGGCATGGGTTCCCGATCCGGCGGGTGCGGCTGGTGGATCGTTACGCGGCGGACGATCGGGTGTCGATGCGGCACGACAACACCTCGGCGTTCAATTGCCGGTACGTCGCCGGTACGACCACGTGGTCGCAGCACGCGTTCGGGCGTGCGATCGACATCAACCCGGTCGAGAACCCGTACGTCGACGGGGACCACGTGTCGCCGCGCCGAGGGCGCAGGTACCTCGACCGCTCGAACGTTCGGCCCGGGATGATCGTCCGGCGCGGCATCGTCGTCAGGGCGTTCCGCCGGATCGGGTGGGGGTGGGGAGGCACCTGGTCGTCCGCGAAGGACTACCAGCACTTCTCGGCCAACGGGAACTGACGGGGCCGGAGCCAACGCCGACCGGCGACCATCCTGACCGGCATGGCATGATGTCGAAGACCCGCGGCCAAGCTCACGGAGCCGCGGCGCCCGTATATCGAAAGGGAGACCGAGTGAGCGCTCGGGCCGACGGACCGCTCCTCGCGCGCGAGGAGCAGCAACTCGTGGAGGGGCTTCTTGCGGGGAACGAGGATGCCGTTCGAGCTCTCTACGCTCGCTACGCACGCCCGATCTTCACGCTCGGCTACCGGCTCCTGGGCAGCGCGGAGGCGGCCGAGGAGTTGACCCAAGACGTCTTCCTCGCTGCGTGGCGCAAGGGCGCACGGTTCGATCCCGCTCGGGGTCGCCTGTCCACGTGGCTGATGACGATCGCGCACAACCTCGCGGTCGACCGCCTGCGGAGGGAGACGGGCGTCACCCGGCCCCATCTCGTGCTCGTCGACGAGGTGCCCGAGGTGGGCTGGGTCGACGAGGAGGAGGCGCTGATGGAGCGCGACGCCGCGATCCGGGCACTCGAGTCGCTGTCCGACGTGGAGAAGCGCCTGCTCGCACGCGCGTACTTCGGCGGCCTCACCGCCCGCGAGATCGCCGAGGCGGATGGCATCCCGCTCGGCACGGTGAAGACGCGGCTCCGGACGGCGCTGATCAAGGTTCGGCGGGCCAACCAGGACAAGGAGCGGCCGTGACCTGCCTCGAGGTCCGCGAGCAGCTGCCCGAGCTCGCTATCGGCGTGCTTGCACCGGCGGAGGCCGAGCGCATCCGGCGCCACCTCCAGTGGTGCGCCGGCTGTCGCAAGGAAGCCGGCGAACTGGAGCAGGCGGCCGCCACGCTCGCGTTCGCCGTTCCGCCGGCGGCCGTGCCCGAGCGGCTCGGCGATCGCGTCGTGGCGCGGATCCGACGAGCGGCCGGTGCGCCCGGGACGCCGAGGCGTACGCGCACCGCGACGGCGGCCTTGATCGCCGCGGTCGTGGCTGTCGCGAGCCTCGGCTGGGGCGCTGTCATGGCCGGGCGCGCCGATCGGTTCGCCGACCGTGCCGCGCTCGCGGAGCGTCAGCAGGCGGCGGCCCTCGAGCGGTTCCAACGCGTGATCGCGAACGTGATCCCCGGCCAGGATCTGCCGAGCAACGAGACGCATCTCGGGCGGCTGGTCCCCGTCGGCGGCGGCGCCGGCGGCGGCGCCGTGCTGCAGCTGGTCTCGCCGACGGTGCTCGACTTCGTGATCGTGATCGTCAACGGGCTGAACGACGAAGGCCTTCCGTTCCGCGTGCATCTGGTCAACGAGCAGGGCGTCGAGCTGAGGGCCGGGCGCATCACCGAGCTCGACGCCGACGGCGGCGCCGAGGTGTTCCATCAGTTCAAGACGCGTGACCTCGGCGGGTTCGCGAAGGTGCGCGTCGTGGACTCGGCCGGCAGGCTGCTGCTCACCGGATCGGTCGACCAGTCGGCCTGAACGAGCGCCGGTCCGACGACGCCGGGCGGATCAGCGGAGCTCGAGATCCTGGCTGAACGTCCCCGAGAAGTCCATCGTCCCGCTCGCGGCGTCCTCGCCCAGGCCGGGGATGCCCTCGAACGTCATCGAGATGTCGAACTCGCCCTGGCTGTTGGAGCGCAACAGCTCCTGGGCGTCCAGGTCCACGAAGCTCGTCTGCTCGAACGCCCCGCGGCCCGCGTACCCGAGCCGCGCTCCTTCGAGCTCGCCCGCTGCCGGCACCCCGGTCGCCCCGGCGATCTCCGGCCCGAGCGTCTCGATGAGCTGGGAGAGCTCCAGCGTGAAGTCCAACGGCACGGTTATCTGCGTCTGGATGACCGCGGCCTGGCGGCCGTCCACGGTCTCGTCACGGGCGTAGGTGCTCGACGCCGTGTACTCGATCGACCCCTCGCCGAACGGAACGTCCTGCGAGAATTCCTTGTCCCACGTGTCACCGACGGAGACGGCGTCGCCCTCGTCGGGCAGGATCGGCGTGAGCTGCCCCATGCCGGGGAAGCCGAACCCCTGGGTCTCGGCGGCGCCGCCGAGGGCGAACCCGCCCGCGGACAGGACGCGGCCGTCCTTCGCGATCTCGATCTCGACCGGCGGGACCGGCGTGGACGGGATCTCCTCGCCGTTCAGCGTCCCGCTCATCTCGGAGACGGTCACCTCGATCGTCGCGGTGCCTTCCTCGTCGACCGAGAGCACCCTCCAGCCGATCACCTGCGTCACGTCCATCGCGAGCGCCTGATCGCCGAACAGCGGTGAGGAGAGTTGCGCGTCCATCACCTGGTGGATCTCGTAGGTCTGCTCGTCGCCCTCGGTGAAGGACAACGCGATCGGCCGGGCGTCGGCGGCGTCGTCCGGAACGAGCGCGAACGCCGCGATCCCCGCGGCGATCACGACGAGGAGCCCCAGCACGATCCAGAGCGGGCCGCGGCCGCGTTCGCGCGCGGCGGGAGGCTCGGGGGGAGGGGGGATGGCGGACGGGGAGATCTCGGTCTGACTCATGACGATCCCTTCGATCGCGGGCGGATCCATCCTCCCATATCGATCTCAGGCCGGATCCGAGAGCGCCTTCGCCAGGAACCCGAGCGACATCGGGTAGCGGTAGCCGATCCCCATGTGCCCCGCGTCGAAGAGCTCGAGCGTGTGCTCGATGCCGAGCGCCTCGAGCTGTTTGGACAGCGCGAGCGCACCGACGTCGAGGTACCACTCGTCCTTCGTGCCGGCGTCGATCCAGATCGCGCGCATCGAGCGCAACGCGTCGGCGTGCTTCGCGATCATGCGGACCGGATCCTTCTCGAGCCACCGCCGCCAGACGTCGTCGATCAGCATGCCGGTCTCCACGTCGAACGGAACCCGGACGGTTCCATCATCGTCGGCCGAGTAGCAGGCCGCCATGCACCAGACGTTCATGAGGACGTCGTCGTCGGCTTTGGTGAACGGCACGCGCGAGCGGAAGTCGGCCCAGAAGCGTTCGAACGACCCCTGGTAGTGCTCGCGCAACGCGCGGACGGCCTTCGGGAACTCCCCGAGGTAGCACGCCTCGAACAGCGAGTCGCCGGCGTGCGACGCCAGCGCCGAGAAGACGTCGGGCCGCTTCATCGGCGTGACGAGGGCTCCGTAGCCGCCGCTCGACTTGCCCTGTATCCCACGGTAGGCGCGCTCGGGTTTCGTCCGGTAGCGGTCGTCGACGAACGGCACGACCTCGTCGCACAGGAAGTCCTGGTAGCGGCCGGTCGCCGGGGAGTTCAGGAATTGGCTCCCGCCGAGCGAGGTCCAGCAGTCGACGAACACAACGAGGATGGGAGGGTGCTCTTCGGACGAGAACATCTCGTCCACGAGCTCGGGGAACGTCCGGCGGAACGGCTCGCGGTTGGTCCACATGTCGAGCTGACCGGTGAGCCCCTGGATCATGTAGACGGTCGGGTATCGGCGTTCCGCCTCGTCGTCGTAGCCGGGCGGTGTGTACACCCACAGCGGTCGAACGTGTGGGTCTCCGAGCGCGTTGCCGCGGAGCGCCTCGCTGTCGATCTCGAGCTGATCCAGCCTTCCGACAAACGTTCGGTCCCACGGTTGCACGGCATGCTCCTTACGCTCTTGGGCCCGGTGGACGGGTGGACGAAGCCCATATCATGACCGCGCATGCCCGAAGTGTCCGACGTCGTGGGCATCGGCCTCGCCGGTGGTGAGGGCGTCCGAGCCCGTCCGCTCACCCTGAAGGCGCCCGGATACCTGCGGTCGAAGGCAGCGATGTCGTTCCTCGGCCGGCGGCTGATCCGCTGGGTGATCCAGATGCTCTCCACCGAGGGCATCAAGGATTACTACGTGATCGCCCACGGCAAGGAGAACCGGTACCAGATCAAGGTGATGATCGGGTACGGCGAGGGGTTCGGCGTGGACGTGAAGTACTCGCCGGTCAAGTACGACTCGATGTCCACGGGCAGTGCCGACTCGACCCTTCGGATGCTCGAGTACTGGGACATCACCCAGCCCGCGCTGGTGTTCCCGACGGACTCCGTGATCGACTTCGACCTCGAGCCGATGATCGACGCGCACCGACGGGGCGGCGCGATCGCGACCATCGCGGCGATGGTGCGCGAACCCGACGAGGTGGCAGAGAAGTACGGCGTCCTGCTGGCCGATGACGACGGCAGGATCGAGGAGTTCGTCGAGAAGCCCACGCTGCAGGAGCTGCGCGAGCACTTCCGTTCGCCGTCGGAGGAGGAGTTCCGGGCGCTGCCGTTGATGACGAACGCCGGGTTCTACCTGATCGACTCGATGCGTCTGCGCGAGCTGGCGAGCCATCCGGACATCGAGCGGATGCGCGGGCGCCGTCTCGACTTCGGCAAGGACCTGCTGCCGTGGCTGGTCGGCAACGGGCACCCGATCCACGTCTTCCCCGTGCGCGCGATCGGCGATCTGGGCAACGTGCACGACTACCTCGGGACGATGATCGACGTCTTGCGAGGCGGCTTCGAGTCGGTGGACCGGCTGCTCGGGCCTCCGTTCGACGCCGAGCGCAACGTGTGGATCGCGCCCGAATCGCTCGCGATGCGCGACTCCACCAGCGGGCTGACGCTGGCCGACAAGATCGCCCAGGGGCTCGTGGACATCGGGCCGGCCGTGAGGATCGGGCGGTTCTGCGAGATCCACCCCCGCGTCCGCATCAGGGAGTCGAACCTCGACGACGACGTCGAGGTGCACCGCGAGGCGACGATCGAGCGCTCGCAGATCCGTGACGGCGCGATCATCGGGCCGGCGGCGCGCCTGACGGAGGCCGTGATCGGCTCGATGAGCGAGATCCGCTCCGAACCGTTCAACACCACGACGATCGAGCGGTTCGTGGCGCTCGGCGACGAGGTCGTCGTGTATCCGGGTGTGCACCTCGCGGACGAGGTCTCGGTGTACCCGAGGGTGAAGCTCCCGTCGGGGATCCAGATCCCGGCCGGATCGGAGATCGCTGGACCGGCCGACGTGCTTCGGCACCTGTGACCGACGTCGGGGCGTGACGACGCATGCGTATCGGTGTCGCCCTGCCGCACTACGACTTCTCGTTGCCCGGCGGGGGACCGGTGTCGTTCGGCGCTGTCGCCGACGTCGCGCGGCGCGCCGAGCGCCTGGGGTTCGACAGCGTGTGGGTCTCCGACCACTTCTTCGCCTCGCTCGATCGGTACGGAGGCGGCGACACGCCGTACGGCTCGCTCGAGCCGCTCTCGACGCTCGCCGGGCTGGCCGCGCTGACCGAGCGCGTGCGCCTCGGCACGCTGGTGCTGTCTGCTGGGTTCCGCCATCCCGCGATCGTCGCGAAGTCGGCCGCGGCGATCGACGCGATCTCGAACGGACGGCTCGAGCTCGGCGTCGGCGCCGGGTGGTTCGAGCGCGAGTACGAGGCGTTCGGATATCCGTTCGAGCCGGTGGGAGGGCGGTTCGAGGTGCTCGAGGAGACCGTCGCGTATCTGGACGCGCTGCTCGACGGCGAGCCCGCGTCGTTCGAAGGTCGACGCTTCTCGATGAGCGGCGCGTTCATGCACCCCCGCCCGGTCCAGGAGCCTCGACCGCCACTGCTCGTCGGCGGCAAGGGCGGACCGCGGCTGTTGCGGCTCGCCGCCAGGCACGCGGACGGCTGGAATACCGTGTGGCGTTGGACGCCCGAGGCGTACGCCCCGCGTGCCTCGGCGGCCCGCGCCGCGTGTGAGCGTGCGGGGCGCGATCCCGACACGTTCCGGCTGTCGCTCGGACTGTTCACCGTGGTCGGAGAGGACGACGCGGACCTCGTTCGCACGTACGAGCGCATGGGGGAGCGGCTGCCGGCCGGCGTCGTCGAAGCGGCGCCGCTCGACGCGCTGCGCCAGGACGCGCTCGTCGGCACGCCGTCCGAGGTCCTGGACCGGCTCCACCGGTTCGCCCAGCTCGGCGTGAACGAGCTGATCGTCTCGCCGGCGCCCGTGTGGTTCGCGATGCCGGTGCCCGAGATGCTCGACCTGTTCGCCGAACGCGTGCTGCCGCAGGCGAAGGCGCTCTGATGGAACCGCTCGAGGCGGCGCTCACCGTCCTGCGCGAGGAGAGCCAACCGCTGCACTGGACGAAGATCCAAGACCTCGCGCTGCGCCGCGGATACCTGGACCCGTTCACGGTGTCCGACGTGCGCAAGGCGCTCGTGGCCGCGCTCGCCGAGGGTGTGCGGTCAGGGACGCTCTCGAAGGCCTCGAAAGGCGTCTACACGCTCGCGGGCTAGCGCCGGTAGGCGATGCGCGAGAAGCGCTCGAGCTTCTCGAACCGGTGCTCGGCCTCGATCAGCCGAACGGTCCCCGAGCGCGAGCGCATCACCATCGAGAACGTCGTCGCGCCGTCGGGCCAGTACTTGACGCCGCGCAGCAGGTCGCCGTCCGTGATGCCGGTCGCGGCGAAGAACACGTGGTCGCCCGCGACGAGATCGTCCGTCGTGAGGACCCGCTCGATGTCGAACCCCGCGTCCAGCAGCTTCTGCCGTTCGCCGTCGTCGCGCGGGTACAGGCGCCCCTGGATCGCGCCCCCGAGACACTTCAGGGCCGCCGCTGCGACGACGCCTTCGGGCGTTCCCCCGATGCCGAGGAGCAGGTCCAGCCCGGACCGGCGGGTGGTCGCCGCGGCGATCGCCCCCGCCACGTCGCCGTCGGTGATGAGGTGCACGCGTGCGCCCACGTCGCGGACTGCCCGGATCATGTCGGCGTGCCGGTCACGGTCCAAGACCACGACGCCGATCTCCTCCGGTCGCGTGCCCTTCGCCTTGGCGACGAGCCGCACGTTCTCCTCCGGCGGCGCCGTGATGTCGATCGCGTCGGCGGCCTCCGGCCCCGTCGCCACCTTCTCCATGTAGACGGCGGCGCCGGGGAAGAACATCGAACCGCGTTCGGCGAGCGCGATCACCGACAGCGCGTTCGGCTGGCCGACGGATGTGAGTCGCGTCCCGTCGATCGGGTCGACGGCGACGTCGCAGCCGGGGCCCGCGCCCGTCCCGACGGACTCGCCGTTGTAGAGCATCGGCGCCTCGTCCTTCTCGCCCTCGCCGATCACGACGACGCCGTCCATCGAGACCGTGTCGATCATGAGGCGCATCGCGTCGACGGCGGCCTGGTCCGCCGCCACCTTGTCTCCTCGGCCGACCCAGCGCCCGGCGGCGAGCGCCGCCGCCTCCGTGACGCGCACGAGCTCCATGGCCAGGTTGCGGTCGGGGCGTTGGTCCATCGGGTGTCCTCCTGGTTCCGTGGCCGGTTCTCCGTCGGGCGGCCCGACCTCGTCCGGCGCCGAGGTCATCCTACGTTCGGGCGGTCCGCTCGCGCCTGCGGCACCAGGCCGCGTTCGGCGAACCAGAGCAGCGTTCGAAGCAGCGTGTCCTCGATCGGCGTGTACCGGAGCCCGAGCTCGCGCGTCGCTCGCGACCCGTCGTACCGGTGACCGTGCAGCAGCGTTCGAACGGTCTCCGGGCAGATCGGCGGATCGCGTCGCGTCACCGTGGAGGCTGCCCACGCAACCCAGCCCGCCGCCGACGCGATCCACCGCGGGGCGAAACGCACCGGCCGGCTCAGTCCCCAGATCCGTTCGAGCAGCTCGACGGCCTCGCGCGTGGTGATGCTCACCCCGGACAGGACGTAGCGCTCGCCGGGCCTTCCGCGTGTCTCGGCGAGCAGGTGGCCCTGGGCGCAATCGGCGATGTCGACGATCGAGATCCACGTGTCCACGACGAGCGGCATCCGGCCGTTCACGACCTCGAGCAGGAGCCGCGCCGAGCCCGTCGAGCGACCGGGTCCCTGCACCGACGAGGGGTTCACCGTCACGACCGCGGTCCCGAGCTCCGGCGCGAGCTCCGCGACGCGCTGCTCGGCCGCATGCTTCGACCGCTCGTACTCGGACAGGTACGAGCCGCGGTGGGGCGAGTCCTCGCGGCCGACGGTGCCGGGTGGCTCGCCGAGCGCAGATGCCGACGAGGTGTTGACGACGCGGTCGACGCCCATCTCGGCGGCCGCCCGAACGACGTTGACCGAACCCTCCACGTTGGTTCGCAGCATCGACGAGGGGTCGCGAAGGCACATCGCGTTCACGCCGGCGAGGTGGAAGACGGTCGAGCACCCAGTCATCGCCGCAGCGAGCGACGCACGATCCAGGACGTCGCCGCCGACGGGTTCGGCGCCGATCGCGCGGAGCGCGTCCGCCGACGACCGCGAGCGCGCGAGCGCGCGGACGGTCCTGCCTTCCTCGATCAACCGCGCGACGACGGCCCGGCCGACGGTCCCGCTTCCTCCCGTGACGAGGACGGGCGGGCTCACGCGCCGCAGCGGTCGATCGTCACGCGTCGTCGCCGGGGGCCGACGTAACGGCTCCTCGGAACCTGATCACGTACTCGAGGCCCGACAGGACCGTGATCACAGCGGCCGCGATCATCAGCCACTCGTCCAGGTACAGGGCGCCGAGGGGTTCGCCAGGACGCCAGATCGCGAGGAAGATCGCCAGGAACTGCACGTTCGCCTTAGCCTTGCCCCAGACCGACGGCCGAACGAGGTCCCCCGTCGACGCAACGGCGCCCTTGAGGCCGATGATCAGGATCTCTCGCCCGATGATGATCAACGCGATCCACGGCGAGACGCGGTCCACGACGAGGAGCCCGATCAGCGCTCCCGAGGCGAGGAGCTTGTCGGCGGTCGTGTCGAGGAAGTTCCCGAACACGGTGGTCTGCGCCCACCGGCGGGCGAGCAGCCCGTCGAAGAAGTCCGTGAGCGCCGCGATCGCGAACAGCACGGCGGCGGCGGTAAACGCCGCCTGCTCGTCGGGCCCGATCAGGATCAGCGCGAGGATCACCGGGACGAGCGCCACGCGTGCCCACGTCACCACCTTGAGGAACGCTGCGGCGCGGAGGTCTGCGGTGGTGGTCACGGTTCGAGCGCATCGTAGCCGCCCGCCGCTCGGATGCCACGGTCGGCGCCGTCCCCGGTGTAGCGTCCACGGCGTGAACCGCGAGACCCGGATCGCGCTGGCGGTCGGAGCGATCGTGCTGTTCGGGATCGGGCTGCTGTTCGGCCTCGCGCTCGGTGGCGCGTTCG
>JBMDWR010000224.1:0-10716 GCA_048594645.1 Actinomycetota bacterium
AGATCGTGTGGAACGCCGCGACGATGCGGACGCCGGGGTCGAGGATCGCCTTGGCCTGCTCGGCCGCCGAGCCGTGCCACGGACGCACGACGTGCCACGCTCGCCCGCCGACGGCCGTCGCGAGGGGACTCGTGCAGTCGATCACGATCGTGCCGGGCCGCACGTCGGCTTTGATCGAGCGGTAGATCTCGGCCTGGCCTTCAAACGGCACCGTGACGAACACGACGTCGCCCCTGGCTGCCTCCTGGTTGGTCGTCCCGTCGACCCGGGCATCGGCGCCGAGCAGCTCTCGGGCCTTCTCCGCGGACGCCGCCCCCTTCTCCCGCGAGCGCGAGCCGATCGTGACGTGGATGCCCGCCTTCGCCAGCCGGAGCGTGAGGCCGAACCCCTCCTCGCCTGTCCCGCCGATGATCGAGACGTCCATGGCGGCAGACGATAGCCGAACGAGGCGAGCCCGCCGGGCCGAGGCCCGGCGGGCTCGCGGAAGCGACGTCGGTTACCTGATGCCGACCTTGTTCGCCACGACCGCGAGGTCGTAGCCGTTCGTCGCGTCGCCGATCGCGTAGACCTGGTACGTGAAGCCCTTCTTGAGCTGCAGTACCGCCGGGCCGATCACGGGCTGGTAGTCGCCCGGCAGCGAGACCCACGCCGTGTAGACGCCCTGGGGAACGATGGCCTTCGCCGTCTCGCCGTTGTGGAAATCGGACACGAGCTGCGCGCCGTTCGCCCAGACGTCCACGGCGGGGGCCGCGGCGTTGTGGCGGACGAGCAGGCGGGCCGTGCCCTTGGCGACGGCCTTGCTGGCGTTGGTGTAGAGGCCGAGGGCCGGCGTCCCATCTGCCTCGAGGTACGCGACCGCCGTGTAGTCCTTGCCGCCGGCGAGATCGATGCCGTCGGCGGCCAAAATGCCGGCGTCCGAGCAGTCGTCGCTCGCCGCGACGATCTTGAAGGAGTACGTGCCGCCGGCGAGCGGGACACCGGTCACGACCTCCCCGTACGTGAAGTCCGAGATGGCCTCCCCGCCGTTGACGCAGACGTTCACGTCGGCGCCGGGGATCCCGTGAACAACGTTGAGCGATGCATCAGCCGCGCTCGCCGGCGTGGCTCCCAGGATGGGCATCGCCATCGACGCCGCGACCAGGAGACCCAAGAACCGCTTCCTCATGGCGCACCTCCAGTGCTGGGGCGGGCCGTTCCCGCCGTGAGCCAATGGTCCGAAAGATATGCATCACCGCGTAGGATTCGGGCGCGATTGCATAGGTTCGTTCGGCGGGATGGCCTATCCGTGCACCGGTGTCGTCCGCGGGGCGACGGCGGCGGCTATCGTTTCGGCCGCTCGGACGACATCGTCACCCAGGTAGGTCCCGGGGACACCGAGCCGACGAGACGCGATCGCGAACGCCTCTCCCGCGTAGAAGACGCGGACGCCCGGGATCGCGGCAAGCGCCTGTATCGAGGCGAACGCGCCTGCACGCGTGACGGCGCGCTGGGCCGTCACGACAGCGGCCGGCGACCGCAGCGTGCGCACGGCGGACACAATGCTTGCCGTCGGTGTCGACGCGCCGAGCAGCCGCGTCGAGCATCCTCGAAGCGCCAACATGAGGTCGAACGCCTCGAGACCGATCGTGTGCAGGTCGTTGGGGCCGCACGCGAGCACGACCGGGTCGCGCCGGGACCGCGGCCGGAGCGGAGCCGCCTTCGCGGCGAGCCACCGTCGGACGAGATCCGTGGCGAGGTGCTCGTGTGCCACGTCACACGTGCCGGCCTTCCACCTCGTCCCGAGCTCGCGCATCGAGGGAAGCACGACGGAGCGGATCGCCTCCTCGAGGCCGAGCCGCTCGGCGGCTTGATCAAGCGCCGTCTCGAAGGCGTCCCGGTCCAGGGCAAGCGCGGCGCGGACGAGGGCCCGCGCGTACCCTGGATCACCCGGCCGATCCCTTGCACCGGCCAGAGCCCGAACGGCCTCACGCGGGGCCAGGCCCTTGGTGATCAGGTCGCGGAGCTCGCGCAACTGCTCGATCTCCCGCTCTGTGTACCTGCGATGCGCACCGCGTGTCCTTGACGGCGACGGGAAGCCGTACCGTCGCTCCCACGAGCGGATGGTCGGCACCGGGATCCCGAGCGTCTCCGCGACGATCGCGATCGACGCACCCCGGCCGGATCGCTGCACCTCCACGTGATCATGGTAGGCGGGACTCCGATAACCCATGCGTGACTTTGCAGCACGTGCATGGGTTCGCTCCACCGAGGCACCTACCCTGCTCAACATGGGGGACCTCGCAACCTATGTGACCGAGCTCGCGGTGGGGCTCGGCTGCCTGATCGGCGCCGTCGCGGCCGTGCGTCGACCCCGGCTGCGATGGCTCGGCGGCGTGCTGCTGATAGCCGGCCTTGCCGCGGTGGTCCACGCGGTCGCGGCGCTGATCTCCTGAACGATCAGCGCGGTCGATACTCGCCGAACACGCCGCGAAGCGCGTCGGAGACCTCTCCCAGGGTCGCCCTCGCCGCGAGCGCCTCCCGCATCACCGGGAGGAGGTTCGTGTCATCCTCGGCTGCCGAGGCGACCTCGGCGAGCGCGCGATCGACGGCCGCCTGGTCCCGCGACGCCCGCAGCGCTCGAACGCGCTCGACCTGGCTCGCCACCTCGTCCTCCCCGATCCTCTGGATCTCGAGCGGCTGCTCGTCGAGATCCTGGAACCGGTTGACGCCGACCACGACGCGCTCGCCCGACTCGATCCCCTGCTGGGTCCGGAACGCCGCCTCGCCGATCTCGTCCTGGTAGAAGCCCTCCTCGATCGCCTCGACGGCTCCGCCCATCGCGTCGATCCGCTCGATGTAGTCCCACGCGTTGCGCTCCACCTCGTCGGTGAGCGCCTCGACGAAGAACGAGCCGCCCACCGGGTCGACCGTGTGGGTCACGCCCGTCTCGTACCCGATCACCTGCTGCGTCCGAAGGGCGATCTTCGCGGCATCCTCGGTCGGGAGCGCGAGCGCTTCGTCGAACGAGTTGGTGTGCAGCGACTGCGTCCCGCCGAGAACGGCGGCGAGCGCCTCGAGCGCCGTCCGGACGATGTTGTTCTGTGGCTGCTGCGCCGTGAGCGTCGCCCCGCCCGTCTGCGTGTGGAAGCGGAGCATCAGGCTCCTGGGATCCTCGGCGCCGAACCGATCCGACATGATCTTCGCCCACATCCGCCGCGCCGCCCGGAACTTGGCGATCTCCTCGAACAGGTTCATGTGACACGCGAAGAAGAACGACACGCGCGGAGCGAACGCATCGACCTCCAGACCCGCATCGAGAGCGGCCTGCACGTACGCGATGCCGTCCGCCAGCGTGAACGCGACCTCCTGGACCGCCGTCGCTCCAGCCTCGCGCATGTGGTAGCCGCTCACGGAGATCGTGTTCCAGCGCGGGATGCGTTCGCCCGCGTACGCGAACAGGTCCGTGATCAGCCGCATCGACGGCCTCGGCGGATAGATGTAGGTGCCACGCGCGGCGTACTCCTTGAGCAGATCGTTCTGGACCGTGCCCGAGAGGGCAGACGCCTGGGTCCCGCGCTCCTGCGCGACCAGCTCGTACAGGAGCAGCAGGATCGGCGCCGTCGCGTTGATCGTCATCGAGGTGGAGACCGCGTCCAGCGGGATCGCGTCGAACAGCCGCTCCATGTCCTCGATCGAGTCGATCGCGACGCCCGTCTTGCCGACCTCGCCGGCGGCTCTCGGATGATCGGAGTCAAAGCCCATCTGCGTCGGCAGGTCGAACGCCACCGACAGGCCCGTCTGGCCGTGCTCGAGCAGGTAGCGGAAGCGCCGGTTCGTCTCCTCGGCGGTGGCCATCCCCGCGTACTGGCGCATCGTCCACAGGCGGCCGAGGTACATGCTGGGGTAGACGCCGCGGGTGAACGGCGGCTCGCCGGGCACGCCGAGGTCACGTTCGGGGTCGAACGCCTCGAGGGCGTCGGGCCCGTACACGAGCTCGAGCCCGATCCCGGAGTCGGTCACGCGGTTCGGGACGTCGTCCATCAGGCCAGCCTAGCGTTAGGCTGCTCGCCGTGGACGTCGTCGACCCGCGCATCGAGTCGTACATGCGCTCGTTGCTGGGTCGCTACGACGAGCCCGTCCTGCTCGAGATGGAGACCGAGGGCGAGCAGCGCGGATTCCCCATCATCGGGCGGCTCGTAGGGGTCACGGTCGAGCTGCTCGCCCGCTCGATCCGCGCCGAGCGCGTGTTCGAGCTGGGGTCCGGATTCGGGTACTCCGCGTACTGGTTCTCACGGGCGGTCGGCGACGGGGGTGAGGTCCATTGCACCGACGGCGACCCGGAGAACGAGCCGAAGGCCCTCGGGTACCTCGGCCGTGCCGGGCTCGGGCGGCCGATCCACTGGCACGTCGGTGACGCCGTGACGAGCCTCGCATCGGTCGAGGGCGCGTTCGACGTGGTCTACAACGACATCGACAAGCACGGGTACCCCGACGCGTGGCGGGCCGCCCGGGAACGCGTCCGTGTGGGCGGCCTGTACGTGTGCGACAACGTGCTGTGGTCGGGCGCGGTCGCCGATCCCGACGGCGACCACGGCCGGGACCGGACGGCGACCGACGCGATCCTCGAGCACAACCGGCTGGTCGCGGACGACGACCGCTACGTCTCCTCGATCGTGCCGACGCGGGACGGCGTCTTCGTCGCCCTTCGCGTGGCGTAGGCGCCGCTACCGGTCGGCTCGCTCGCGCTCCTTCGGGGTCACCACCTCGATCGGCTCCGTCTCGATGGTGGGCTTGGGCGGCTCGCTGCCCTCGACCCGGAGCTGCGGCAGCCACCTGAGCCAGCTCGGCAGGTACCAGTTCCAGTCGCCGAGGAGCCGCATGCTGGCCGGGACGAGGATCGTTCGCACGATCGTCGCGTCCAGGAAGATCGCCACCGCGAGACCGAAGCCCATCTGCTGGAACTGACCGAGACGTCCCGCCGCGAACGAGGAGAACACGACGACCATGATCAGCGCGGCGCCCGTGATGATCCCCGCCGTCGTCCGGAGCCCGTACGCGACGGCCTCGGTGTTGTCGTGCGTCTTGTCGTACTCCTCCCGGATCCGCGTGAGCAGGAACACGTGGTAGTCCATGGAGAGGCCGAACAGGACCGAGAACAGGAACAGCGGCAGCCACGCCTCGATCGCCTCCACCTTCTTGAATGGCAGGCCGATCGCGTTGAAGAAGTCGATGCCGACGCCGTTCTGGAACACGAGGGTGACCGTCCCGTACGCGGCCCCCACCGACAGCAGGTTCATGAGGATCGCCTTCACGGGCACGACGATCGAACGGAACACCAGCGTCAGCAGCATGAACGACAGGCCGAGCACGAACGCCAGCACGACCCACTGGTACCGGTCCACGATCGTGAGGAAGTCCGTGAAGAACGAGGTGTTCCCGCCGACCAGCACGGTGATCCCCGAGATCCCTTCGAACGCCTCGGGCACGATCGTGCTGCGCAGGTCTCGGATGCCTTGGAACGCCGCGTCGTTCAGCGGCTCGCCGGCGAAGTACGCCGAGACGAGCACGGCCGTTGCGTCCTCCGACGAGGTCGTCACGGTCTGATCCGAGAAGGTGGGATCGGCGGCGATCGCCGCCTGCAGCCGCTCGATCGCTCCGGCCAACGCCGGGTTCGACACGTCGCCGGTGATCACGATCTGTGCCGGATCGGTAACGCCGCCGGAATCGAACTCGCGCACGAGCGTGATGAACGCCTGCCTGGACGCGAACTCCTCGGGGAGCTGGCTGACGTTCTGAGAGGTGCCACGGTGGAGCTGCAGGTAGAAGGCCCAGAGCGTTCCCAGCACGAGGACGCTGATCACCAGGAATACGACCGGCCTCGCCATCACCCGCCGGCTCATCCGGTCCCAGAAGCCCCCTTGGGGGTCGTGCGAGGCATCCATGTGCGCTCGCTTGGAAAGCCGCGGCCAGTTGATCTTGTCGCCCAGCACGCCGAGGACGGCCGGCAGGAGCGTCATCGAGGCAGCGATCGCGCAGAGCGTCACCAGGATCGCGCCGCCCGCCAGGCTCCGGAAGATCGATACGGGGATGATCAACATCCCGAGCAGCGCCAGCACGACGGTCATCCCGCTGAAGAACACCGCTCGGCTGGCCGTGCCGCCCGAGCGAGCGATCGCGTCCATCTTGGGGAAGCCCTTCTTCCGCTCCTCCCGGTAGCGGGAGACGATGAACAGCGAGTAGTCGATGCCGACCGCCAGGCCGACCATCGTGATCATGTTCTCCACGAAGAAGCTGAACTCGAACAGCTGCCCGAAGAGCGCGACGAGGCCCAGCGAGACCGCGATCGCCACGAGCCCCATCACCAACGGCAGGACGGCGGCAACCACCGATCCGAACACGACGACGAGCACCACGAGCGCGACGGCGAGCCCGATCGACTCGGACTTGCGCATGTCCTCCTCGACGAGCTGCATCGAGTCGGCGAACAGGGCCGCCTGCCCCGCTACCTGGACGGTGAACGAGCCGTCCGACGCCCGGTCCGCAACCGCTCGCAGGCGGTCAACGCTCTCGCGGGAGAGCTCGACGATCGGCACCGGCACGAGCGTCGTCCGCAGATCGGCCGACACGAGCGACGTCGCCTGCTGCTTGGCGTCGTAGCCGCTGTACGGAGGCGATGCGAGGTTGGAGCCCCCGGTGCGGGCGACGGCGGTCTCGACCGCCTTGACGGCCTCAGGGAACGCCGGATCCAGCGCAGCCGACGTCGGGGAGGTCACGAGGATCATGGCCTCGGGCGGGTCGGCGGGGGGCGCACCCGCGGCAGGGCCGAAGAGCTCGGCGATCTGCTCCTGGGTAAGGACGTTCGCCCGGAACCCTTGGGGCGCCGCTTCGCGAACCGGGTCGACGAGATCGGCCACCACCGTCGGGGCATCCGTGTTGATCTGGACGGCGATCAACACGCCGTGCATGTCCGGCGTGAAGAGCTGTCGGCGAGCCGCCCCGGCCTCGACGTACGTCGTGACGGGCACGGCCACGGTGCCGGGGACGAGCGCGTCGAGGTCCGCCTTGAGCCCGGTCACGAACTCCGCGTACAGGGGATGCGGCGTCTGCAGGGACGAGCTGACCACCATGTACTCGGTGTCCTCGAACGGCGTCCCGAACCTCGTGTCGAGGACCTTCTGCGCCTTCACCGATTCCGGTTCGCTCGTGAGCGAGATGTCGTCGGTGATGACGTCGCCGAGGAGCGTGGCACTCAGCATGCCCATCGCGACGATGGCCACGAGCCACGTCGCGATCGTCCGCCACGGATGCCGGCTGCACGCCCCGGCGAGTGATCGCGGGTTGAGCTTCATACCGGACCTCCCAACCGCTCGTCGAAGCCGCACCCGCGTACCGGGCAACGCGCGCTCGCGTGCGCGACGCGCCGGCTTCCTCCAACGCTCCAGGCCCACGCTAGGCACCGGGCGAGGTGCCGTTAGGGGCTTTGGTCACCCCGGGCGCGGGGCGCCCGACCCGACTCCGGGCTCCGGCAAGTAGACTCCGCCCGCTCGATCTCCGACGGATGCTCGAGCAGGCGGTACGCTCGGAGACGGATCTCGGGATGGCGAAGCGGAAGGCCGACGTCGGCACCCTGTACAAGGGCAGTCCGGGACAATGGTCCTGGCTGCTGCACCGCATCACCGGCGTCGCCGTGATCCTGTTCCTGTTCGCCCACGTGGTGGACACCGCGGTCGTCGGCTGGGGACCCGAGGCCTACAACCGGGTCGTGGGCGTCTACCACAATTGGGTCGTCAAGCTGCTCGAGCTAGGCCTGGTCGCCGCCGTCCTCTACCACGCGATCAACGGCGTGAAGATCATGGTGTTCGACTTCTGGCCCGCGAGCGCCAAGCACATGAAGCCGATCGCGCTGTTCTCGACCATCGTGTTCGTGCTCAGCATGATCCCGGTCGTCTGGATCATGGGGATCAGCATCCTCGAGGACGCGGGGGTGCTGTGATGGCGGTCGAGGCTCCCGACCGGATCGCCACGCCGCCGCGCGGCGGCTTCCTCGGCTACCGAGGACGTGAGCGCCCCGCGGGAGGGTTCGAGCTCTGGTCGTGGCTGTTCATGCGGATCAGCGGCCTCGTCCTGCTGATCCTCGCCGTCGGGCACGTCCTGATCATGCACGTGTGGGACGAGGGCGTGGACCGGGTGGACTTCGGCTTCGTCGCCGCGCGATGGGGCAGCCCCTTCTGGCGAACGTGGGACTGGGCGCTCCTGGTCCTGGCACTGATCCACGGGGTGAACGGGCTGCGGATCATCGTGCAGGACTACGTCCGGTGGCCGGGGGCCAGGTTCGCCGTGGACATGTTCTTCTTCGTCGTGGGGTTCGCCCTGTTCGTCCTCGGCACGGTCGTCGTGTTCACGTTCGACCCCAGCCAGTGGCCGGGAACCTCCTGAGCCCATGACGACCTTCCACACGTACGACGCGGTGGTCGTCGGCGCCGGCGGGGCGGGGCTCCGCGCGGCGATCGAAGCGTCCGATCGCGTGAAGACCGCGGTGATCTCCAAGCTGTACCCGACGCGTTCGCACACCGGGACCGCTCAGGGCGGCGTCTGCG
This sequence comes from Actinomycetota bacterium, assembly GCA_048594645.1. Classification (GTDB taxonomy): domain Bacteria; phylum Actinomycetota; class UBA4738; order UBA4738; family HRBIN12; genus DASSJM01. The sequence continues at coordinate 8,577 of JBMDWR010000224.1, forward strand.
CCGCGCTCGCCAATGTCGAGGAGGACTCCCCCGAGTGGCACGCCTTCGACACCGTCAAGGGCGGCGACTACCTCGTCGACCAGCCGGCTGCCCAGCTGATGTGCGAGGAAGCGATCGAGGCGATCTACGAGCTGGAGCACTGGGGCCTGCCGTTCAACCGCACGCCCGAGGGGAAGATCGATCAGCGTCGGTTCGGCGGTCACACGCGGAACCACGGGGAGGCGCCCGTCAAGCGCGCGTGCTACGCCGCCGACCGGACGGGACACATGATCCTCCAGACGCTGTACCAGCAGTGCGTCAAGCGCAACGTCAGGTTCTTCAACGAGTTCTACGTCCTCGACCAGCTGATCGTCGACGGCGCATGCGCCGGCGTCGTCGCCTACGAGCTCGCGACCGGCGAGCTCCACGTCTTCCGGGCGAAGGCGGTCGTCTACGCGACGGGCGGCTTCGGCCGGATGTTCAAGGTCTCGTCCAACGCCCACACGCTGACGGGCGACGGTCCGGCGGTCCTGTTCCGCCGTGGGATCCCGCTCGAGGACATGGAGTTCTTCCAGTTCCACCCGACGGGCGTCTACAAGATGGGCATCTTGCTGTCGGAGGCGGTTCGTGGCGAGGGCGGCATCCTGCTGAACGCCGAGGAGGAACGCTTCATGGAGCGCTACGCGCCGACCGTGAAGGACCTCGCGCCGCGCGACATGGTGAGCCGCGCGATCTTCCAGGAGATCAAGGAGGGCCGCGGCGCGGGGCCGAACCGCGACGCCGTGTGGCTGGACGTCCGCCACCTCCCCCGCGAGGTGATCGAGGAGAAGCTGCCCGACGTCACCGAGTTCGCCCGCGTGTACCTCGGTGTCGAGCCGACGACCGAGCTCGTCCCGATCCAGCCGACCGCGCACTACGCGATGGGCGGCATCCCCACCGACGTCGACGGTCGCGTCGTCGTCGGGGAGTCCGAGACGCCCGTACCGGGCCTGTACGCAGCCGGCGAATGCGCGTGCGTGAGCGTCCACGGCGCGAACCGCCTCGGGACCAACTCCCTGCTCGACATCGTCGTGTTCGGCCACAGGAGCGGCAAGCACGCCGCCTCCTTCTGCGAAGACGCGACCGCACCGGAGCTGCCCGAACGCGCCGACGGCTTCGTCCGCGAGATGGTCGACGGCCTCCTCAACCGTTCGGAGGGCGCGAACGCGGCGGACATCCGCGCCGACCTCCAGGACGCGATGCAGGATCTCGCGTTCGTGGTGCGGACCGAGGAGAGCCTGCGCAAGATGCAGGAGATCCTCGGGAGCCTGCGTGAGCGGTTCGACCGCGTGTACGTCCAGGACACGGGCAAGATGTTCAACACCGAGCTCATGGAGGTCGTCGAGCTGGGGTTCCTCCTCGAATGCGCCGACGCCCTGGTCGCGGCCGCCCTGGCGCGGGACGAGAGCCGCGGCGGGCACTACCGCGAGGACCACCCGATGCGCGACGACGCCAACTGGCTGAAGCACTCGCTCGCGTACCGTGAACCCGATGGCTCGATCCGGCTCGAGCACAAGCCGGTGAAGCTCGGACCGTACGTCCCGATGGAGCGGAAGTACTGATGGCCACGCAGCCCGGCGTGGGAGACATCCTCGAGAGCTCGGACCTTCGCTCGGCCGGGTCGGCGCATCGCGTGACGCTGACGCTCAAGATCCGCCGGTACAACCCTGAACTGCGCGGCGAGGAGTCGTGGTGGGACGAGTTCGAGATCCAGGCCGACCCGGACGACCGCCTCCTCGACGCCCTGCACCAGGTCAAGTGGTACCACGACGGGACGCTTGCGCTCCGTCGATCGTGCGCGCACGGCATCTGCGGCTCGGACGCGATGATGATCGACGGCAGGAACGCCCTCGCGTGCAAGGTCATCGTTCGGGACGTGGCACCGAGGGTGACGGTCGAGCCGATCCGCGGTCTTCCCGTCTTGAAGGACCTGATCGTCGACATGGAACCGTTCTTCGCGGGCTACCGCTCGGTGCTTCCCTACCTCCTCAACGACGCCGGCGAGCCCGACGCCGAGCGGCTCCAGTCGCCGGAAGACCGTCACCGGTTCGACGACACGACCAAGTGCATCCTCTGTGCCGCCTGCACGACGTCGTGCCCGATCTTCTGGGGCGACCAGGAG
>JBMDWR010000225.1:0-14115 GCA_048594645.1 Actinomycetota bacterium
GCGCCTCGAGAAGGTCCTCGCGTGGGCGCGCGACCTGCTCGCCGAGCTCGAGCTGAAGGACAAGATCCGCACCGACGTCCGCGAGGGGCTCGAGAAGAACCAGCGCGAGTTCCTCCTGCGTCAGCAGATGGACGCGATCCGCAAGGAGCTGGGCGAGGACTCGGACGAAGGCATCGTCGAGGAGTACCGCAGGAAGATCGCCGAGGCGAACATGCCGGAGGGCGCGCGCACCGAGGCCGAGCGCGAGCTCGACCGCCTCGAGCGCACCTCGGAGCAGTCTCCCGAGTACGGCTGGATCCGCACGTACCTCGACTGGATGACCGAGATCCCATGGGACGTCCGGACGGAGGACAACCTAGACATCGCGGACGCTCGCCGCATCCTCGACGAGGATCACACCGGGCTCGAGGACGTGAAGGACCGCATCGTCGAGTACCTCGCGGTGCGGAAGCTGCGGCAGGAGCGTGGGCTCGGCCCGGCGGCCGGCCGTGGCTCGGGCGCGATCCTCACGCTCGTCGGCCCGCCCGGCGTCGGCAAGACCTCCCTCGGCGAGTCCGTCGCGCGCGCTCTCGGGAGGAAGTTCGTGCGGATCTCGCTCGGCGGGATCCACGACGAGGCCGAGATCCGGGGGCACCGGCGCACCTACGTTGGCGCGCTCCCCGGCCGGATCGTCCGCGCCCTGAAGGAGGCCGGCACGAAGAACCCCGTGATGATGCTCGACGAGGTGGACAAGGTCGGCGCCGACTGGCGCGGCGACCCGTCGAGCGCGCTGCTCGAGGTGCTCGACCCGGCGCAGAACCACACGTTCCGCGACCACTACCTCGAGGTCGACCTCGACCTGTCCGAGGTCCTGTTCATCTCGACCGCCAACGTCTCGGAGACGATCCCCGGACCGCTGCTCGACCGGATGGAGGTGATCCGCCTCGACGGGTACACCGAGGACGAGAAGGTCGCGATCGCGCGCGATCACCTGCTCGCCAGGCAGGAGGAGCGCAACGGGCTGCGTCCGGACGAGGTCGAGATCACCGACGACGCCGTTCGGCAGGTCGTCGTCGACCACACGCGCGAGGCCGGCGTCCGCAACCTCGAGCGCGAGCTCGGCAAGGTGCTACGCAAGGTGGCGACCAAGCTCGCGAGCGGGTCCGTGCAGCCGCCCGTGAGGGTCGACGCGACAGACGTTCGCGAGTACCTCGGGCGCCCGCGGTTCTTCTTCGAGGCCGCCGAGCGCACCAGCGTGCCGGGCGTCGCGACGGGTCTCGCAGTGACGGGCACGGGCGGCGACGTCCTGTTCATCGAGGCGACGCGTCTGGAGGGCGCGGAGGGCGACGGTCTGGTGCTCACGGGCCAGCTCGGGGACGTGATGAAGGAGTCGGGCCAGATCGCGCTCAGCTACGTGCGGTCGCACGCCGACGGGCTGGGCATCGGGCGCTCGGAGCTCGGCGGCAGGTTCCACGTCCACGTGCCGGCGGGCGCCGTGCCGAAGGACGGTCCGAGCGCCGGCGTGACGATGGTGACGGCGCTTGCCTCGTTGCTCGCGCGCCGGCCGGTGAAGAGCACGGTTGGGATGACCGGCGAGGTGACCCTCCAGGGACGGGTCTTGCCGATCGGCGGCGTGAAGCAGAAGGTCCTCGCCGCTCATCGCGCGGGCCTCAAGGAGGTCGTCCTGCCGAAGCGCAACGAGGGCGACCTCGACGACGTGCCCGAGCAGGTCCGAGAGGACATCACCTTCCACGCCGTGGAGACGATCGACGAGGTCCTGCGGCTCGCGCTCGAGCCCGACGATGCGGAGGCTCGGCCGGCGGCTTAGGCTTCGGCGATGAGGCTGACGGTGTTCGGCGCGACCGGACGGACGGGGCGGTTCGTCGTCGCGCAGGGTCTCCAACGCGGTAACGAGATCACCGCGTTCGTTCGCGACGCGTCTGCCTCGCAGGTCTCGGATCGGATGACGGTCGTCGAGGGCGACGCGCGGGAGACCGTCGCGGTGGAGCGGGCGCTCACCGGCGCCGAGGCCGTCGTGTCGGTGCTCGCGCTCGCGGATGCCGAGGACGAGCCTGCGTTCTCGGACGCCACGCGTGTGGTCGTCGACGCCGCGAAGCGCGAAGGCATCCGCCAGATCGTGGTGACGGCGAACAACCACGTCTTCGGCGACGCGGAGGTCTCCGGCGAGTTCGCGGCCCACGCCCGCGAGCACCGTCGGAACCGTGACGTGGTCCGCTCGAGCGGGCTTCGATGGACGATCGGGGCCGCACCATGGGTCGTGGACGATGCCGGCGTCGGCTCGTACCAGACCGTGATCGATGCCCCAGGTCCGGGGCGAAAGCTGACGACGCAGGACTTCGCGACGTTCATCCTGGACGCGCTCGAACGCGACGACTGGGTCGGCCACATCGTTGGCGTGACCAACTGATGCGGGCGCTGGTCGCCGCGCCGGCCGTTCCGGGGGGGAGCGAGATCCGCGAGATCGACGATCCGGAACCGGCCGAGCGCTTCGCCGTCGTCGCGGTGCGCGCGACGTCGCTGAATCGCGGCGAATGCATCGCGCTCCGCAACGCCGAGGACGGATGGCGGCCCGGATGGGACCTCGCCGGCGTCGTCGCCGAGGCCGCGCCCGACGGGTCCGGGCCACCCGCTGGAACGCGCGTGCTCGGCTGGGCGAACGGTGGCGCATGGGCCGAGCGCGTGGCCGTTCGCACCGATCATCTGGCGCCGATCCCGGAGGAACTCGCGCTCGGCGTCGCGTCGACGCTCCCCGTCGCCGGCCTGACCGCCGTCGGGACGCTGGCGTTCGGCGAACCGCTCTCGGGCAGACGCGTCGCGATCACCGGCGCGGCGGGCGGCGTCGGACGCTTCGCCGTTCAGATCGCGCATGCGGGCGGAGCGCGCGTGACCGCGATCGTGGGTCGCCCCGAGCGTGCGGCCGGCCTCGCGGAGCTCGGCGCCGACGAGGTCGTCCTGGATCTCGAGCCCGAGGGCGACCCCTTCGACCTGATCCTCGAGTCGGTCGGCGGGGCGAGCCTCGCCGCCGCGCTCGGCCGCGTCTCGCCGGATGGCACGATCGTGTCGTTCGGCAACTCGTCGAACGAGCGGACGACGTTCGACGCGCGCGGGTTCTACCGGCGCGGGCGGCCGGCGCTCCGCGGCTTCTTCGTGACGCACGAGCTGCTCGAGGGCCGGATCGGCGCCGGGCACCTGATCCACCTCGCCGAGCTCGTCACGACGGGTCGGCTGCGCAGCGAGGTCGATCTCGAGGTCCCGTGGACGGACGCGGCCGGGGCGATCTCGGCGCTGCTCGAACGGCGGGTTCGCGGCAAGGCCGTGTTGACGATCGGCGCGTGACCGACGCCGTCGGCGGCCATGGATCCGGTCACTCGTTCCGCGGAACGATGCAGAACTCGTTGCCTTCGGGGTCGGCCATCACGCGCCAGCGGTAGCCGCCGGGAAGCTCGAGGATCGCGGACACCGCCGAGCCGCCGAACCCCTCGATGCGCCTCGCCGCGTCGTCGAGCTCGTCGACCTGGACGTCGACGTGCAGGCGGTTCTTCACGGCCTTGGCCTCCGGGACGCGCTGGAACGCGATCTGGGGCGCGCCGTCGGGCGTGTCCAGCATCAGGTAGTCGTCGCCGAACCAGCCGCGCTCCTCGGCGCCGAGCAGCGCGCACCAGAAGGGCGAGATCCGAACGGGATCGACGGTGTCGATCACGAGCCACTGGAACGTCCCGATCGCGTCGACCATCGTCCGCAGCCTACGCCGCCCATCGGTCGCGGGCTTGCGGTTCCGTGCCCTCGGCGCCGGTGGTCACCCGACGAGCTCGGCCGCCATCTCGTCGAAGACGACCGTGTGCGCGTCGACGTCGGCCTCCGTCGTCGCCGGCGACATCAGGGCCATGTTGTGGAACGGCGTGAGCAGGATGCCGCGGTTGAGCGCGTACAGGTGCGTGAACCGAGCCAGTTCGTGGTCGTCGGCCGCGGCCGCGTCACCGCCGGTGCGGGGCGGCGTAGGGACGAACCAATACTCTGCACGACAGCCGATCCGCTGGACCTCCCACGGAAGCCCGTGCCGCTCGATCGCGCTCTTCACCCCGTCGGCCCAACGCGCGCCGAGCGCGATCATCCGCTCGAACGCCTCATCGGTGAGGACGTGCTCGAGGGTCGCGCGCATCGCCGCGAGGGACAGTGCGTTCCCCGAAAGCGTCCCGCCGATCCCGCCGACGTCGGTGGTCGGAAGCGTGGCCATGTACGCGGTCGCCCGCTCGCCGACCTCTCGACTCATCCCGTAGCACGCCGCGGGGACGCCGCTGGCGAGGGGCTTGCCGATCGTCACGAAGTCCGGTTCGAGGTTCCACGCCCGCGTCGCGCCGCCCGGCCCGGCCGAGATCGTGTGAGTCTCGTCGATCACGAGGTACGTCCCGTGCTCACGCGTCAGGCGACGGAGGGCGTCGTGGTAGCCGGGTTCGGGAAGGACGATCCCGATGTTGGTGAGCGCCGGCTCGGCGAGGACGCACGCGACGTCCTCCTGAGCGAGCGCCCGCTCGAGCCCCGCCACGTCGTTGAACTCGACCACCCGCGTCGTCTCCATCGGGTCGACGGGCGGGCCGATGCTGCCCGGACGCGGTCCGCCGACGCCCTCCTCGATCGTGACGACCGTCTCGTCGACCGTGCCGTGATAGCAGTAGTTGAAGATCAGGACCTTCGGCCGTCCCGTGATCGCCCGCGCAAGGCGCAGCGTGAACCGGTTGGCGTCGGTCGCCGTCAGGCAGAACTGCCAGAACGGCAGGCCGAAGCGCCGTTCCATCTCCGACCCGACCCAGATCGCATCCTCCGTCGGGAGCATCAGCGTGATCCCCTTGCCCGAACGCTCGGCGATCGCGGCCACCGCCTCCGGTGGGCCGTGACCGGTCATCGCGCCGGTGTCGCCGAGGCACAGGTCGACGTACTCGTGCCCGTCCACGTCGGTGAACCGCGCACCGTGCGCCTCGTCGACGAACACCGGGTAGGGGCCGGCCCACTCGCTCATCCACGGCATCGGCACGCCCGCGAGGAGGTTGGCCTTGCCGCGTTCGAACAGCTCTCGCGAACGCGGGTGCTCGCGTTCGAAGCGGTCGAGCTCACGCCGCATCAGGTCGGCGACGCGCGTGCGATCGATCGTGGTCTGCTTCAGGCTCCGCTCCTGCGATCGGGACGGGCAGCGTCCCGCATCGCGCTCCCGAGCGTCAAACGCCGGTATCGGCCGGCTCAGACCGGCTCGTACGGCACGTACGCGGGCGCCCAGACCATGTCGTCGACGGCCTCCGCGATCTGCGGATCCGTGAAGTGACGACCGACGCCCTCGTCCCGCGCGCAACGTGCCACCGCGATCGCGACGGCTCGCGACACGGCGCGGAGCTCGGACTGGTGCGGGTACACGATGCCGTCGCGGATCCGGTCGTCGCTCACCGTCGCGGCGAGCGCGTCGGCGGCCGCGAGGAACATCCCGTCGGTCACCTCGTGGGCCTCCGAGACGACGGCGCCGAGGCCGATGCCCGGGAACACGAACGCGTTGTTCGCCTGGCCGACGACGTGCTCCCGATCGCCCCGGCGCACGGGCGCGAACGGACTGCCGGTCGCGACGATGCCGCGTCCGCGGGTCCAGTCGAAGATGTCCACAGGCCGAGCCTCGGTCTTGGAGGTCGGGTTCGACAGCGGCATGATCACCGGGATCCGTGCATGCGCCGCCATCGCGCGGATCGCCCGCTCGGAGAAGGCGCCCGGCGTGCCGCTGGTGCCGATCAGGAAGGTCGGCCTCACGGCCTCGGTCACGGCGACCAGGTCGTGGTTGCGACCCGGCTCGAACCCGTGGGCGGTCATCTCGTCCGGACCGAGCGCGAACTCGCGCTTGTCATCGTCCAGCGGCTCGCGCCCCTCGTAGGTGAGACCGTGCGAGTCCAGCTGCGCGATCGCCCTGCGGATCGTGGCCTCCGAGGCGCCCTCGCGCGTCATGGCGGCTCGGACCAACCGTGCGATCCCGATCCCGGCCGCCCCGGCGCCGACGAACACGAACCGCTGCAACGCGAGCGGTTCGTCGAGGACGCGGAGCGCCGAGAGGATCCCGCCGACGATGACGGCGGCCGTCCCCTGGATGTCGTCGTTGAACGAGGTGATCCTGTGGCGATAGCGGTCGAGCAGGCGGATCGCGTTGTGCTGTTTGAAGTCCTCCCATTGCAGGACCGCGTGAGGGAAGACCTCGAGCACGCCCTCGACGAACGCCTCGATGAAGTCGTCGTAGACGGGCCCGCGGAGGCGCTCGTGCCGGTAGCCGCAGTACATCGGATCCGATAGGAGCGCCTCGTTGTCCGTCCCGACGTCGAGCGAGACCGGCAGCGTGAGCGCCGGGTGGATCCCCGCGCCGGCCGTGTACAGCGCCAGCTTCCCCACGGGGATGCCCATGCCGCCCGCGCCCTGGTCGCCCAGCCCCAGGATCCGCTCGTTGTCGGTCGCCACGATCAGGCGCACGTCCTCGTGACGGGCGTTGCGCAGCAACTGTGGCATCCGCCCGACGTCGTCCGGCGTCAGCCAGAGCCCTCGCGGCCGGCGGAGGATGTGGCTGTACTCCTGGCACGCGCGGCCGACGACCGGCGTGTACACGATCGGCATCAGCTCCTCGAGATGCTGCGTCAGCACGCGGTAGAACAGCGTCTCGTTGCGGTCCTGCAGCGCGGCCAGGCCGATGAACCGTTCCAGGTCGTCGCCCTTCCGGCGGTTCTTCTCGATCTCCAGATCGACCTGCTCCTCGATCGAGACGACCCGTGGCGGAAGGAGCCCGCGCAGGCCGAACGCCTCACGTTCGTCTTCGGTGAAGGCCGAGTCCTTGTTGAGGAGCGGATGTTCGAGCAGCTCGACGCCGCGGAACGGGACGGGCGCAGGCGAACCGGTTCGGAGCGCCCGCACCCACGCGTGCTCCCTCACCCCCTCGGCCGTGTCCGTCAGCGTCATGCTGCCGCCACCTCCTTCATGGGGAGCTTCGACAGCTCCCCGACGACCTCCCCTATCACCTGCTTCGCGTCCCCGAAGAGCATCTGCGTCTTGTCGAGGTAGAAGAGCTCGTTGTCCACGCCCGCGAAGCCCGAACGCATCGATCGCTTCACCACGATCACGCTCGCGGCCTGGTCGGCGTCCAGGATCGGCATCCCGTAGATCGGGCTGCCCTCATCGGAACGCGCCGCCGGGTTGACGACGTCGTTCGCGCCGACCACCAGGACCACGTCCGTCTGCGGGAACTCGGGGTTGATCGTGTCGAGGTCGAACAGCTGGTCGTACGGGACGTTCGCCTCGGCAAGGAGCACGTTCATGTGCCCGGGCATGCGCCCGGCGACCGGATGGATCGCGAAGCGCACGGTCACGCCGCGCTTGAGCAGCGCATCCGAGAGCTCGCGGACCTTGTGCTGCGCCTGCGCCGCCGCCATCCCGTAGCCCGGGACGATCACGATCGAACGCGCGGCGTCGAGCAGGAACGCCGTCTCCTCCGGATCCACGCTCCGAACGGGCCGGCTCTCGGTCTCGCCGACCGCCGCCTCGGCACCGAAGCCGCCGAACAGCACGTTGGTGAACGACCGGTTCATCGCGCGGCACATGATGATCGACAGCACGAACCCGCTCGAGCCGTCCAGCGCGCCCGCAACGATCAGCAGCTTGTTGTCGAGGACGAACCCCATCATCGCGGCCGACAGGCCCGCGTAGGAGTTGAGGAGCGAGATGACCGTCGGCATGTCCGCGCCGCCGATCCTGATCACGAGCATGACGCCGAAGATGAGCGACAGCGCGATGATCGCCGGGAACAGGACCGCCCGGCCGGGGTCGACGACCAGCAGCGCGACCATCACGATCGCCGCGCCGAGGATCGCCAGGTTCACGACGTTCTGCCCGCGATAGACCCACGCACGGTCGCGGACGATGCCCTGCAGCTTGCCGGCCGCGATCAGCGAGCCCGTGAAGGTGAGGAACCCGAGCACGACCTCGAGCCCCAGCGCCACCATCACGGCCGTGTCGATGTCCGGCCGCTGGAGGTAGTACTCGGCCGCGCCGACCAGGCCCGCCGCGAGGGCGCCGAACGCGTGGGACAGCGCCGTCCGCTGCGGGACCGCCGTCATCGGGACGAGCAACCCGAGCGGAACGCCGAGCGCCACGCCGCCGACGATCGCGATGGCGATCCAACGGAAGTCCACGATCTCGAACGCGAACAGCGTGGCGATGACGGCCACGAGCATCCCGACCTCGCCCGTCCGGACGCCGCGCCGAGCCGTCGTCGGGTGCGACAGCCACTTGAGAGCCAGAACGAAGCACGCCGCGGCGAACAGGTACGCGAGCGGCATCAGCGTGTCGTTCGCGAAATCGTTCATGCGGTCGCCCCCGATCCCGTCGGGGCGCCGGGCTTGGCCGGCCGCTCACGCCGCTTGAACATCTTCAGCATCCGGTCGGTGATCAGGAAGCCCGAGACGATGTTCGTGGTCGAGGCGAACACCGCCACGGCCCCGAGGATCGTCGCGAACACCTCCTCTCCGGCGCCCGCGAGGATCAGGGATCCGACGATCGAGATGGCCGACAGGGCGTTGGTGAGCGACATCAGGGGTGTGTGCAGGAGCCCCGGGACGCGCGTGATCACGGCGTAACCGAGGAACGACGCAAGCATGAAGATGAAGAGGCTGACCTCGAGCGTCTCAGACATCCTGCACCTCCGCGAGCGACTCGCGGACCCGCTTGTTGACGATCTCGCCTCCTTGCGTCACGAGCGTGCCGCTGATGATCTCGTCCTCGAGGTCCAGGTCGATGCGTCCGTCCTTCACGAGGTGCAGGAGGAACGCGGTCACGTTCTTCGCGTACATCGAGCTGGCCTCGTACGGCACCTTGGAGGCGAGGTTGGTGGGTCCGAGGATCGTGATCCCGTTCTCGGTCACGACGCGCTTGTTGGGCTTGGTCAGCTCGCAGTTGCCGCCGCGCTCGGCCGCGCAGTCCACGACCACGGAGCCGGGCTGCATCTGAGCGACGGCGTCGGCGGTGATCAAGATCGGCGCCCTCCTGCCGGGGATCACGGCGGTCGTGATCACGGCGTCGACGCCGGCGACGACCTGCGCCATCAGCTCCTGCTGCCGCCGGTAGAAGGACTCGCCGAGCTCACGCGCGTACCCCGCCTTGTCCTCGGCGTCTCCGGGTTGCAGCGGGAGCAGGATGCAGCGAGCGCCGACGCTCTCGATGTCCTCCTGCGCCGCGGGGCGAACGTCGTACGCCTGCACGACGGCGCCGAGCCGCTTGGCCGTCGCGATCGCCGTCAGCCCCGCGACGCCGGCGCCCACGACGAACACCTGCGCGGGCGGCACGGTGCCGGCGGCCGTCGTGAGCATCGGGAACATCTTGGGCAGCCGGTCGGCCGCCATCAGGACCGCCTTGTATCCGACGACCGTGGACTGGGACGAGAGCACGTCCATGCCCTGGGCGCGGGTGATCCTCGGCATGAAGTCGAGCGCGAAGCCGATGATCTTGTGGTCGGCCGCCTGTTGGACGCCCACCGGACACACGAGCGGGTCCGCCATGCCGACGATCACCTGGTCGGGCCGGAACCGCTCGATGTCGTCGCGGCCGCGATCTGGGTTCATCCCGCACGTGCGGACCTGCACGACGACGTCGGCTTCGAACACGTCGTCGCGCGTTCCGATCCGGGCGCCGTGCGCGACGTACGCATCATCGGGGAAGCCGCTCGCCTCGCCGGCGCCGGTCTCGACGATGACGTCCATGCCGGCTTTCGAGAGCTGGGCGAGAACCGCGGGGACGAGCGCGACGCGGCTCTCGCCCGGGAACGTCTCGAGCGGCACGCCGACCCGAAGCCGTTCGGTCTCCATGCCGTCAACGTCTCAGGCGCGAGCCGGTCGGCGCTAGGCGGGGAGGCCCATCGTGGTCGGGCCGTCCGGCCCGTCGTCCGCCGTGGTCGCCGACCTGCGCGTTCGCCGTCCGGGACGCGCTACCCGCCGAGCTCTCGGCGCAGCGCCGCGAGCGGCAAAGATCCGAGAGCGAGCAGCCGGTCGTGGAAGGCCGCGACCGAGAACGCAGACCCCTCGCGTTCCGCCGCGGCCGCGCGCTGACGCTCGATCTCGAACTGCCCGATCTTGTAGGACAGCGCCTGGCCCGGCAGCGTGATGTACCGGTCGGTCTCGACGGCGGCATCGGAGGCCGACACGCCGGCTCCCTCGAGCGTCGCGATCGAGCGCTCACGCGTCCAGCCGAGCGCATGGATCCCCGTGTCGACCACGAGGCGGGCGGCGCGCATGCCCTGGAGGTCGAGCATCCCGAGGCGTTCGGCCTCGTCCTGGTAGAGGCCCATCTCGTCTGCGAGGCGCTCGCTGTACAGCCCCCAGCCTTCGGTGAACGAGCTGCCAGCAAGGAACCCGCCGAACCTGCGCAGTGGCGGCCTGCCCTCCATCTCCTCCTCGAGCCGCGTCTGGAAGTGGTGTCCGGGGTTCGCCTCATGGTAGGTGGTGGACGCGAGGTGGTGCCTGGGCTTGCTCTCCAGCTCGAACCCGTTGACGTAGTAGACGCCCGGGCGCGACCCGTCCTCCGTCCCCGGGTTGTAGAAGGCGAACGGCATGTCGGCCTCGCGGAACGGCTCGACGAGCCGGACCTCGCAGTTGGCGCTCGGCACGCGGCCGAACCACGTCGGAGCCGCCTCCCAGCTCTTGCGCACCTGCGCCTCGGCCGTGGCCTTCAGCTCCTCCGGAGAGCCGAAGCCGCCGCGGGCGAGCGCCTCCTCCGCCGCCGCGGCGTCCAAGAACCCGAGCGCCTCCGCCGAACGCCGACGCTCGTCCTGGATCTGTTCGAGGTCCCGGAGGCCCAGCTCGTGGACCTCGCGCGCGTCGAGCTCGAGCGTCGTCCACGAGACGACCTGCGCGGCGTACATCTCCACGCCGCCGGGCAGCGCCGACAGCCCGATCGTCTCGGTCGCGCTCGGCAGGTACTCGCGCAGCGCGGCCGCGTAGCGCTCGAGCGATGGAAGCAGCTGCTCCGCGATCGCTCGCGAGACCCGTTCGCGGCCATCGGCGTCGTCGTCGCCCAGGGGCGTAAGCGCCGGCGACCCGTCCACCCCGGCGCCCAGCAGCCGTTCGGTCTGCGCGATCGCTCGTTCGACGACGAGACGCGGAGCCGTGACGCCGTCGGCGACCCCTTCGCGCATGATCTCGATCACCGCGTCGTAGTGATCAGGCGTGGCGGCGATCCGCGCCGCGTAGCGTTCGACGCGCTCAGATGAGTCGACGCGCTGGAGCGAGGCGAGCTCACCCACGAGGCCCGCCGGGCCCCAGAGGTGACTGACGGCCGAGAGCCGGTCGATCCGGTGCTCGAGCGCCATCAGGTCGCGCCGGGCGATCGCTTCCAGGATGTCGAGCGTGATCCGGGTGTCGGCGTCCACCTCGTCCGCGTCGAGGAGGCCCAGCTCCTCGAGCGCGCCTCGGTGCAGGCGTTCGCGCGCCGCGCGGCCGGCCGGACCGGGGTCGGGGAGACGGTCGTCGAACCGCTCGTCGCCGACGACCGTGCCGAGGAGCGGCTCGGTCTCCAGGAGCCCGTCCCAGTAGCGTTCGATCAGGCGCGTCGCTGCATCCGTGGTGGCCACTCCTCGATCCGTCTCCCGTCGCGTCGGGATCGGTAATGCTAGCCGTCCGTCACCCGTCGCTTCCGCGCGCAACGCGGAGACGTTGTGGCGGATGGTCTCGAAGATGCTTGCAGTCCGAACCGAACCTGCAACCCTGTGCCGACGTTATTCCTTCGATCCAGATAACAGCCGCAGGGGGGATGGTGCATGGGGTCGGCGGTCGCGCGCGCGCTCGCGCTCGCTCTGGTGGGTTCGGTAGGGCTGGTAGCGTGCGCGACGTCACCCGAGGTCGTGGGTGCTGCCAAGCATCCCGAGCGAACGGTTCGGTTGGATGCCCGCCCGGCGGCTCGCGTCGGTCCGCCCGGCGGAGACCCGACGCTCGGCTCGCAGGCGAACGACGACCGCGTCGTGATCACGGAGCCCACGGGACCGTACCGGGGCCTGGGGACGTGGATCGACATCTACGACGACGCGGCGTGGGAGCACCCGGTGCACACGGTGCGGTCGATGGCCGCGCACGGGGTCAAGACGATCTACCTGCAGACCTCCAACTACAGCCGGAACGGCCCGTTCGTCTACAAGCACGAGGTCGAAGCGTTCCTCGACGCTGCGCATCGCCACGGCCTGAAGGTCGTCGCGTGGTACCTGCCGGGGTTCCGCGACCTGGCGCTCGACCTGCGCCGAACCGTCCGGGCGATCCGCCTCACGACCGATGACGGCAACCGGTTCGATTCGTTCGCGCTCGATATCGAGTCGCCCGAGGTCCGCAAGCCGTGGGTGCGGACGGCGCGCCTCCTGCGTCTTTCTCAACGGATCCGGAGCATCGCTGGTGAGGGCTACCCGCTCGGCGCCATCGTGGCCTCGCCCCACCGCCTCGTCCGAACGGATCCGCGCTTCTGGCCGTCCTTCCCGTGGCGCCGGCTCGCGAGCACGTACGACGTGTTCCTGCCCATGACGTACTACACGTACCGCGTGAAGGGGCCACGGGGCGCCGCCCGGTACACGGCGCAGAACCTGGTGATCATCCGGCAGAAGACAGCGGGGATGAACGTGCCGATCCACGTCGTCGGCGGCATCTCGTTCGACGCAACGGGGGCCGAGACCCGTGGGTTCGTGAACACGGTTCGCGAGCGCGACGTGATCGGGGCGAGCTACTACACGTTCACGGGGATCACGCTCGACCAGTGGAAGGCGCTCAGCGCCCTCCGCTGACACCTCCTCGATCGACCCACCCGAAGTGACGCCGGCGGACGTCGGCCTTCGCGGCCTCGTCCACGAAGCTCGCGTCGAGGGCGTTGGCGGTGACGCGGCGGACGTCGTCGTCCGTGAACCCGAGCGCGGCGCGGCACACCTCCAGCTCGCCCGTCAGGTCGACGGCGAACAGACCGGGGTTGTCCGTGTTGATCGTGACCGCCACGTCCTGGTCGAGCAGGCGCCTCGCCGGGTGGCGTCCGATCTCGCCCACGGCGTGCGTCCGGCGGTTCGACGTCGGGCACATCTCGAGCGCCACGCCGCGATCGCGGACGAGCGCCACGACCTCGGGATCCTCGGCGACGCTCACGCCGTGCCCCAGACGCATCGAGCCCAGGACCTCGACCGCCTCGCGCGGGAACATCGGGCCGCCGGACTCGCCGTAGTGCGTCGTCAGCTTCAGGCCGGAGCCCGCGAGCTCGGCGACGACGTCCCGGTACAGCGACGGCGGGTACGCGCGCTCGTCCCCGGCGAGGTCGAACGCCACCAGGTGCTCGCGGTGCCGGATCGCGAACGCGACCGTGCGCTCGGCCGAGGCGATGCCGTAGTTGCGGCTGGCGATCGCGATCAGACCGATGGTGACGTCGAACGCGCGGGCGCCGCGCTCGACGCCGCGGACGATCGCCGCCATTGCCCCGTCCCAGTCCAGCCCGTGCGGCTCGCATAGGAACTCGGGCGAGAAGCGTAGCTCGGCGAGCCGAACGTCGTCCGCGGCGAGGTCCTCCACCGCCTCGAACGCGATCCGCTCGGCCGCGGCCTCGTCCCAGAACGCGCCCTGTGCGAGGGTGAACCGCTGGAGCACCGCCTCGAGGCTCTCCATCGGCTCGAGCACCTGCGCACGGGCCGAGAGCTCCTCCGGCGTCGTCTCGGGGAGCGGGTGGCCCGCCCCGAGGTACAGCTCGAGCATGGTCTGGAGCCGGATCGCCCCCTCGAGGTGACGATGGAGCTCGACCTTCGCGACGCGTTCCAGATCCAGCACGGCTTACCGATACCACGGGCCCGGTAGCATGCGCGGAACCGAGGAGGCCGCGATGCTGCTCGAGGGGAAGAAACTGCTCGTCACGGGCGTGCTGACGCGAGAGTCGATCGCCTACGCGGCTGCGCGGGCGGCGCAGGAGCACGGTGCCGAGATCGTCCTGACGTCGTTCGGCCGCGCGATGAGCATCACGGAGAAGTCGGCACGCCGACTGCCGGAGCCGGTCGACGTGCTCGAGATGGACGCGAACGTGCCGGAGCAGATCGATGCCGTCGCGACCGAG